>NZ_JAMYOG010000021.1:0-83866 GCF_040319725.1 Mesorhizobium sp. M0894 | reverse complement strand
TCCAGAAGTTCCTTCTCAATAGCCATGCGATGATTCTCTCCTTTCCATCATCATGGCCTCGCGCACAGAATTCCCGACAGTCCCCGTTCCCGCCTCGGTGTCGAAGACCTGCACGGTGCGCTTCGACAACAACAAATACTCGGTGCTGTCGAGCGCCGTCGGCCGGCCGGTTGAGATCCATGCTTATGCCGATCGGATCGTCATCCGCCAGGAACGGCGCCGTCGTTGGAGAACATACCCGCTGCTTCGGCGCAACGAGGTGATCTACGCTCCCTGGCACTACGTGCCGGTTCTGGCCCGCAAGCCCGGTGGACTGCGCAACGGCGCGCCGTTCCGGGCCTGGGTTCTGCCGTGAGCCATGGAGAAGGTGCGCCTCAAGCTCAAGGCTGCCGATGACGGCGACCGTCAGATGGTGTCGATCCTCACCTGTGTGCTGAGTGACGGATTGAACGCGGTCGAGGCGGCCTGTCAGGAAGCCCTCGATCATGGTGTCTCATCGGCGGCGGTGATCCTCAACGTCCTGGCCCGTAGCCGAGATCCGGCGCCGGGCACGATCCTTTCCATTCCACAGGCGCTGAAGCTGGCTCACAAGCCGATCGCCGACTGCGCCCGCTATGACAGTCTTAGGAGGACGAACAGCCATGGAACGCACCGAAGTGCTGGACCCGATGGGAGTGCCGATGCTCTACGGGATGCGCTCGGCCTATGACGAGATCATGGGCGTTGCCAACAAACGGCAGCACGAGCCGCCGAGGATCGTCGGTGATCTGCTCCAGGCCGAGATATCGGGGAAGCAGGCCCGCTCCATCAAATACCAGCTCACGTCGCCAAGCTACCGCTGGCGAAAGACATCGACGACTTCGACTTCACCGGTACGCGAGAGCCTGATCCGTGATCTCGCCGGCGGCGCTTTCGTTGCCGATCAGCGCAATGTTGTCCTGGTCGGTGGCAGCGGCACGGGCAAGTCGCATCTAGCAATCGCCATTGCCCGATCATTGATCCGCAATGGTGCGCGCGGCCGCTTCTTTCAATGTCGTCGACCTGGTCGACACTCTCGAAACCGAGACCCGTGCCGGCCGGCACGGCCGCATTGCCGATCATCTTACCCGGCTCGACTTCGTCGTGCTCGATGAACTCGGCTATCCGCGTCGCAGGCAAGGCGCTCTTGAGGCGTTCGGCGAGCCGCACGAAACCGTCATAAGGAATGCTGCCGAAGAAGGTATGGGTGAAGCGCTGCAGTTGCATTCTGACCGCGTCAACCGCCTTCAGATGCGAATATCCGACCGCAAGCGCCCATGCCGCCGATGAAGTCGATATATCGGCGGTCCGTGTCCCAATTCTCCGCACCTTGGGCGCGTTTTGCGCATACCGGAAACGCACATGCAACGCCAAGCGGCAGCGCCCTCTCACGTCTCACCTGAGTTCCGCGCTCGATCGTGCCCTCATGCTGCAATACACTCACCTGTACAAACAAGCCTTGCATCGGCTGCACCTTCGCCAGCGAGGTAGCGTGGTCATGGCCGCTCCTCGCTTGGCGCGTTGTCCGTTTGCTAGATCAAGCGGGCTTAGTAACGATTATCTCTTACCGGCGGCGTCGACGAAGAGAGGGTTTGGCCCAGGGACTGTTCCTGTTCGCCAAGGGTCGGAAATGGTGTGATCGACCAGTCGATTAAGTCGACGGCACGCTGAAGTGTCGCTTCGGTCCGAGAACGGGTGGGCGAAGCGGCGAGGACATGACCGATCCGGTCTCGGTAATCGCCTTTCCTGACGATCGGTGTCTTGGGTTCAACATACATTTTGACCTCCGCAACACCTGATATAGCAGCTGCCCGACGGTCGCCATTGATCCAATCGAGAGTGCCGTCGCAATCGGGAATTAGGTACCGCGCGGCCGCAGTGTGCGAACGCCTTTTGCGCAAATCCCATTCGTCGCCGATGACAAGCTTGATGTGCTCGGTGACAAGATCGACATCGTAAGCCAGCTGAACCAGTTGAGGAACGGGCGAACCCGCAAGACGCGGATTGATTTCAATGATGACTGGGCCACGCTTCGTCCACCGGAGTTCAATGTTCGCTGGCCCCCAGCCAAGGCCGAGAGCTCGCAAACAGCGCAACGAAACATCGGTGATACGTTCACACTCGTCAGCGGTCAGAGGGGCCGGATAAATGTGTTCACGACAGACGAAATGCGGTGGGCCGTAGTCAGCGGCGGCAACCCCAATGACCTCATTTCCCATTACTTCAAGATTATACTGTGGCCCTTGTGCGAATTCTTCGACCAGTATCTTTGGCGAGCACCGCCATATGTGTTTCCCGCCCAACAAATACGTCGTATGTTGGGTCATCTCATTGGCGTCGCTGCACAATCGGACACCTCTGCTGCCTGCGCCCACGGCCGGCTTAAGAATCACCGGCAGCCCGATCTCCGCGGCAGCGCTATCGACGTCTGTCGCATTCTCTGCCAAGCGATAAGCAGGTACTGGAACGCCGGCCTCCGCGAGGAGCTGACGTTGGGTGAATTTGTCGCAGCATCGTTCAATCGATGTGGGGTTCGGTCCCGGCAGATCGAAATACTGGCAGAGCTTGCCAATTGTTGCATAGAACGCCTCCAGGGAGGACGTAATGCCAGCAATGTCATAAGTGGCCCCTATACGGGAACATTCACGGATAAGCGCATCGAGATCGTCTGTATCGACACGGATTGCCTCGTACCCTTTCCTCTCAAGATAGCTATACTGAGCTGGATCAGCCGACAGGGTAATTGGATGAAGGCCAAGACGCTGGGCCGATTGGATGTAGAGAAGACCAGTACCCGTTGGATCGCCTTCGACCAGAATGAGTGCTCTCGTTGCCATTGGTTGTTGACCTGCCTTTGCGTATTGTGTGGTCAGCGCCTGTCGCCACCGGGTTGTTTAGCCGTGATGACCTCGGACTTGGCAGTGACAATAGCAGTGTCGGTGATTTGCGGGCGCTAAGATCCTGCAAACTCATTTGAAGGTTTTGTTGCAAGTAGGATTGGCCACCTGCTGGTCAGTCTACGAGATTGGAACTGGCTCCAACACTGACGGATTCCGAGCAATGCTGGGAAACGCAGGGTGCCGGCACAACTGTGGGTTTTGTCGCGTCCGTGACACGGTGTCGGTCGGCTTGCCTCCTGATGACTGTCGTTTAAGGCTTTGAATGCCCTGTAGAACTCTTTTCTGGCGCTCCTACTGCTCAGTTGGCATGACTTTTGAGTCTCCTTAGCTAGGAGCAGGAACTGCCGGTGGCGGATTGCTGAAAGCGCCCGGCGTAGTTGCCAAGCACGTGGCCAGGGGAAGCCTAATGGACGAGAGGATACCTTCTGCGGCAGATGGCGGAACTCAGGCGCGGCGCGCAGCTTTGGGAGAATTCACTGCGCAATGCGCTCTCGGTTGGCACGCTTTGTTCGCCGAGGGTCTTCTAGAACGAGATGGATTGTTGTGGCGAGGGCCACCAAGCCTGGCCCCCTTTGGGTGTCACGCCACGTCCTGTACCTCACCGACCTGCGTCGTGCACCTGGTGGAACATTACAAAATCAGAGTCCCATCGAAATTGCTGGACGAAGCCGGCGCCCGGCACCGAATCGACGCTCCCTCCGGTCTCTTACGGCAGGTCGCGGCCGCCCTGGCGATTTCGCCTGCATCGGACGGACTGGGGAATTTTTGAGCGACGCCTTTGAGCCTGAGCCAAATCGTACTGGCCTACGGCGGAGGCTCGGGCACCCAACCACGAAAGCGGCTTCAGTGCAGATGCTCTCACCACGATTCAGGTTGAAACTTCGGACATCGAATGACGCGCCGGGCGCAGCCGAGGCGGCGGCCTTGTGCGATATTGCGCATGGCCGTCAGATCAGGCCCACAGAGCCGTCAGCTCTGATTGAGAAATTTGTCCTTGGTGTCGCGAACCACACGCTCGAAGTGGCTGGCTACAAGGCGTCGGAGCCATCCGAGGAAGAAACGCAACTAACCATCTTGCCGCACTGGGCGATGCCGACTTCACCGCCCAAGACAGCGCTCGCGTCGCTGACGCAGTGGATGGGCCGAGACCGCGCGGGAGAGGGTGTCGGGGTCAACACGGTCTGCCGCAACGAATGCGACACCCCGATGCTGCGCATCGGCTTCGCCGCACGAGGGCTGGACCCGAATACGGCGGTGGCCGACTTGGACGGCTCGGTGCCGCGTGGTCGCGTCGTGCGGCCGGAAGACATCGCTGATGTTGTCCTGTTGTTGGCGTCCGATGCCGCGCGTTGCATGTGCGGCGCGTTTGTCGAGGTGAACGGTGGAAAGGCTGTAGCATGACCCGCTTCGCGGGGAAGGTGGCCCTGGTGACGGGCGCCAGCAGCGGCATTGGGGCGGCAATCGCCGACAGGCTTGCCGGCGAGGGAGCCAGGGTCTTTGCGGTTCAGCTTGAGGAGGCTGGCCATATAGAAACGATAGTCGCGGACCTTTGCGACCCCGACGTTCCGGCCGTGATCATTGATGATGTCGTTCAACAAGCCGGCCGACTCGATATCCTCGTCAACAACGCTGGGCGCATGGTTGAAGCGAAGGTAGATGAGACGGGGCTGGACGAATGGCGACGCACAATGGCGCTCAATCTTGATGCTCCTTTCCTGCTGATCCGTCGCGCCATGCCTCATCTTCGAAGAAGCCGCGGCGCCATCGTCAATATCGGCTCGATTGAGGGATTGGCGTCCAACCCGAGGCACGCGGCCTATTCTGCCTCCAAGGCAGGACTCCATGGCCTGACGCGTGCCGTGGCGGTCGATGGCGGGCCAGACGGGGTGCGTTGCAACGGCGTGGCTCCCGGCTGGATCGATACGGATCTCAACGTCAATTTGGTCGCCGCTTTGCCCGAGCAGGCGCGGGGGCGGCTGGGTGCCATTCATCCGTTGGGTCGAACCGGCCGTGTTGAGGAAGTCGCGGCTATGGTCGCATGGATTGCCTCCGACGAGGCCGCATTCGTCACCGGCCAGATCTTTGTCGTGGATGGGGGCCGCACTGCCAAACTAAGTCTTCCGTGAAAGTAAGTTGTCAGAACTGAGCGGCAGAAGTTGCCGGCCGATATTCATGTCGTGGAGGACATCGGAAAGCAGCCTGTCAGAGCCGTGTCAGATATGGGTGTAAGACACATTTTGGTCCCACTTCTGGGGCGACGGTTTTGATGCGGGTATGGACATGAATCGTTTCCGCAAAGATCGGGACAGCAGCAGGTTTCTTATCGTCCTTGCTTTCACCACTCAGCGATGTGATCGGGCAGGAATCATGTGGCTCTATCTCCTGAAACGCTGTGGCTCTATCTCCTGAAACGCATTGTCCTTGCGGTCGCAATCATTTGACCGCAGTGACACTTCTGTTCCTGATGGTCCAGGCCGTGAGGGGCGATCCTGCAGTAGCTTGCTCGGCCCAGGGGCGACTCCCGAGATGAAGTGGCCCAGCCGACACGGTTCATGTAGCTGCATCGCGCGGCGGCAAGACAACGGTCTCGAGACGAGGTTCAAATCGTCGCGCAACGCGCGATAGGCCGAAAAGCAGGCGCGGCAAGCTATCGACCGGATAAGAGTAAGTCAGGTTTAACCAAAACGAGGAAACCGGACCGGTCATCCACGCGGTAACGTCGAACCAATCAGACGACGAACTTGCAAAAAAAATCGCCTGCCGGTTGATTTTAATTCGAATGGCCCCGTGCGCTGTTTTCTGTAACTTGCGGTGCGTGAATGGCGCAACAGCGGCAAAAAGCACAGCTTTCTGTCTTAGCGTGCCGAAGTTCCTGGCGCTATCTGTGCTGGTACAAAGCCGCTGTCCTTAGCCAATTCGGGAGGTTCAAATGGGGCATTTTACTGAGCATGGCAAACCCATGCCTAAGGTCTTCGACAGCCTTGCCGAGGAGGCAAAAAAGGGCGGAATGGACCGGCGCGAGTTCCTGGCGCTCGCTTCCGTCTTCGGTGCGTCGACAGCCATGGCGTACTCGATGCTGGATGCAATGCCGCCGGCGCATGCCGCAGAACTGCCTAAGAAAGGCGGAACTCTGCGGATTTCTATGCAGGTCAATGGTCAGAAGGACCCGCGCCTAAATGACCTTCCGGATTTAGCGAATATTTGTCGCCAATTCCTAGAACCGTTGGTCAATTATACTACGGGATACACTTTCGAACCCAGGCTTCTTGAGAGTTGGGAAACGAATGAGGACGCGACGGAATATATCCTGCAACTGCGGAAGGGCGTCAAGTGGAACAATGGCGACGATTTCACCGCAGATGACGTAGTGTCTAACCTGCTGCGCTGGTGTGAAAGGGACGTGCCTGGGAACTCAATGGCTGCGCGTATGGCCACGCTCGTTGATGAAAAGACAGGCAAGGCGCTAGAGGGCGCCATTACAAAAGTTGACGATCACACGGTTAAACTTAACCTTCCCAAACCCGATATTACGATTATTCCGGGGTTTGCCGACTATCCCGCGCTCATTGTTCACCGTGACTACGAAAAGAACGGGTCGGACCTCGTCGCACACCCCGTTGGCACCGGGCCGTTTGAACTAGTGTCATGGGACGTGGGTCAAAAGGCCGTCCTGAAGCGTCGAACAAATGGAAGCTGGTGGGGCGGTGAAGCCTACCTCGACGAAGTGCAATTCATTGACTATGGCAGCGATCCGTCCGCTCTTCTGAGCGCTTTCGAATCAGGTGAAGTAGATGCGAACTATCAGACGTTCGCAAGCAATGTAACTACATTTGATGACCTCGGGTTGGTGAAGTCTGAGGCGAAAACTTCCACGACGCTAGTGTGTCGCGCCCACGTCACTACTAAGCCGTACGACGACCAGCGGGTGCGCAATGCACTGCAGTTGGCGGTCGACAATGGTGCTGTGCTGCAACTTGCCGCCAATGGCTACGGCACCATTGCCGCGAACTATCATGTTGCGCCATTACATCCCGAATTTTACCCGGTTCCGGGAAAGAAACGGGATATTGAGGCTGCCAAGCGCCTTATGGCCGAAGCGGGTCAGACGGAATTCGAACACGAGATTATAAGTAATGACGAGGATTGGCATAAGGACACGGGCGACGTGATTGCCGCGCAGTTGCGCGAGGCCGGATTCAAGGTGAAGCGTACGGTTATACCCAGTAGCACTTTTTGGAACGATTGGTTGAAGTACCCGCTTTCGACAACAAATTGGAATATGCGGCCGTTGGGCGTACAAGTCTTGGCCCTTGCCTATCGCAGCGGCGCAGCATGGAATGAGGCGGCATGGTCAAACCCGGAATTCGATAAGAAGCTCGACTCGGCGTTGGCGGTTCCGGATCCGCAGAAACGCAAGGCGCTCATGCAGGATATTGAAACACTCCTGCAGGACTCCGGCATAATCATTCAGCCCTATTGGCTTTCCCTGTTTAATCATTCGACAAAGCAAGTCAGGGGCTACGCCATGCACCCGACATTTGAGATCGACCTGGGTAAGGTTTGGCTCGACGGGGCCGCCTGAGACAACAGCTAGCCCGACTATGGGGCTTCGTCGGACGTGACGAAGCCCTGCACCTTGCGACCTGTGAATGTGCCGTTTGGTGCTGCAGGTGTTATCTGGTGCCGAGAGTGTCGCATATTGAGACGATGATGGCACCGATGCATAGCCTTGGGCTGACAAAGGCGCAAGTCGAAGGATTGCCATAATAAGCTAGGAGCCCCACGGTGACGGTTGACTGTTCGAGCGCTGAGTTCGGGAATTCTCAATCGCAGTACTCGCCTGAGAGTGCCGGTACGACTGCGGCCCGCTCTGCCTTGGCCGAGTTTGCCGGTCGTTCTGACCTGGTCCGCGAGTTCCTTGTCGCACCTTTCGGCCGCCACAGCGCCGAGCTCCGTTTTATTCTGGACGTGATGCGCTCACAGCCGCTTGCTGGCAAATGGATCGCGATCATGACGCGGCCGTATAGCGAGTGGCGTGCTGCGCGCTGGTCGCGGAATTTGCCCATGCGGGTGGTCGACATGGCGCCGGCATGTTTCCAATCGCGCGAGGAAGTTGAGTGCTGGGTGTTTAAACAGCGTTGGCAGCACCTCATTGGGCCGCTCCCAATGCGGGAGGGAGGTGACGATGTCTGATCGCCCAGCGATTCTCGCTTATGCCGACCGCGACAGCGTTAAACCTGGCGAAAGCATAGCGTTCGCTGTGAGCTGTCTGAAACTTGACAGCTTCCAATGCGACTTCGTTCGGCTGCTCGGCTGCGACGCCGGGCCGGAGATGCCACCATTCCGCCCATCCGTCATGGCGGCGCCGGAGGCAGCACGTTATCCCGGGCGCGAGCAGCCCATTCGTGCCGGCTCCTACATCGAGGTCAACGGGTCGCAGCGCTTGGCGGATCTCGGGTCGGTAACGGTCTGCGCCAATATCATGCCGACTCTTATTGCCGGCCAACCGCGCTGCCTGCTCAGCACGCTGAACCCCGCAGGGGACGGGGGGATGGCATTGCGGCTGGAGGCAGACGGCTGCCTGGCAGCAATCCTGGGGAATCCAGTTGAGCCACGGATCTATCGCCTGGCCAGTCCCTTGTCTCTCTGGCTCTGGAGCTTCGTTGCGCTTAGCTATGATGCCCAGCGCGGTCAATTGCTGGTCGTTGCGCATCGTCTCGCTTCCGGGACGCATGACCATGTTGGCGCGAACTGGCTTACTGTGGATGACGTAGAGCCGCCTGCGAATGGCGATGGCCGCCTTCTAATAGCCGCCGAGCGGGATGGCGACGGATTTCCTTGCCACCATTTCAATGGCAAAATCGAGCGCCCCCGGATTCTGGCTGCGGCACTGTCGCTCGAAGAACTCAGCGATTTGGCATCACGCAAGCCGACTGAACCTTTGAATTGGCCCTGTCTCGGCGATTGGAATCTGCTGGGCGAGCCAGTATCAGAAATCGTTCCAGATGAATCAGGCTCTGGTCATGACGGCGTGTGCATCAATCAGCCCACCCGCGCTGTCCAGGGATCGGCTTGGGAAAGCCCAACGATGGATTGGCGCCGCGCGCCTGAACAGTACGGCGCGGCTCACTTCCACCACGACGATATTGAAAATCCCGGCTGGCAGGAAGACCTGAGGCTTACCGTGCCGACCGATTGGCCCAGCGGCTGCTACGCCGCGCGTCTACGCGGCGCGGATGCAGAGTTTTATGTTCCGTTCTTTGTGCGGCAGTCTGCCGACGCCACCAGCGATGTTGCCTTTCTGGCCCCGACTGCAACGTATGCGTGCTACGCGAACTTGACCATGCAGCGGCAAACGAACGAGTATAACCTCGGTTGCATCGCGTCCTCGTACACGCCGCTCGATCTGCTGGCTTTCGAACACCCGGGCATAGGTAAGTCGCTCTACGATCCGCACGATGATGGCAGCGAGCGGTGCATTGGCTCGCTGCGACGGCCGGTGGTGAATCTCCAGCCTGGAGGGTGGCTTTGGAACTTCCAGATTGACCTTTGTTTGCTAGGCTGGCTCGCCCGCGTGGCTCCGGATCACCATATACTGACAGACGAAGACCTCGACCGCGAGGGCTTGGCCGCACTGGACAAATGTCGGGTACTTATTACCGGGAGTCATCCTGAATATTGGTCGCTGCCGATGTTGCAGGCCCTCGATGACTTTCTCAATCGAGGTGGACGGCTCATGTACCTCGGCGGGAACGGGTTTACCAGTGCGATCGATTATCATCCTCAACGAAAAGGCCTGGTTGAATTCAGGCGGCGCCATTCAGGAAACGGCCGCTTTGGTGCTGGCGAAGCCCATAGCAGTTTTACTGGCCGCCTCTGCGGCATGTGGCCGGACTTAGGCAGACCCGAACAATCGCTGGTAGGCGTGGGATATCTGACAGAAGCTTTCGATCGGGGCAGTTATTATCGTCGTCTCGCCGTCAGTGACGATGCCCGAGCTCGATTCATTTTCGAGGGCATAACAGAAGAGGTCATTGGCGATTTCGGCATCATCGGCGGAGCCGCCGGACTCGAGATCGATGTGGTCAATGAGGAGCTCGGTACACCCCGTCACGCACTCGTGGTAGCCGCCTCCGAGCAACACGGCAGTTCTTACGCGCGCATACTTGGCGGCCTTAATTATTTCACCAGACTATGGAATTATGCCCCAAGGGAGCCCATTCGTGCGGATATGACGTTCTTTGAGACACCCGCAGGCGGCGCGGTCTTTTCTGTAGGCTCGATAGCTTGGGGCAGTTGCCTCCCGCACGCCGGCTATGTCAACAATGTCGCACGCATATCTGAGAACGTGTTACGCCGCTTTCGCGATCCGACACCCTTCCAAATGCCTGACTGAATCGCGGCAGCCGCTTAAGGCAGATATCTGATAGCCTAATTGTCAACCTCTCGTGACCCTCCGGGTGCCAGATCGCGTTCGATGAGCCGCCTCTGACATTACAACTGACGCAGGAAGCAGGCATCGATCCCCTGTTCTGGACCACTTCGAACCGCTGCTCGACGGGGATTTTTCACGTCGACAGAACAGGAATGTCCTGACGCCGATTTCGTAGCCACGTCCCGGCGCGAGCTTTCGCCAGATATTATTGGAGGGCATGGTTAGTGCACTGAAGCTCTTGTGCGAACGGAACACACTGGCCCTTATGGTCGGCCCGCGCGGCAACAGAAAAAATACACTACTGAGCCTCGCAAGAACACACTCGCCAGTGACGAACGGCTATTACTCTTGGTTGAGATTTTGTCGTTCGGTTTATATCTCTGCCATCTGGCATTCGAAGATCTGCCGAGCTTCATTCAAGGTGCGCCAAGCTGCGGGTAGATGAAGTGAAGAATCGATCGACGCGGCGTTTCGCGAAAATGCCAACTCGTAGACGGAAGATTTGTCGCACACAGAAACGCACATTCCGTCCGGAATTGGATTCCTGCCCACGATCACCATGATGAAGCCATTCAGCGCGTGGTAGGAGCGGCGCACGCAATCGGCGATGTTTCGGCGGTCGATACACGAAGGCGATGCGATATCCTCTGGGTGCGTATGCCAGCAGCCTACGAAATGCCGCCCTCGCGAAAACATGTCATTGATCTCACGCTGTTCGGCCCCCTCGTCGGGCCGATAAGAATAGCGGGTCCGTCGATCTCCGCGCCTCGGGCCGGTAGCAACGTCGATGTCGATCACCGGAAGCTGAAATCGTGCAAATAGCAGTCCACCGGCCTCCTTGTGCCAAAAGCGGGTTTGACGGTGTTGGTTGAAGTGCTCCAGAACGCTGTCGCTGAACGCGAGCGACTGTCCCGATTGTCCAATGTCGAAGGAGATCACGCCGCCAGATCCTTCGCGGCCCGGCTCCATCGTCTTTCGATCATGGTTGCGCCGTCGAGCGCTTGCGGAGCGATGGCTCGCAGTTCGTCGCTCCATGCGCCGCCCGCAGCTTCAACGAAGGTGCGGCGCGCGAGCCAGATGCGATGTGTAGCCGATGCCGCCTGACCGAGAAGGGCGTCGAGTGCGGTCTGCGCGACCATCGAGGTGATGAATCCCAACTCGACAGGGCCGTAGGGATCGAACGCCGCTCCACAGGCAGGCTCGTACCGGAGGGTTTCATGTGCCCAACATGTGGCGACGAGGTGCGGCGATCCGGTGGTATCCAGCCCGTCGCGCAAGCGGTCGCCGACGCCGGAGACGACGATCGCGTGTCCGGCAGCGGCATGCGGCTCCGTCCAACCGTAAACGATCGGAAAGCGTCGCGTTTTTTGGACAGCCTGCCATTCGTCGAGAAGGGATTCGCTCGGCCAATCGCCAAGTGCCGAGACGATGAGGTCGACACCGGCGAGGGGACAGTCGGCGCGAAGCAGAAGGTCCTGCACGAGCGAGTTATGACACTCCACCTCGATGTGCGGAAGGTCCGAGCGGATACGCTTCGCGAGTTCGATTGTCTTGGCTGCGCCGATCGAGCCGACTCCGAGGGGGTGTCTGCCGACATTGGCGCCCGTGAAGGTCTGCTTGTCGACGAGGATGAGCTTGCCGACGCCGGCTCGGGCCAGCGTCATCGCAACCGGTCCGCCGACTGATCCGCATCCGAGAACGGCGACGGTCGCCCCGCGCAGCGTGGGAATCCGCGGATCGCGGTCGCGCCCATGGACCCATGTCGGATCGACGCGTTCGACCGAGGTGCGCTCGGCGGCATTTCCCCCGAACAGTCGGGCGTGCAGGACGTTGTCGGGCACGCGCGAGGGGCGAAACCCGGCGATCAGTGGATCCGATCCACGAACGATCTTCGGTCGATTGATGACCGTGGTTGCGAGCGCAGGTCCGTTCTCAGTACTCGTGCCCAGCACCACGATCAGCCGTTGACGCATCTCGCGGGCAAGTTCGTCGAGATGATCGGCGACGCCGGCGCGGGCAGCGATATCGTAGACGTCCTTCGCCGAGGAGGGGTATTCGGACGGCAGCGGGACGACGTCCATCCAGACAAGCAAACCGCTATTGAAGTGGAGCTCTGCTGCGGGGATTACCGGAACGAAATTGCGAAGCCAAGCGCGCAACGTGTCGTCATTGTCAGCGATGATAGTTCTTCTTGCGCCTTCCCAGATCCTGACGATCCGCGATGGCGGCGCGGGTTCGATCAGAGACAGGATGGTCCGCGCCGGTCCGCGTCCTGCATGATGCCAATATGTGAGAAACTCGCTTCGGAAGTCGCCATTGCGCTCGCCGCGGACCAGCGCTTCGATCAGATCGAACGTCATCTCAAGCAGTTCGGCGATTCCTGCGTACGGATCGTCGATGGGAAACGTGGCGTGATCCGGCACCAGACAGAGCGCGCCGTCGCTTTCGACATGGGGCCAAGTCAAAAAGGACGGACGGTCGACCAGCGCGATCCGCGCGGGCGCAAAAGGAAAGGCCGCAGTCACCAGAACGTCGAGCCGGCGCCGGCGATCGGAAAAGTCGCAGTCGAAACGCCAGCCGATTTCGGCGGAGCGCCCCCGGTAGGTAGCAAGTTCTCTGGCGTCGAGCCTTCGCGGGCGCAAGCCAGCTTGCAGCCAGCGTGATTCAACGACGCCGACGGCTGCCTTGAAGCGCTTTGCGAGAGGGTCGACCCCCTCAGGCATTCCGGCGATCTCCCTCGATGCGGACGGCCGAGGTTTGCGCCTGCGCCTCGCTGCGGACGAGGCCGGCGGTCAGCAAGGCCGGTTTACTGAGTCGAGCGGCCGAACGCCGCCGCGTCTGGTCCGCGATGTCGGCACCGACGCCCTTGGCAAGTTGCTCGGTGATCAGGTGCTTGTTGGACAACTGCGCCACCGCCGCAAAATCGGCGCGGGCCCTTTGCAGCCAATTATGGAACTCTTTCTCCCGTTCCGGATGCTCCTTCCATTTGTCAGCGAAGTTCTCCAGCGGATCGCTGGGATTGGCGATGAGACGGCTGCCGTCCGCCGCGGTCCCGATGAAGCTGTCCATCTTCCTCAGGATCACGAACAGCGCCTCAGCGATCTTCTCCTCTCCTTCGTAGGAGTGGGCGGCGAGCGTCGTGAGGATAATCGAGATCGGCTTTTCGTCGCTGCGGCCGATGTACATGATGTCGCGATGGCGCTTCAGGATCATGATGGCGTACTGCAGCGGGGTGCGGATCCGATAGTCCGGAATCGGCTCGGTGCCCGCCCTCACCCCTTTCTGAAGAAGCTCCTTCTTCCGCTTGTCGTAGGCTTTGGCCATGCGTGCCAGAAACCATTTCAGATAGCCGCGTGGATTCGACCGCTGCCAATCGGCCGCGATAATCTGGTAGTGCGGGTGGCGATTGTCGGTGATCGACATCGCGGTCTCGGCGAGCGAAGTATCGAAGCCGCGCGTTTTCAGGAGTTGGGTCAGTTCGCCGCCATTCGGAATTCCGGGCGTGACGTCCATGTGGAATTGAGCTTCGTCCGCGTACGGTTGCCTCCAGCAGCGGCGATGCTCCTCCAGCGGCTTGACCATGTTCTTGCTGCGGGCGTACAGCCTCATCTCGATTTCGAGAAGGCGCTTTAGATTGGCCTGCGTGGTCTCGTTCTTCGTCAAGCGTTGAAACTCGCAGACGGCATCGATGTCGTAGTGCTCGTCCGAAGTGAGCGGTGGCGTGACGGTGCCGAGACCGAACGACCCTTGGACGTGGACTTGAGGCCCGTATCGCCGAATTGTCGACTCGGGTCGGTTGAGCCAGTCGCCCAGCGACTTGTAGCTCGTCTCCGCCTGTTCGTATCGATGTTCGGGAATCTCTAGTTCTTTGGCGAGGTCTTCGAGAACTTCGTCAGCCTCTGGGGTGATCGTCGGGCTCAAATGCATGTTCATGAAAAACTCCTGATTAGCCGGCGTGTTCAAGTTCATGGGCGAAAATGAAGCCGCCGTGCTTCTTGTTTTGGTCGTAGATCTTGAGAGTGGGGTGCGCCTTCGGCTGCCAGGCGCGACCAGCCTCGACGGCAGCGGAAACTGGAACGGCGGGAAACACGTGCACGATCGTGTTCTCGCCATGGGCGACCTTGATGGCGTCCAGCGTTATTCTGAAAAGACGCGCGAACACGGCCAGATCAGCCTGGCTGCGCATAATGTCGTTATGGGCACCGTCGGCCGCGATGGACCAGATCGCCGCATCGTTGCCGAGCACTGCGTGGACCCGATCGTCTACGACGGGTGCGCTGACCGCCAGCTTCAGCGCGACCTTGCCTTCCAAACCGGACGGCCGCAGGACGTTGAACTGGAGCGGCGGAGCGTTCGGGTCCCACCTCCAGCCCTTGGGGCTGCGCAGCAACTGCCGGACGTCTGCAGTTGCGATGTCGGAGATCAGACGCCCTAGCTCGATCAGGAGCGGGATCGGCGCCAATCCGAACACTGTTAGGCGACGGATTTCCTGCCGCTCCATCCGCCCGCGAACTTTCTCGGCGAAGCTGGCCCGCAGGTTGCGGACCTGGATGCGCCAGAAATCCGGTTCGTGATCGGATAGATCGAGCGTCGCGAGATCGAGATCTATCCAACCGTCGTCAAGCGGATAGCGATCCGGGATCATCGACCATTTGAGGTCGCCTTTGGCCACGGGAGATTCGTTGGTCCCGATCCTCGCAGCGTATCGAATGACATGACTGCTCAGATCCTGGTCGATGCCTGTGACCGTCCGGATTCGGTCTTCGTGACGACGCTTCATTGCCATCAAGACATCGGCGGGATGCTCAGCAACCATCTCGCGATCGAAAACGCGGTGGTGACGGTCGCAGACGAGCATCAGGTTATCCGGCTCCTGGGCAAGTTTGGGTGATAGAATCGGATCGCCTCGCGGCCCATCCTCCGAGTCCGCAATGATGTGCCCGATATAGGCCGCGTTAGCGTTGACAGCTCCCGACACCTCGTCGCCGATCAATAGGGCATTGCATCCCGCATATTGACACCGTCCCGCAGCGCGGCCCCATACGATGTTCTTGACCTTGTCGGGTAGCGGCCGCCGGCGTCCGCGACGCGGCTCTGCTGGCACCTGATCTTTCATCTCGGGTTCTGCAACCAGACTCATGTTTTTTCGTCTCGCGGTTGATGTGCGCTTCGTTTGATTTTGCGGCAAGCCTGAGCGGGCCGCGAAACCTCAGTTATTCCTCGGCTACTCGGCGCGCCGAGTAGCGAACTTACGTTGCCCAAAACGGGGACCTAAATTTCAGGGGACTTACCTTGGGTGGGCGCCGCAGGAACACAACATTCGCTTCCGGGCACACAACTTTAGGTGCCCGATCTGCAAGGCGTGCTTCCCGACGACAGGGCGCTCCCAAATCGGCGCAGCACTCATAGATCAACTGTGCCGAAACGGGGCCGTGTGAATCCGACCCGCCAGCTATTACGAGGCGGTCGGCGGCTCCACTGGTTACCCTACGCGTGCCTCGCCTTCGTGCTAGGCTGGGAGTTCAGACATATCTTCCATTGATCGACCAAGGATAGATATGGCTTCGTCCAAAATGTCGTTCGAAGTTGTGAGCGGCACAAGAAAGCGGATCACGTTGTGAAAGCGTCCTGCCGAGGCCAGCAGCAGGCCGTTTCGAGCGGCTTCTTGGATGATTCTCGCAGTGACATCTGTCGCTGGCTCGCGGCTGACGCTATCCCTAACCAATTCTATGCCAATCATTGCGCCGAGCCTCCGGATCTCGCCGATCTCTGCATGGTTGCTTCTAATTCGGAGGCGCTCCAATCCCGCTTGTAGGCGCGCACCGATTTCTTCCGCCCGAGTGAGCAATCCTTCGTTCTCAACAACGTCTAGGACTGCCAGTGCGGCTGCGCATGCCAATGGATTACCCGCGTAAGTACCCCCAAGCCCCCCCCGGTGAACCGAGTCCATGATCTCGGCCTTGCCGATCACAGCTGCAAGTGGCAGGCCGCCCGCAAGGCTCTTGGCGGCAGCTATCAAATCCGGCTGAACGTCAAAGTTTTCTATGGCGAAAAGTCTGCCCGTCCGTCCGAAACCCGACTGGACCTCATCAGCGACCAACACTATGGCGTGAGTATTGCAGATCTGTCTAAGGGCTTTAAGGAATTCAGAGGACGCCGGCAGGAATCCGCCTTCGCCCTGCACCGGCTCAATAACAATTGCGGCTACTTCTGAGGCATTGAGTTCTGTTTCAAACAGAGCATGGAGGGCTGACAGGGCGTCTTGCGTGCTGATTCCGCGATAAGCGTACGGGAACGGAACACGATAAATGTCTCCTGGAAATGGACCAAAACCCATTTTGTAAGGGTTTACCTGAGCTGTCATTCCTAGTGTCAGGAGCGTTCGGCCATGAAAGCTTCCGCTAAAGACAACAATTCCCCGGCGGCCCGTGTGGTAACGAGCGATCTTAACTGCGTTCTCGACTGCCTCCGCGCCGGTTGTAACGAGCAGGGTCTTGGCTGGAGCCATCGGTGCAAGAGCATTTAGTCGCTCGGCCAAGGCAACATAGCCTTCATAAGGGGCAGTTCCAAAAAAGGTGTGAGTGAAGCGATTCAACTGATCGCGAACCGCTGCTACGATTCCAGGATGCGAATGACCAACAGCGAGGGCACCCATACCACCCACGAAGTCGATGTAACGTCGTCCGTCAACGTCCCAAAGCTCTGCGTTAAGAGCTCTATCAGCGAATATCGGGAACGCGCACGCTACACCACTGGGAACCGCCGCTATGCGCCTGCTCTCAAGTTCGCGGTTTGTGACGCTCATATTTTGTTCCTCTGCCAACAGGCAAATTACTTGGCTGCGGGCCTTTTAGTCGCCAGCTTTTTGGACCTGCCCATTAGCAGCGCACGATCAAAGGGTTAGGGACGATTAGCACGTATCGAGACCTTGCAGAGAGGCAAAAAAATAGCCTGCCGATTGAGTTTAATTCGAGTGCCTCCCGAGGTGGATCGGTAGAGGCGTACTACGTGAACGGCCGTCGCTCGCGCATGTGCAGGGAGGTGGCTGACGGGTGGAAATGGCCAGTGGCGCTCGCCAATTTGCCCGCGCTCCGAAAAGCTTGCCCGGTCACCAGATGATCCCGCTGGACGACACGCCAGGGCAACTGGACCAGTAGACGAAAGGCAACGGCACAGAGATGAGCGAAGTGGCTGGCGCAGATGCGGATGTAATTTTGCCAGGGGCGTTTGCGCCGCTCAAGAACCGAACCTTTCGTTCATCTGGCTCGCCACGCAGGTCTCAAGTCTTCGTTGGCTGATGCAGACTGTTGCCATGAGCTGGCTGATGGCCACGATCTCGATATCCGATCTGATGGTTGCGCTGGTGCAGGCCTCATCGACGCTACCTGCGTATTATTCTATGTCTTCGTCGGGGGCCATCGCCGACAATTTCAGCCGTCGCGGCGGCGCTCTCAATGATCCTGCTTGGCAGGCCTCGGTTGGCGACATTGTGGACCCGACGCGATGTTCCTGCTGCCGTTACCCTCCTCTCGCTCGGCTTCAACACTGTAAGGACCGTTGGCCCGGCGCTCGGGGGGCATCGTGGTTGCCTCATTCGGGCTTCTGACGGCTTTCGCCGTAACCACGCTCACCTATCTGGTCCCTCTGGTCACCATATGGCGATGCAAGCGGAAGGCTCGGTCCTCGCCTCTCCCGCGTGATCCTGAGGACGGCGATCTATGACGGGCTGCGCTTCACGGCGATGTCATCGGAAATCAAGGCGGCGATCACTCGTGGAACCCTCTTGGCCTGGCAAGCATCGCCATACTCGCGCTGCTGCCCCTAATTTTCCGCGATCAGCTGGGAGGAGGGCCCGTCGCCTATGACGCGCTCATGGCCGGCTTCGGGACAGGCGCTGTCTTGGCCGGCATCTCCAATAACCTCTTCAGACGAATCTTGTCACAAGAACGGCTAGTTGTTTGATCCCGAGCTTTGATGGTGCATTATTTTCTTCCGAATGGAAGGAGGCACTATGGGCCAAGTTCTACACGGCAGCGCCACGACGACAGAGGCAATCCGTCGAGCGATACAGCATAGTCATGTCTGGACGGCGCCCGCAGATCAAGGGTTTGTTTTTGGCGATGGGATAGTCGCGGGTGCGGTCATGTCTCCGGCCTGTTGTTGCGGTCTTGTGACCGCTGGCCCTGATGGTATCCGCTGATCCTTTGGCCTGATCAAGAGAGCGAGATCGAAGCTCCGACTATGCTGCAGGCTTTCAGGATCCATTCTCGTCTGTTCCCATCACGTCATTGTCACCCTCGATTCCGGTCCCGGCCTTAGCCGATGCTGTCGTTACGCCGGTGTGCCGGCATAGTGTGTCACGTCGCGCATGAGTGCGAAGACGATACGGGCGAGCTTGTTGGCCGTTGCCACGGCGACAAGCTTGAAGGGTTTGGCCTCCAAGAGGCGATCTGCCCAGCTTCTCAACGCATCACTGCTGCGTCTGCGATGGAAGAGAACGGCGTGCGCGCCGACCACGAGCAGCTTGCGCAAATATCGGTTTCCCATCTTGGAGACGCGTCCCAGCCGTTCCTTTCCGCCGGAGGAGTTCTGCCTTGGCGTGAGCCCTAAAAAAGCAGCGAATTCGCGCGGGCCCGAGAAGGCGGAGATATCCTGGACACTCGCCACAAGGGCGGAGGCAGTGACGGGACCGGTGCCAGGAACGGTCATCAGGCGGCGTGCCGTTTCATCAGCTTTAGCGAGGGCCATAATTGCCTGATCGCTCTGCCTGATCTCGTCATCGAGTTCCGTCAATTGGTGCACCAAAGGCAACAATGCCGAACTCACGGCTGCCGGGATCATGTCGTTGCCCTCGATGACGAGGGTAGCCAAAGCGCGTGCGTTGTTCGGTCCTTGCGCGGCGATGATCCCGATTTCGGCCAGATGACTGCGAAGAGCATTGAGCAGTTGCGTGCGCTGAGCCACCAGAAGTTCGCGCACCTTGTGATGCATGAGGCCCGCCTGGTTCTCGACCGATCGCACCGGCACAAAACGCATGGAAGGACGCGTCACCGCCTCGCAGATGGCTGCTGCATCGGCAGCGTCGTTCTTCTGACGACGCACGTAAGCCTTCACATAGGCTGGCGGCATCAACCGCACGTCATGGCCGAACTTCGTCAGTTCGCGAGCCAGTGATGGGCTGAGCCACACGCTTCCAGGCCAATGAGGCAGCATGGTCGGTCTCTCCGGAATGGGTTGTGAACATTCACATTCTAGAGATTCTTCGACTGCCCATGGCCACCTCGATCGGTGCGCGCCTGCAGCGAAAAGCTGCGCGCACCGATGTCTCGGTTGCCTCTCATCCTTCATTCCTTAGGTGCTACGGCATCCAGTTCACCACGCCCGGTGCAGGCGGGTCGGCCGTACCTCTCATCAAGGAGGCTCTCGGCAATGGCGAGACTGTCTGGGCCCATGCCTTCGAGCTCACCTGCGCCAAGAACGATATCGAGCACCGCACGACCAAGGTAAGGCATCCGTGGACCAACGGCCAGGTCGAGCGGGACCATCAAGGACGCGACCGTCAAACGCTTTTACTACGAGAGCCACGATCAGCTCCGGCAGCACCTCACCGACTTCGTCGCCGCCTACAACTTCGCCCGCAGGCTCAAAACCCTCAAGGGGCTCACGCCCTACGAGTTCATCTGCAAAGCATGGCCTGACCAGCCCCAACAGTTCATCGTAAATCCGCTCCAGCAAATGCCGGGACTAAACAACTAGATATCTACCAAAAACCCCAGATTTGAGCCGAGGATTTGACCTTCTGGAGTTTCTCAACAGTTTCGAGACCAAGGCGATGTACCATCATAATCTCCGATTGGCCAAGAGGTAGTTGCCGTCAAATGAGCGACATGCTCGTGTCAGGCGGCGCGGCGATACGCCGGTTCTCGCAGGTATGCTTGATCCGCCCGAGCCGCAAAAAAGTTGCCTGCCAGGTGAATTTAATTCGACTGCCCCCGCTCCTCAGCTTGCATATAACACTGGCCAATAGCCCGAATTGGAGCCAGGCAGATGTCGTTCAAAGGCGTTATTCCGCCCGTCACAACGCCCTTTCATGCGGACGGATCGATCGACCGTGACGGCTTCTGCGTCATGGTCGAGCACTTGGTCTCAACTGGGGTCCACGGTATCATTGTTGGTGGCACGACAGGAGAGTACTACGCCCAGTCACGCGACGAGCGTGTCAGCCTGCTGAAGCTAGCGAGGAGCGTGGTGAAGGGGAAGATGCCCTTGATCGCCGGCGTCGGCTCCATTCGCACCGACGACTGCATTGAATACGCGCTAATTGCAAAGGACCTCAAGTACGACGGCATTCTAATCGGCTCGCCGTATTACGCTGTTCCCACGCAGCTCGAACTTGCCAATCATGCGCTTGCGATCGACAAAGCCGCCAATCTACCGGTGATGCTCTACAACTATCCCGGTCGCACTGGAACGATGATGGATCTAGAGTTCCTGGACCGCGTCGGTCGCAGCTCCAATTTCTGTGCCATCAAGGAATCTAGCGGCAGCATGAACCAGCTGCATGCCTTGGCTCGCGACTATCCTCATATCGACCTGTTCTGCGGCATGGATGATCAGGCGCTCGAATTCTTCGCCTGGGGCGCAAAAGGGTGGGTCTGCGGCGCCGGCAACTGCCTACCGGCAGAGCACCTCGCGCTGTACGAAGCCTGCGTGATTGAGAAGGACTTCACCAAGGGCAGGCAGATCATGTCGGCGCTTCTGCCTCTGATGAGGCTTCTCGAACAGGGCGGCAAATTCGTCCAGAGCATAAAGTTTGGGTGCGAATTGGCTGGATTGCCAGCTGGGCCCGTGCGCCTGCCGATGCGGGCACTCGGCGACGAACAGAAGCGGGAACTCGAGTCGACGATCCGCACCCTTAAGGCAGTCATCGCGTCAATCACTGCAAAATCCCAGAAGAGGGCTTCCGAGAATGTCATCGCTATTAACGCGTGATGAGTACCAGAACTTAGCGGACAGCCTGCCACTGCCGACCAGCGCAGTAATTGACGGCAAGGCGCGGGCTGCACAATCTGGGGATACTTTCGAGACCATCAATCCCTCGACAGGGCAGGTCATCGCCAAGATCGCTTCCTGCGGCCAGGCCGATGTCGATCTCGCTGTCGAGAAGGCGCGACTGGCGTTTGAATCGGGCGCCTGGTCGCGTGCGCATCCGAGCGAGCGTAAGCGGGTTCTGCGACGGCTCGTGAAGCTGATGAAGCAAAACACCCATGAGCTTGCAGTGCTTGAGACGCTCGAAAGCGGCAAGCCGATCTACGACGTCGAAACCATAGACATCCCCGAGGCCCTGCATTGCCTGCAATGGCATGCGGAAGCCACCGATAAGCTCTACGGCCAGACGTCACCCTCGGGGGATGATGTCGTGTCGATGATCGTGCGCCAGCCGCTGGGCGTGGTCGCCTGCGTTCTGCCCTGGAATTTCCCGATCCTCATGCTGGCCTGGAAGATCGGTCCGGCGCTTGCGACGGGCAACTCCGTCATCGTCAAGCCGGCCGAGCAGACCAACATGTCGACGTTGCGGATCGCCGAACTGGCGCATGAGGCCGGGCTGCCGTCGGGCGTCCTGCAAATCGTCACTGGTCCGGGCGAAGTGACTGGCAAGGCACTCGGCGTGCATCCCGATGTCGACATGGTTGCCTTCACCGGGTCAACTGACGTCGGCCGGAAATTCCTGGAATATTCCGCCAAGTCCAATCTCAAGCGTATCGTGCTCGAATGCGGGGGAAAGAACCCATGCATCGTGCTGGAAGACGCGGAGAATCTCGATGTTGTGGCGCAGCATGTCACCCAGGCCGTCTTCTGGAACATGGGCGAGAACTGCTCGTCCAATTCCCGCGTGATCGTGCACGAGAAGATCAAGGACCGCTTGGTGGAAACGGTCCTCCACAAGCTCAAGGAATGGCCTATGGGCGAGCCGTTGGATCCGGGCAATCGGCTGGGCGCCATTGTGTCGAAGGAGCAGTTCGACCGCATCATGGGCTACATCAAGAAGGGGCGGGCGGAAGGCGCCAGGATCGTCACGGGCGGCAACGCCCACAAGCATGGCAAAGGCTATTTCATCGAGCCGACCGTATTCGACGATGTCACGCCCGAAATGACGATTGCGCGAGAGGAGATTTTCGGTCCAGTGCTGTCGGTAATCAAAGTGGCCAACGCTGACGAGGCGCTCCGGGTCGCTAACGATACGCAATACGGGCTTGCAGCTTCAATCTTTACCGCCAATCTCGGCAAGGCACATCGCATCGCAAGGGACATTCGCGCCGGGACGGTGACCATCAACTGCTACGGGGAAGGGGATGTCTCGACTCCGTTCGGCGGCTTCAAGCTTTCGGGCTTCGGGGGACGAGACAAGTCATTGCATGCCCATGACCAATATACTGAACTCAAGACCATCTGGGCGGACATCTCCGATCCTAAAGTCTCGCGTTCGGTAGACTAGCCTGGTCGCACCGATGAGCGATCATGAGGCTGTCCGCACGCCTGCGGACACATCCATGCCCGGTTGGTACGGTATTCTGCCGCCTCCCAAGGCACCTGAGGTGCTGCGCGGCCGTCATAAGGCGGACTGGCTCATTGTAGGAGCTGGGTTTGCTGGCTTGGCGGCCGCGCGGCGCCTCGCACAACTGGTGCCGAACGAGCGCATAGTGGTGGTCGACGCTCAGCGCGTCGGCTGGGGTGCTGCCGGGCGCAACTCCGGCTTCATGATCGACCTTCCGCACGAGCTTGGTGGGGAGCATTACGGCGGAAGCCAGGATCACGATCACAAACGCATCCGCATGAACCGGACCGCGATTGAATTCTCTGCTTCGGCGGCGGACGAATACGGATTGCAGAAGTTCTTCGTTCGGGCCGGCAAGTACCATGGAGCTGCAACCGATCACGGTGTTGCGGTTCTGCGCGAATTTGAAAAGCATCTGACGGGGCTAGGCGAGCCATTCGAGCGGCTCGACGCGCTGCAGTTGAAGGAAATCACTGGAACCAATTTTTTCGTCGGCGGTACCTTCACGCCAGGAACGGTAATGGCCCAGCCCGCCGGCTTCATCCGTGGGCTTGCCGAAGGCTTGTCGAGGCGTGTGCAGCTATTCGAGAATTCCCCGGTCACATCTTTACAGACCGGCAAACTGCATACTGCCAAGACGGCTGAGGGCGAGATCACCGCGCCGCGGTTGATACTGACAGTCAACGGTCATCTCGAAAGTTTTGGTTACTTCAAGAATCGCCTGCTGCACGTGTTCACCTACGCCAGCATGACGAGGCCGCTCTCCAAGAGCGAACAGACAGCGGTGGGAGGTGAGCCGCATTGGGGCTTGATCCCGGCCGATCCGATGGGATCAACCATCCGGAGGATTGGCGATCGGATCGTCGTCCGCAACACCTTCACCTATAATCCGGACATGTCCACCAGCGAGAAGCAGATCCGTCGGATCGGCGCCGTGCACGATCGATCATTCCAGGCGCGCTTCCCGATGCTGGGTCAAGCACCGATGGAATTTCGCTGGGGAGGCCACTTGTGTCTCTCCCTCAATTCCGCGCCTGCATTCGGCGAAATTGAAGACAGAGTCTTCGTTGCCGGATGCTGCAATGGCCTGGGAACGGTGCAGGGCACCCTCTACGGGATGCTGGCTGCCGATCTTGGCGTTGGCAGCAACGAGCCAATGGTTGCAGACGCACTGAAAGGGCCAACCCCGACTCAGCTTTATCCAGAACCGCTGATGGCGATCGGAGCGCCGATGAAGTTGTGGGCGATGCAGAAGCGCGCCGGCAGAGAGCTCTAGCTCTCTCGTTCTTGCGCCGCCACTTCCCGGATCCAGCTACGCAGGCTCTGGGCGGCAGGGGAAAGCGAACGATTTTGATACCATGTGAGATAATAGCTGCCAGGGGCTGGGAGCTCGAGATCCGTCAGTCTGACGAGTTTCCCCTCGTCAATCTGCGCCTTGACAAGGCGATGCCACCCAACAGCCACCCCTTGATCGGCCTGAGCTGCCTGAAGCGCCACGAAGAACTTGCCGAAGCGCCGACCGCGGGTCGGACCATGCGAGACCCCCGCGCGCCGAAGGACCTCGTCCCAGCCAGCCCAATCGGGGTCCACCCAATCGACATGCAGCAGGGGGAGGTCGGCCAACGATTCCGCCGTTGCATCGCGGTGCCTGCTCGCAAACCCAGGCCCGCATACCGGGTAGATTGTTTCATTGAAAAGGAGCTCAGCATCTTCATTCGACCACGATCCGAACCCGTAGCGGATGCGCAATTCGACCTCGGCGCGGCGGTAATCGCGGGGATTGTCCGAGATAAGGTGGTCAACCGCGATATCCGGGTACCTCGTCCAAAAATCCGGCATCCGCGGGATCAGCCACGTCGACGCGAAGGCGTCCGTGCACGCCAGCGTGACGTTCTTGGAACGGTCACCGTGTTTCACATTTCGGACGATATCTGCGGCCCGCGAAAAACCGGTAGCCAACACGCCGTAAAGGTCTTCGCCGGCGCCTGTCAGCGCCACACCGGTTCCTAATCGGGTAAACAGCGGAACCCCGAGTTCGTCCTCGATCGCCTTGATCTGCCGGCTCACGGCGCCGGGAGTGACGTTCAGTTCCGCAGCAGCCAATTTGAATGACAAGTGCCGGGCAGACGCCTCGAAAACAGCCAAAGCAGTCAGGGACGGAAGGTCGTAGTAGCGGCGAACCATCTCAAGCTCCAAACACTTCGATATTCGCCCGGCGCGACAGATTGGGCAAGCGAACCCCAAGTTATCGGCAAATCATTTATAAGACGACGCGATGGCCCGCGTTGCGACGGACTATGGCCGCGATCCCGAGCCACCTCCACAACATAGGGAAACTGTACGCACCATGCTGCGCGATCTGCGACGCTGCCCAATCCCATGTCCGACGCAGCTACACCCTAGCATGTCCCTGGCGATATCTGGGCTCAACTACTCAACAAGGGGGTGAGACTTTTGCAGGGCCGCCCCACTGGTCTTCGCCAGCCGTTGAGAGATTATGAGCCGAACTTTCCCTCTCAGAGATGGCTTGAGCTATGACTGGCATTGAAAAGAAAACGGTGGTGATAACAGGCGCGGCGGGAGGTATCGGGCAAGCGATCTCCACGCAGTTCGTCGCCAACGGCTTTCATGTGATTGCCAGCGACGCCGACCAGGCTGGCCTGGACCAGCTCGAGGCCGAACTCAATCGAATCGGACAGAATGTCTGGAGCACGGCCGGCGACCTCAGGAACAAGGCTTATTGCGAAGATTTGATCGACTATTCCATCCAGATCACAGGCAGGCTGGACGTGCTCGTCAACAATGCGGGGATCATCACGAGGGGCAATATCCTCGAGACGACCGATGAGGATTGATATTGTTGAAAAAGTCCGGCGCACCGCAAATCGCCACCGATATTAGAATCCAGTTCCACCCCGGCGCATTGCATGGAATCAGGATTCAATTTTGGGGTCTCTGCGGAACGCCATCCTACGAAAGTGCCACGGGCGACCGCGACGCGGACTTTTTCAACAATATCGATTGGGAGCGGACGTTCGAAATCAACCTGACATCGATATTCTATACGTGCCGGAGGGCGATCGGCCATATGAAGGGCCACGGCGGCGGCGCGATCGTAAACATCGCATCGTGCTGGGGACTTTATCCCGGACCCGGGCATGCCGCCTATTGCACCAGCAAGGCGGCTGTGGCGGCGTTATCGAAGTGCCTTGGCCGCGACCATGCCGGTGACGGGATACGAGTCAACGCGGTGTGTCCGAATGAGGTCAACACGCCGATGCTGCGTACCGGCTTCGCCAAGCGCGGCTTCAATCCCGACACTGCCATAGCGGAGCTCAACAAGACGGTTCCGCTCGGGCGCATTGCCGAGCCGGAAGACATCGCCGGTGCGGTGTATTTCTTGAGTTCCGATGCCGCCCGCTACATCGCCGGCACGACGGTTGAAGTGAACGGCGCCAAGCCGGTCTATTGAGGACACCCTATGGCTGACAGACTTGCAGGAAGAATCGCTATCATCACTGGCGGCGGCCGTGGCATCGGCGCCGGCATCACGCGACGTTTCGTGGAGGAGGGAGCCAAGGTTGCCATTGTGCAGAGGAACCCGCCACCCGACGAGATCCTCAACGATCGCACCATTTATGTGAAGGCGGACCTTGCGAACTCCGAGCACATCGTTTCGGCCGTCGAGGCCGTCGTCGAGCGATTTGGCGGCCTTGACATCCTCGTCAACAACGCCGGGATCATGTTCGAGAAGACCGTCGAGGAAATGGCCGAGACGGACTGGGACCAGATGATGAACATCAACCTCAAGGCTCCATTTTTGTTAACGAAGGCGGCAATGCCGCATCTTCGCAAGCGAGGCATTGCAAGCATCGTCAACATCGGCTCGATTGAAGGCTTGGCGTCTAATCCGGGTCACCCAGGATATTCCGCTTCGAAAGCTGGCATTCATGGCTTTACAGCAGCCGTCGCCGTGGACCATGGGCACGAGGGTATCCGGTGCAATGCCATTGCGCCGGGCTGGATCAATTCTGACCTCAGTGAGATCTACATCGACAGCATGGCTGACAGCTCGCGTGTCCGCAGGGAACTGCTCGCCATGCATCCGGTTGGACGTCTTGGTGAGCCGACTGATGTCGGAAACCTTGCCGTTTGGCTTGCCTCGGAAGAAAGCTCCTTCGTGACCGGGCAGGTCTACGTCATCGACGGCGGACGCACCAAAAAACTGCCGCTGCCGATTGCGTGAGAGGAGAGCCCGGTCACCGGCCGGGCTTCGTGTTGTCAGGCAGTCGGATCAACTTTCTCGCTTATCCGCCTGGTGATGCGATCGATCAGGATCGCCAGAACAACGACCGCAAGGCCAGCTTCGACGCCTCGCCCAACCTGAAGGCGAGAGATCGATCGGATGATCTCATCGCCCAGGCCGCCAGCGCCTATCATGGATGCGATGATGACCATCGACAACGACATCATCACGCACTGATTGACACCGGCCATAATCGAGGAGAACGCCAGCGGCAGTTTGATCAGGAACAGCACGGCTAGGCGACTTGCGCCAAAGGCCTCGCCCGCCTCGACCATTTCCGGCTCGACCATCTTGAGACCATGGGCAGTGAGCCTGATAGGCAGCGGCATGGCGAAGAAGATCGTCGCAACGATGCCCGGAACCGTTCCAACGCCGAAGAAGAACACGGCTGGAACGAGCAGCACGAACGGAGGCATCGTCTGCATGAAGTCGAGGATTGGCTCAGCCATTGCGTTCAGGCGTTTGGATTCGGCGATCAGGGTTCCGATGGGTATGCCGATGGCCAGGGCGACAGTTGCCGCTGTAAGGACTAGCGAAAGTGTCACCATCGCCGGCGCCCAGAGATTCATGACGAAGATGAAGGCCAGCCCACACCCGCTGAGGATAGCCAGCGAGAGCCGCCCAAGCAGGACACCGCCGATCATAACGATTGCGATGATCAGCCAGGCCTGGGCGCTCGTCAGGACCATGGCCAAGGGCTGTTGGATGCCCAGGATCACCGTCGAGATGAAATCGAAGACAAATCCGAAATGCGTTGAGAGGTAGGTCGTGAACTCGTCGATTGACGCAGCAACCGTCCCTGCAAACTCCGAAAAATCCATCGTCATGAATCCGCAGCTAGAGTCGTTTGAGGTTGACGTTCGTTATTGTGTCGCCCGTTCTGCCGCGGCGTTTTGCCCTCGTCGTGTCGGCAGGTTTCAGTTTTTCGATGTTCGGCGTCGAGCCCGCTAATGAGGAATGGGCCGCGAGGGCTCTGAGAACGGACCTGGGTGTGACTATCCCGACGGGCGTTCCGTCGTTCTGAACCACGATTAAAGCGCGCTGCTCTTTCGCCAGCTCATCGACATAGGGGGCGATCAGATCGTCGGGCGCGATCTTTACGAAGGCTTTCGACAGGTGTTTCGTCCATTCTGAGATCGGCTTGTTCGCCAGTTCCACCGGCGGACAGACGGCATCCATAACTTGGCCAGCCGACAGCACCTTGAAGACATCGATGCCCCGCACGAAGTCCCTGACGTAGTCGCTGGCAGGGGAGAGCACGATATCGATCGGCTGGCCTTCCTGGACGACCTCTCCCTTGAGGAGAATAGCGATGCGGTTACCGATTGTTGCCGCTTCGTTTGGGTCGTGTGTCACAAAGACAATCGTCTTGTTCAGAGTGCTCTGAAGCCGAAGCAACTCCTGTTGCATCTCCTCGCGAATGAGCGGGTCGAGCGCACTGAACGGCTCATCCATCAGCAGCACCGGCGTGTCCATCACCAAGGCACGCGCCAGGCCGACGCGCTGGCGCATGCCGCCGCTAAGGTTGGACGGCTTGCGGTCGCCCCATCCGCTGAGCCCTACGAGCTCGAGTGCCTTGCCTGCGCGCTCGCGTCGCTCCTTGCGTCCGACCCCGGCGACACGGAGCCCAAACGCAACATTGTCGATGACCGACATGTGCGGCAGGAGCGCAAAATGTTGAAACACCATTCCGATCGTGCTGGAGCGGATCTGGCGGAGTTCCTTTTTGCCGGCTTTCGTGACGTCCTTCCCATTGACCACGACCTGGCCGGCAGTGGGGTCGATAAGTCGATTGATGCAGCGAAGAAGGGTCGATTTCCCGCTGCCTGAGAGACCCATTACGACGAAGATTTTTCCGGTCTCGATCGTCATATTGATGTTGTTGAGCGCGACGAAACCGCTGCCCTCGTCGGGGCCGCAGGCGCCCGAACGCAGTCTGTCCAGTTTCACTTCGGGGTTGCGCCCATAAATCTTGTAGAGGTCCTTAATCTCGATGGCCTGCTTTCGCGTGCTCATGCAAGGCTCCCGCGCATAAACAGTGACGCAGGGGTCGGCGCGGACCCCCGCACTCCTTGGGAGGATGCGTGCTGCGGGATCAGGCGAGCCACGGCTCGATGATGCCCTTGCCTTTCACTTCGCCGATCCACTTTGCGGCGGCGTCTTCAGGCTTCATCCCGCCGTCGATCCAGCCCATGATCTTGGCTTCTTCGTCATTCGGGATGTGGAACCTTGTCAAAAATGCCTGGGCCTTCGGGAAGTTGGATTCAAAGTCCTTCGACGTGACGTGGAAACAGTAGTAGGGCTCCGACATCATCGTGTTCTTGGGGTCTTCGAGATACCTCATCTTGAATTTGCTCCACATCGGGAGCGGCTCCCAAGTGGTGACCACGATCGGTTCGTTCTTCGAGTAAGCGCGCTGGAAGGCCGCTTCCATGGCAGCTTCGCTGCCCGGGACCAGGTTGAGCTTGAGACCGTAAGCCTTCACCGTTGCATCCGCGGCCTGCATGAGGCCGGAGCCGGCGTCGATGCCGATGATGCCGCTTGGGAATTTGTCGGCGTGGTCGTTGAGCTCGGCGATGCTCTTGATGTCAACGTAGTCCGGAACGGCAAGGCCCTGCGTCATCGGGCCTTCCGAAACGCCGACGACTTTGATGGAACCGGCGACTTTCTTTACATAGTCCGCCTGGCCGCCGTGATAGTCGCCTTTCAGCGGGCCCATCCCCTGCATATACGAGTTCGAATAGAGGTCGGCCTTCCCGGTTTTAAGCGAGGCATAGATCACGCCCGGCTCCGCCTGCAGCGGCTGGACCTTGTAGTCGAAATTGTCCTCGATGAGCTTCGCCCCGACATAGGTGATTGCCAGCGCGTCGGACCATGCCGCGAAGGCATAGACCAGCGGCCGGGACGCGTCGGCCCTGGCGCCCGTCGTCAGGCCGCTCATGACCAGCGCGGCGGCGCCGCCGGCCTTCAGCAAGGTTCTGCGCGACGTGCTCGCGCTGAGTACATTATTGACGAGATTTGGCCTTGGCATTCAAATCCTCCTGTCGCTACCGCATCTGATGCCTAGATGAGTCCGAGGTTGTCGTTTCTGTTCACCTCGCCTGATCCGGGAACGGGCTGTCCTGTTCTTGCCCCGCACCAAGCAAGAAACGTGCTACCACGGAGCCGCGGAAGCCAGTCGACGCAAAAAAGTCGTCTCCCGATTGACTTTATTTCGCTCGCTTGCCGCAATGCATCATCGGCTCTGCCTGTCGGGGTGCCTACGGTCTGGGGCGATTCCGTCCAAGTCTGCGCGATATCCGTGAGGCTGAGCTGCGACGTCGAACGCTCCGCCGCTGCTCGACCCGAACCATCTCTCTGAGTCCGGGTGAGCGAGCCGGCGGTGCAGCTCGTTAGTCAACACGCGCGTGAGACTTTTGCAGTAGGTCAAAGCTCAAAGCTCCGGCAATAGTTGAGCGCGGTCCGGTTTCGGTGTCGCGACTTATTTGTCTGGAGGCCGGCATGACTGCTCAACTACAGCTCTCTCGTAGAGGCGGGCGGGAAGCGAGGCGGACGATCCGCACCGCGCCGAAGGTCGACATGCTGCCGACGCTGAAGCGCGGCCTGCCGGTGGTAGAGCCGATGGATGCCGAGCAGGTCGAACGCATTCACGAGGCTTCTCTCTCTATCCTGGAAGAAGTAGGCGTGGTGTTTCGCGATCCGATCGCGATTGAGGACTGGAAGAGAGCCGGAGCGGACGTGCGCGCCGATGACCGCGTTCATCTCGAGCGCGGCCTGGTCATGCAGCTCATCAAGACCATTCCCCCCAACGTCGAATATTTCGCGCGCGACCCAGCGAAGAATGTCGAGCTCGGAGGCGACAAATCCATCTTCGTGCCGATGACAGGCGCACCATACATGCGCGATCTCGATGATGTGAGGCGTGGGCCGACGATCGCGGACCTTGGGACCTTCCACAAGCTTGCCCACATGATGCCGGCACTACATTCGTCGGCTCACCACATCGTCGAGCCGATGGACATTGTTGTCGCGCATCGGCACCTGCACATCACCTATTCGTCAATAAAGCATTCCGACAAAATTTTCATGGGCATGACCACCTCGCCTAAGAATGCCGAGGACGTGCTCGACATGTGCGAGATCCTTTTCGGTGAAGGCTTCCTCGAGAAGCATGCAGTCACCACCGGAAACTGCAATGGCAATTCGCCGCTAGTGTGGGACCAGGTCATGCTGGGGGGCATGCGAGCTTTCTGCCGGCGCAATCAGCCCGTCTTGTGCTCGCCCTTCGTTCTCGGCGGCGCGAACACGCCAGCCTCCACCGCGGCGGCAGTGGCGCAGCTCAATGCGGAAGCGCTTTCGGCACTTGCCTACACGCAGGTGGTGCGCAAGGGCTGCCCTGCGATTTATGGGCATTACCTGTCGACCGTGTCGATGCAATCGGGAGCGCCGATGGCGGGAACGCCAGAGATATCGCTCATGAATTTCATGATCGGCCAAATGGCCCGTCGCTATAACGTGCCATGGCGCACTTCGAACTTGCTTGGCGGCGCCAAGATCTTCGATGCGCAAGCTGGCTATGAAAGTGCGATGACGATGATGGCCGTGCTACTGTCAGGCGCAAACTACATTTGGCATTCGGCTGGCTGGAATGAAGCCGGTATGCACTGCTCGATCGCAAAGTTCGTCGTCGACGCCGAAGTCTGCGCCATGGGCTATCGCATGACGCAAGGCATCCAGTGGGACGATTACGATGAAGCCCTGGCTGCGATCCGCGATGTCGGGCCGGGCGGCCATTACTTTGGCCATCCGCATACACAGGCGAACTTCGAGAAGGCCTTCTTTATTCCGAAACTCTTCGACAATAACTCGGTTGAGCAGTGGTACGCTGATGGCTCCAAGGACATCAAGCAGCGTGCCCTGGAGCATGCGCGCCGCCTTCTGGCCGAATATGAAGAACCAAAGCTCGACATCGCGAAGGACGAGGAATTGCGCGCGTATATCGATAGGCGCTCGCGGGAAATCCCCGCTGTCGACGCGCTCAACGAGGAATACTGAGCATCCTCATGCGCATCGACCAGATCAATGTCTATAAGGTCCAGCTGCCTGTTAAAGGTGGCACCTATCGAATGGCCAGCGACGACGTAGACGCGCTTGACAGCACTATTGTCGAGATTGTGACCGATGACGGACTGACTGGCTGGGGCGAAACCTGCCCGGTCGGGCCGGTTTATCAGCCGCATCACGCACTCGGCGCACGCGCGGCGATTGCCGAAATCGCCCCAGGCCTTATGGGCGCCGAGATTGCCTCGATCAGGCTTCTCGCCAAACGCATGGACGAACGCTTGAACGGGCATGGCTATGCCAAGGCAGCGTTCGACATAGCCTTCCTTGACCTTCTCGGCCAACGGCTTGGAGTGCCGGTCTCAACACTGCTGGGAGGTGCGCTGGTCGACCGTGTTCCGGCCTACTATTCGCTGATTGTTGGCCCGCCTGACGAAACGGCCAGGATAGCCGCCGACAAGGTGAAGTCAGGTTATCCACGCCTGCAGGTCAAAATCTCGGGGCGAAATCTCGAACAGGATGTGGCCTCGATTCACAAGGTTTGGGAGGCGGTCGGCTACAAAGCTCGTATCGCAGTGGATGGCAACAGGGGCCTCACTGTCGCAGCCGCCATTCATCTTGACCGGCTTTGCCAGGCGATCCCATTCGTTTTCGAGCAACCCTGCAACACTATGGATGAGATCGTCACACTGAAGGGCAGGGTGACGCATCCGGTATATTTGGACGAGAACACCGAAGATCAGAACGCAGTACTCAGGGCGATCTCCCTCTGCATCGCGGATGGCTTCGGCTTCAAGGTCACGCGTCTCGGCGGCCTCACCAAAATGGCGACAATCCGCGACGTTTGCGCCATCCGCTCGCTACCGCACAGCTGTGATGACGCATGGGGTGGCGACATAATCGCGGCGGCTTGCGTGCACTTAGCTTCCACTGTGGAGCCGCGCCGTTTTGAGGGCGCCTGGATCGCGCAGGAATATATCGAAGGACATTTCGACGCGAAGAATCCGATTGTCATCGAAAATGGTCACATCGCCGTACCGCAACTGCCTGGCCTCGGCATCAAACCGGAACCCGGCATGTTCGGTATGCCAGTAGCCACGCACGGATCCTAGTGAACGCACCCGCCAACATTAGCGCAATTACGTCGTTGGCCACGCCGAAAAATTCGGCGGCGGCCGATCCACCGTTTGACCTGTTGGTTTTGGTGTTACCCGGGTTCTCGCACCTGGCGCTTCACGCCTATCTCGAACCGTTTCGGATCGCAAACACGGTGTCGAGCCTGCCGCTGTTCCGGTGGCGAATCGCGGGGCTTGACGGTCGGGCAATCGAGGGCGCCAACGGCCTTTCGGTTGCTGTTGATGTCGCCATAGACGAACTGGTTCTCGGCTCGGACGCTCGAAGACCGGACCAGCTCGCTATCGTGACGGGCGAGCCGGTAGAACAGCAACTGACGCCTGAGCTCAACGGATTTCTGCGAACGATGGCGCGTCGCGCGGTGCCGATATCTGCGGTTGGGACAGCGACATGGCTGCTCGCTCGGACGGGGCTTCTGGCAGGTACACGCTGCACGATACACTGGTCGCGGCTCGCTGCTTTCGCCGAAGTGTTCAACCAACCCCGCATAAGCGATTCCTTGTTTGTCAAGGACGGCCAGTATTCAACCTGCGCAGGAGAACTGGCAGCTTTTGACCTGGCGGTCGATCTGATCGGCAGCCATGCCGGCGGGTATATTGCACAGGAGGTCTGCCGCCACGCGACTGTCCAAGGTCAGCGCCCAGGATCAAACCGCCAGACCGGGCCGTCGGGTCTAGCCTTTGCGGGTGTCAGCGACAAGCTCCTGATGGCAATGCGGATCATGGAGGAAAATGTGGAGTTCCCGCTGACAATGGAGGAGGTCGCGCAACGGGCCGGAGTATCGCGGCGCCAGCTGGAACGCTTGTTTGCTTCCCATATCGGACTTCCGCCAGTGCGTCACTATCTCCGGATTCGCACGGACCATGCGAAGCGCCTGATCGAAGGCACACGAATGCCCATCATTGACGTTGCCATGGCCTGCGGGTTTACGTCTGCTTCGCACTTCGCAAAGTGCTTCAGAGCCTTCAATCGAATGTCTCCGCAGCAGTGTCGAGCGATAGTGCCGGCTTGGGTTGGGCCCGGCTTAAGATGATAGATTGGTATTTGAATTTAGCCGAGAACAGCGGCCCCTCTATCCATGGCAAATGTTTGGAGTCGATCTGCCCACCAACAATCAGAAAGCGTCGCAACAATACGTCCGGATCTTAGCGCTCAAAGCGGCGAGATGCGCCTATCCGTTGTCCTCTTCCCTGTCGACCAACGTTCACGCGGCAGCCATTGGTTGATAACGGCTTTGATACGGCCCCGATCATGATGGCGCAGGATGACTTCTCGCGATTGCATGATGCGGGGGCGGCGAGGATTTCATTTCGCAAGAAGATCTCTCTGATTGCGCTATTGCGTTGGGAAGATGCTGTCGCTCCTCGGTGATGGCGGTTCGAACAGTCCAGCGCAGCTGCGGTTGGCGACGACCGGTGCGAAGATCCCGCAGCGCCGTGTGGCATCTGTAAAGACGGTCAGCCCGGTCACTGCCTGCCAAAACCGGCCGCCGTTATGCGGCCCCGGCTTATGGCGGAGTCTCCAGGTCAAAATGGCGCGCAGCAGACAGATAAAGCGATTGAGTCAGGAGAATGACGAAGAACATGCCGCTTCTCTTCGAGACATTTCTGGAGAAGCTGTCGGAGAGTGTCGATGAAACAGATTTCCGGGATGCCATGGCCGGGGCGGCCGCGGCACTTGATCTACTCACCTTTGCCTATCTGTCGTTGCCACTGCAATCTTGTGGCGAGCCCAAGCTGATCTCGAATTATCCACCTCCCTGGACCGCGCATTATCTGCAAAACCAGTATCAGAAAGTCGATCCCGTTATCATGCGTGCGCGGTGTGGCGGCTGTCCGTTTCCATGGGGGTCGGATTTGTGTGGCGTTGAAATGTCGCCGGCTCAACAGAAGCTATTTGATGAGGCGGCCCAGTTCAGCATCCGCTGCGGTTTGACGATCCCGATTATCGATCGTAGAGGCTGTGTTGCAGCGATGACCTTTGCCGCTGATAAGCCCAATTCCGCGTTCCTGCGCGTTGCTGAGCGATACGAACAGGCGCTCCAACTCATGGCGACATGTTTTCACATTTATGCTCGTCGAAAGCTGTCCGGCAATCGAACAGTGGACGGCGTTTCGTTGACACCTCGTGAATATGAGTGCCTGCAATGGTCGGCGCGCGGCAAGTCCGCTTGGGCGATCGGCTGCATCTTGGGAATCAAAGCGCGCACTGTCGATTTCCACCTCGACAATGCGAAGAAGAAGCTCGGCGTGCACACCAAGGATCAGGCCGTAGCCCTGCTGGCCTCCTCACGATCTTCAATTCTCTGAGAAACTGAATTCGTCTTTGGTCGTCCTGACCATGAGGCACAGGCTGTTTCGGCTGGCCATTCGCCTCCAATGCGGGGCCTTCCTTCCCGACCATGGTGCAAATTATTGCACCGATTGATACCGTGATGTTGCCAACGAACTACATGCAATGAAACCTTCTGCGATACCGCCTTTTTCAAGCAGCGGCTCCACGGATGTACGGACAAATGGCTGGAGATCGGTTCGTACGACGCGTTGAAGCCGCACTATACGATTTTGATTCCGACGGTCGTGTCGATGGTTGCGTCGCTTCCGTCGAGCGGGCCGACTATGCTTCCCGATACCGTTCCTGTGCTGTTGGAAGGATAGACGGCGCCCAAAAAACGAGCGCGTCTGGGGCGTGGCCGGATATCTGAACGGCTCCAACGAGACGGTGGATGCCGTTCGGCTAAACGACGGTTTTCACGAGCCGGTGCTGTGAGCGCCGGTGGCCTGCAGGGCCGTGTGATGTCGGGTCGTTGCGTGATCCTGGCGGGCCTGGGTCATGAGCTGGGCAGAAGGCAGCGCCGGCGACCAGCCGGATTGGTGGGATAAGATGACCGCACCATCATTCGCGTCGCGCCGAAACGAGCGCGCAGCGCGATTGTTCAGCCGGCGAACAATTTCTTGTAGCCATTTGTCATCATCCAGTTCGCACGGTCGAGGTGACTACGAAGAGCCTTCCTGGCGCGCTCCGGCTCGCGTGCTGGATCGATGCCGAGGATCAGGTTTGCCATCTCCTCTTCGCTTGCACCATCGGCGGAGGCGTCCAGGAGCCGCATATAAGTCGTGAAATGCGCTTTGTCGTAAGCCGTAAGGCTATCCGACCAGTCCACTTCGTCGGCAATTGGCGTGTTCGATTCAGGCTCTAACATCGCTGGTTATATCTCCGCAAAGTGGCCACCGCGAAGCCCCTCCGCCAGCGGATTTAGATGCTCGATGTGGATTACATAAAGGGGCAGGTCGGGCGGGCGGACCTCTCGGCCAATCCCGTTGTCGAGCTCGCCGGTCTGGATTGCGCCGCTCATCTGCCTCGTTTGCACGGTAGTTGGCAATAGCTGCTGGATCGCCGAAAGCCTTCATCGTCGCCATCCAGAACGCTGCGGCGGCCGGGGCGGAGCTGGACGGTGCCGGCGGTGCGCCGATGCGGAACCGAGTGGAAGGCCCTGTCGACTTCGACGTGGTGATCGGGATTCGCTGGCCGCCGTCGATCGCTATTCGAGCGGAACTGCCGGCAACTGCCTCAAGGCTCGCTCGATCTCCTCGAACAGTCCTCGGCGGAGTTTGCCGAGGTGCATTGGGTGGCTTTAGCGAGCGGAACAAACCACGTTGATGGCCCACCGTTCTCGATGGCGGCGAGCGGGTAAGATTTGTTTCCCCTCGCAATGACCATTTTACAGCCCGCGTCCATGGCAATCCTTGCTGCCAGCAACTTTGTCACCATGCCACCCGAACTGTGGCGAGCGAAGGAATGACCCGCCATGGCCTCTATCTCGGGAGTGATGCATCGAACCTCCGTCACCAGACGGGCTGCGGGGTTGTCGTGTGGGTCTTCCGAGAAGAGGCCATCTACGTTGGAAAGCAGAATGACAACGTCGGCGTTCACCATCTGCGCGACCCGAGCTGCTAGCCGATCATTGTCGCCAAAACAGACCTCCGCGGTTGCGGTGGTGTCGTTCTCGTTAATAATGGGTACGGCGCGAAGTTTGAGAAGCTGTTGAAGGGTTGAAGCCGCATTGAGGCGGCGATGCTGGTTGTCTATATCTTCGCGGGTCAATAGTATTTGCCCAACGCCAAACCCATGGCGTCTTAAAGCCCGTTCATAGGCACGCATGAGTCGAACCTGACCGATAGCAGCGGCCGTTTGTTTATCCTCGACTGGCAGAGCTCGTCCCAGGCGATTGAAGTAACTTGAGCCGACCGCGACAGCGCCAGAGGTGACGATGATCACCTGCTGCCCGCGTGCGAAAATTCGGGCGACATCCTCTATTAGCGTCTCAAGCCAAGGACCGCGAATCTCTCCGGTTTCTAAATTGGCGATCAGTGCCGAGCCAATCTTCACTACCAGCCGGCGAGCCGAAAGCAATCGGACCGGGCCTATTGATGCTGCCGTTGAGCATTGCTGCACTGGAAATGAAGACACGTCTGTCCAATCTCGCCTTTCTTGGCGGCGGGGGCTTGGAGGGTAGAAGGGTGCACGAGGCGCCCTTCATTTCAGATCGGCTGTCAGCAGGCCGCCCTCGCCTTCATGATCAGAAGCGGTAGGTGACACCTGCGCCTATCAACCAGGGATCGAGGTCCGCCTTCCCCGTCAGTTTCGCGCCGTCCACCGTGACGTCGAAGTCTGGCTTGAGGAAAACCTTCTTCACGTCGAAGTTGACGCCCCAGTGCTGATCCACCATGTAGTCGAACCCGACCTGCAGCGCGGTGCCGAACGTGTTCTTAACATGGAGAGCATCTGCACTGCCGGCATCCTGGTTGTAGAAGATCGTGTAGTTCACGCCGGCACCGACATAGGGCTTGAACGCGCCGAAATCGGTAAAATGATACTGTAATGTGAGCGTGGGCGGCAGCAGCCAAACCTTGCCGATATTGCCTAGGCCGCCGATCGCTCCTTGGCCCTCGATGTTGGCATAGGTGGTGCCGAGTATGAGTTCGGCGGCGATGTTGTCCGTGAAGAAATAGGAGATATCGAGTTCCGGCGTCACCGTGTTTGAATACGAAAGACCGGAGCCGGGCACTGCATTGACGTAGCCCGAATCCTCAGTGACGACCCCCAACGCACGCAGGCGGATCTGCCAAGGGCTTGGCGCTTCCGTGACCGAGGCTCCTGCCAGCGGGACGCTCGCCGGTTGCGCCAGGTCCGCCGCGACGGCCTGATGTTCCATCACCATGAGGATGACGGCCGCTGTTACTCCCCGCGCCACGCCCATTCGCATTCTCGCCATGATATTCTCTCCTTGCTCTTCAGAAATGATGGATTGCACTATGAAAAATCCTGCTGGACGACGGAGCGCTGCATGCGCAGTTTGCGTTGGACAGCGCACACATTCTTTGCGCCGTGCTCGCAATCATCGACCTGTACTCACTTGTTGAGACGTTGCCCTTTGTCTCCGTCCACCTATCGAACGCCATCGGCTTGCCAGCCGATCGCACTGCGAAGGAAATTGGTACCCAGGGCAATGAATGCGGCCCGCTCCCGATTGTTCTTTCCGTAACCGTGCCCGCCCGCGCCGGGCTCGTAGAAGTAAGCGGGATAGCCAAGAGCCTGCAGCTTTGCGGCCATCTTACGCGCGTGGCCCGGGTGGACGCGGTCGTCCCGCTTCGTGGTGGCAAGCAGGATCGGCGGATAGGGCTGTCCTGGTGTCGCGGCGTGATAGGCCGAGATTTCCTTTAGGAAAATCCATTCCTCCGGCTCGTCGGGATCGCCATATTCGTCAATCCAGCTCGCGCCCGCCAAAAGCTTGGTGTAGCGGCGCATATCGATTAGCGGGACTGTGCAGAAGAGCGCGCCGAAACGCTCAGGATAGCGGGTAAGCATATTGGCGATCAGAAGGCCGCCATTCGAGCCGCCCTGGGCGGCAATCCGCCTCGGCAGCGTAATGCCTCTTCGCACGAGGTCGGCGGCAACGGCGGCGAAATCGTCATGGGTGAGACGCTTGCCCTGTCTGCGCCCGGCCTCGTGCCAACGGGTGCCGAACTCGCCGCCGCCCCGGATGTTCGCCACCACGCACGTGCCGCCGCGTTCGAGCCACAGCTTGCCGAGCGAGGAATTGTAGGAGGGCAGGAGCGACATGCCGAACCCGCCATAGGCGGTGAGGTGAACCGGGGCATCCCCGTTCCCGTCAGCCGGACCGACCTGCGTATAGGGAATCATCTCACCATCGATCGAGACCGCCTCGTGGCGCGTGACCACCAGTCCGGATGCGTCAAAATTCTCCGGGTTGCGCTTCAGGATTAGTGAAGCGCTGAGAGGCGGCGCGGCATTGAGATCGAATAGTGAAAGCTGCGGCGGCGTGATCGGATCCTGAGCCCAGACCAGGACCTCTCCATTGGTTTCGCGACCTTCTGCGTCGAGTGACCAGAGTTGAACATTGTTCGCGCCGGGCACAGTGTCCAGGGTTCGGCGCGTCCATTCCTGGGGACCGGGGGTGAACATCTCGAATCGCGGAACGAGGTTGCTGAAGTAGCAACTGACGAGCTTCCCCTCATTCCAGAAGAATGACTGCAGGGAACGCCTTTCGGCTGGTTCAAACAGGGTACTAAATCCGCGCTCGCCAGCCAGAAAGGAGGAAAGCGAAATGCCGATCAGCGCGTCGGCGTCATAGGTCGTCCCGGCAACCGTCCGTGCTCTGCGCGGCTTTACCGCCAGCCAGTCGCTGAAGACACTCCACCAAGCGTCCCGAGGAAGGTCGATCTCAACCGTCGGCCCGCCTCTATCGCCCATGCGGACTTGCTTCTCAAAGCAGGCCAACTGCTCGACAAACCATATGCGCTCGCTCTCGGTGGTGCGGTCCAGATGGCCAGACACACTGAGGGTTTCGGAACCGGTCGCGAAGATTACCGGGGCCGTCAGGGGATCCGCGCCACGCTCCCACAGCCGCACGGTGCGCGTGAAGCCGGAGCGGGTGGCCATGCCATCACCAAGCGCACTGGAAAGCAGAAGCGTGTTGGAGTCGAGCCAGTCAATGTTGCCCTTGGCCTCCGGGAGATTGAAACCGTCGGCGACAAAGCTCTGAGAGCTCAAGTCGAATTCGCGATGCACGACCGCGTCGCTGCCGCCGCGCGACAGGCGCAGAACGGCTCTTTCCCGTCTCTCCGGCTCAAGGGACGCGCCGCCCCAGATCCAGTCCTCTCCGTCACTAGCGGCGAGGGCGTCCAGATCGAGCAGTAGCTCCCACTGGGGATCAACTTTCATGTAGGCGGCAAGGGTGGTCCGGCGCCACAGTCCGCGCGGATTTCGGGCATCCTGCCAGAAATTGTAGAGGTACTGGCCGCGGCGGCTGATCAAGGGGATCCGGTCAGGGCGATCGAAAATCGCTGTCAGGGCGTCATGGTCCCGCTCGAATTGCGGTCCACCGAACTGCTCCAGGGTCCTGGCAGACTGGCTGGCGGCCCAGTCAAGTGCCCGCTCTCCTTCTACATCTTCAAGCCAAAGATAAGGATCATCGTCGGGAGCATTCAGCGTTGGGCGGCAATCGAATGCGGTCATGTCCGGTTAACCCGAAGAGTGAAGTCGCCTGGAAAACAGGCGCAAAGTTTTCCGTCGGCCCGAGAAAGCTCCGCTTTAGCGGCTGCGACCGCATGTTCGGCGGGCATGATCATGCGATGATTTCTCCTCTGTCCGTGCCGCAGCGCGTTTTGCGGACAGCCTCGCAGGAGTCGTGCCAAATAAGAAAAATCGTTTCAAAGCAATGCGATCATCCTGATGACGCTGTGTCTCATGTCCGACATCGTCGAACATCCGACAACGAGTGCAGCCGTGACCGCCTGATAGAACCTTCCCGTGCCAGATCGGTGGGCACTGCGGATGCAGTGAAGCTCACCGCGAAACTGGCCGAACTTCGGGTCGACATCGGCGACGCGGCGATCGACGACCACTTCGTCGCCGGGGTCGGGCGCGGCACAGCCTGAGGACACCGCGGCGCGATCATCGAATAACTGCGTTTACGTTGCCTCTATCCTGGCCCACCCGTGGCGCGCAAAAGACTGCTTTACGGCCTCAGCCCTTTGCCTGGATCAAGTCGCAGGGACCCTGGCGCACGGCAGAGTGGCCATAACGCAATTGTCTTCCGGCTATCTTTCCAGAGATTCGACAATCCAGTTGGTGAAGGTCCCATATCGCCCAATCATTGATGTGCTTAGGTATGGGCATGCGCCCATCCATCTCATCAAGAGCATCGATCCGCCCCAACGTAGAGAATTGCTTCCTCTTGAGAGAGGCGTCGCGGCGGACATGAGATTGCGTCACTCTTCATGATCGCGGCCTCCGAGGATGTCGGGATCGAGCCAGTGCAACGGCACGATAGGGCGAGGATCTGGCAGCTCTTTCAACTGCCGACCTCGATGGGAGAAGGCAAATCGCGATCTGTCCGGCAGAGACACCAGATTATGTACTGTCCGTTCATGAAGGCTTCGTGCTGGTCTCCATAAGAGAATATTCTGGTGCAGAAGGTGCCCGATTAGCTATTCGGAAAGGCGACATCGACGTGCAAATCGGGCGCCGCCGGTACGCGTCCCCCTCAATGTCGGATTTCCGACAAGATCGCAAATCCGCCAACCCATTGTTTAATCAGGACTTCCTTCTCTGGCACGGCCCATGCACGGCATTCTGCGAATGCATCAGAGAGAGGTCGTCCATGATCATGCGCACCGAAAATGCCGTCGCCGCAGTGAAAACCGCGCTCTCGCCTGCCATCAAGCCGCCGAAAGGCCGGCGCGTCATGGTCGAGGCGGGCGATTGCGCCGGCTTCAAACACCTTAATGGGCCTGGAAAGCTCCTCGCGTGACGGCGACGCGGCATCCAGACGGGCGGAAAGGACATACGTCGTTGCCCCACGTCGCCGGCATGACACGTCGATGGTCACCGCGCTGGAATGCTCGGGTCTACATTCGACAACCCGAACGCGCTGGACAAATTCTCGCAAACCCGGTCGGCACCGGGGCTCGAAACGTCCGCGAGGGGGCCCAGTGGCTATGGCCGATATTCGCCGCGAACAAGCCGCCTAGTGGGAAGACTCTATAGGAGGAAGCAGTGGAGTTATCTTGCGTTGGGGTCGGCGCTGGGCCGTCTAATTTGAGCCTTGCGTGTCAGATACACGAGCAAGTTGGGCAAGGGGCACTGTTCCTGGATAGGCAGGTCGACTTCCGCTGGCATCCAGGCATCGCATTCGATTCCTCGGAGCTCCAGGTCAGTCACTTCAAGGATCTGGTCACACTGGTGAATCCGCGATCAGCCTACACTTTCGTAAACTTCCTGCACGAGAACGGGCGTTTGTACCACTTCCTGAACGCACAGTTCGAAGCTGTGTTCAGAGCTGAGTTTGAGCAGTACCTGAACTGGGCCTTCCACAGGAACCCACTTGTCCATGGCGGCGAGACCGTGCACGAAATCCGCTTTGACGGCGCGTTTCGGGTGCGGACCGATAACGCGGTTCTCGGCGCCAGAGACGTCGTGGTTGGCATTGGCAAGCAGGCGCAAATCCCGCCTCAGTTTCAGGGCTGGATTGGACGCAACCTGTTCCACTCATCTGTTTTACTGCACATCCACCCTGAGGTGCGGAGAAAGCATGTCTGCGTGGTCGGCGGAGGCCAGTCGGGAGCCGAGGTGATGTTGCATCTTGTCGGCCTGCCGAAAGAACGGCGGCCTGCCTCGATCACTTGGGTCTCGCAGCGCGAAAACTATCTGCCTCTGGACAACAGCCCGTTCACAAACGAGTTGTTCATGCCCTGCTTTTCGGATCGTTTCGCGGCGATGAGCGAGTCGCAGCGTAAGCTGCTCCTGCGGCGTTTCGTGCTTGCCTCGGACGGCATTTCGGAAAGCACGTTGCGCGCGGTCTATCAGGTGCTGTACCGCCACGCGTTTTTCGAGCCAAACCGATGCGACATCACACTGCGGCCGGGCTGCACCGTCTCGCACTGCATCAACGCCGGCGCGGGTCACAGGCTGACCCTGCAGCACGGCATGGTCGAGGTCGAAGAAGTCACGGCTGACATCGTCATCCTGGCCACCGGTTACGAGAACGCGGTGCCAGGCTTCTTGGAACCCATCGCGCACCGGCTGGAGCAGATCGAGAATGAATTAGCTATTCGCGAGGATTTTTCGGTCAGCTGGGACGGACCGCGTGACAGACGCATCTTCGTACAAAACGCGAGCCTCGGGCAGCGCGGCCTCGCCGATCCGAACCTAAGCCTGCTGGCCTGGCGCGCCCGCCGCATCCTCGATAGCCTTCTTGGGCGCGCGCCATGCGCGAACCCCGAGCATCCTGGCTTCATTAGCCATACCTCGATCGAGAGCTGGCCCGACACCGTAGCCGAAGAAATGGGCAGCGGCATATGACTCGTAGATTTTTTGATCATCGGCGGTGGCATCTTGGGAATGATGTCCGCCTCCGCTGCGGCGAAGGCCGGAAGTTTCTCCGAAATCATCGTGTCCGAACAAGCTCTTGGACCAAGCGGCGCATCGCATTGTTCTGGGGGCGTGCATTTCCCCTACGGTTGTCAAGACCGTACCAGGTCGCTCACTCGAAAGAGCGCCGTGGTCTTGCCGGCCATGGCTGGGTCGGCGGTCAGCGGATGGTGCCGGCCTTTAGCAATGCGTGTCGTGGCTGGACCGGGTGAAGCGATAGATCCGGCCCAGTTTACGGAACCCCTGGACCCGGCTGAGCCTGACATAGGCAGTCTCGGGCCGAGCTTCTGCGGGCAATATCCGCCGGAGCGGAACGCACTTAGCATCGCCGTCCCACATGACGTGAGTCCGTCTCTGTGGACCCGCAACTTGACCAGCGCCCGACTGCCCTAATTGGGATGTCCGACTAACCAGTCTTCCAACAGGAGGCTTTTCGTATGTTGACTGATGCACAAAGAGAAAAGTGGCAGAAAGACGGATACGTCAGGCTCGAAAGGTTCTTCGCTCCAGCGGCTCGGGAAGATATCTCTACTTTTGTCGAAGATATGTCACGCTGGGATGTCAGCGATGATAAATGGCTCATGTGGTTCGAGAAGACAACGGACAATCGAAAGATCATCTCCAAGATCGAGAATTTTCTCGACTTCCATGATCCATTGCGTCGTTTGCTCTTAGAAGATCAGCGCATAAAGTCAGCGGTCGAGGATTTGCTTGGCGAAGATTCGCGGAGGCTCAAGCAGTTGCTGATTTTCCACTACCCCGACAGCGGCGGCTATCTCCCGCATCAGGACATTTATCACATTCCACACAAACTCCCCGACCGGATGGTCCATGCGGTGGTTGCCATAGGCATCGACGACTCCGACCCGGAAAACGGCGGGCTTTTCTTCAGCCCCGGCAACCACAAGAAGGGGGTGTTTCCCATGGATGCCGGTGGGGTGATCGATCCTCAAGTCGCCGAAATGTTCTCCTGGGAACCCGTAGTATGGAAGGCTGGCGACATCTTCATCTTCGACGATTACGCACCGCACTACTCACGACCGAACAAAAGCAATCGTTCGCGGCGGACACTCTACTTGGTGTTCCAGCGTGCTTCAACCGGTGGACCGACCCGCGCTGAATATAACGTGCTTAAGCGCGCCCTTAACCCGCCCGAGGGCAAAGTGGCCGATCTCGACAAACTCAAGCCCCCAAATGGCATTTTCTATCGCGATTGAGCTCACGCAGCCAAGCGAAGGCATGCACACGAAACTGATCGACCGCTCAAAAATGCGCGGAGAGTATGGCGTTCTGATTTGCGGGATCGCGGAGCATCGACCGCAGCTCGTTACGACGCTTCGGCACGTGGATTGTGGAGGTGGTCGCAGGGCGGTCTTCTATGACGCCTACAGCCCGACTGGCGCCCCCCTCGTCGCCCGCCTGGCGGCCCAGCGCTGCACTATCCTGGCCGGGGCGGCCAACGGGTCGGGCTACCGTTTCTCTCCACAAATTGCACGGGAGGCTGTTGCGTTGTCAGCCGAACATCCCACTGCTTCAACAGCTTAGGTTCGTCATGCGCAAATACACGTTTTCTCGAACGGAGCTGTCGCGGGCGTTCGGTATCGACATGGCCACGCTTGGAACGGGAAGCGCTCGCACGGGGTTTTCGTTCGGTAGGGTGGCACCGGGCGTCACATCCGAGCCCCATCGGCACGACGAAATCGAGGCCTTCGTGGTCCTGTGTGGCGCGGGCAAGGTCAGGACCGACCTTGGGGAAATCTCGGTCGAGGCGGGCGATGTCGTTCTGTTCCACCCTTTTGAAGCGCATGTGCTGCGCAACGATGGGGACGAAGACCTAAATTTCGTCGATGTCTACTGGCGAGACGGCGAGGCCGCCCTTGATGCCGCTGCAAAGACCACGGCTCCACGCGGGCCGATCTTCGTCTTCTCCACGCCGCCAACGCCAAATGGCGATCTGCATCTGGGGCATCTTTCTGGCCCCTATTTCGGCGCCGACGTCTATACTCGTTTCCTGCGCATGAAAGGAGTCGAAGCATATCACCTCACTGGCAGCGATGACAACCAGAGCTACGTCACGATACGCGCCGATGCCGATCAATCGACGCCTGCAAACGTGGCGCGCTACTACGCCGACGAGATTCGCGCCACGCTTGCACTTCTCGATTGTGACGTCCACAGCTTCCAAGCCACAATGGGCGATGACGGTTACGGCGAGTTTCAAGCCGCGTGTTTCGGGAGTCTTCTGAGCAGCACGGCGGTAGATCTGCGCCAGAGCCCTGCGCTTTTCGATGCTGTGACAGGCCACTATCTTTACGAGCCGGATGTTAGCGGCCTCTGCCCCGATTGCGGCGGCTCCGCCGGTGGCAACATCTGCGAGGAATGCGGCGCCCCAAACCTTTGCCACGACTTGGGTGCAGCCCGGTCACGGCAGTCTGCCGAGGCGCCGCTGGTCGGCTCCGTCCGCCGCCCGGAACTTGCCTTGGACCGATGCTACGACAATATCGACCGGCATCTAAGGGCGTCGGGCGTCCCGCTACGGATCTTGGACCTCTTCGCGCGCCTACGCCGACGCGGCAACTTTTCAGTGCCCATTACCCACCCCTCGGACTGGGGCCTGCCGGCCGAAGGGTTCCCGGGGCAAGTGATCTGGGTCTGGCCGGAAATGGCCTTCGGTTTTCTTTACAACATCCAGGCGCTCGGCCGCTTGCTGGGTCGCGACTGGAAGGCGGAGATGCCCGGCAACGACTGGGAGATTGTCCATTTCTTCGGCTTCGACAATTCGTTCTACCACGCGCTACTCTACCCCGCTCTTTACGCCGAGGTCTTCTCCCACTGGACGCCACGCATCCACTATCACGTCAACGAGTTCTACCTGCTCGACGGCAAGAAGTTCTCAACCAGCTGCCGCCATGCCGTCTGGGGCAAGGAGGTTCTGAGCCCAAAGACAGTCGACGTCGTGCGCCTCCATTTGGGCCTGACACGCCCGGAAGGTGAGCGAACGGATTTCACGCTGGACGCGCTGCGCCGCACCGAGAACGAGGTATTCCAAGGGATTTGGCTGAACTGGCTTGATGCCTTGAACCAGGAAATCAGGCAGGATTTTGCCGGCCGTGTACCCGATGCAGGCGACTGGAGCCCGGTCGACCGCGCCTTCTTTGCTCGGATAGAGATCTATCGCGCGGCGATGGAACGCGCCTATTCGGACGAAGGCTTCTCGGTCCGGCGCGCGGCCGCTCAGGTCTGCGATTTCGTGCGCGATTGCGTGATCTACCGTCGGGCGCAAGACTATGCGGCGGCGCGACGTTTCTATCCCGCCCGCAATCGGACTTCGCTAGCCCTTCAGACGACGGCCGCTGCGATCCTGGCACCGACACTCGCTCCGCTGATGCCCCGATTCGCCAGAACGCTGGCGCGAGGCATCGATGGCGTCTCAACCGAAACATGGCCCCGGTCCGTCCAGCGCCTTGCGCCCGGGACGCGCTTTGATCTGGGACCCGTGTTGGTGTTCTACGCCAAATCCGGCAATCCTCATCTCGATGAGGAGGAAGCACTATGAGCCCAAAGAGGTGCACCAGTGAGCTATCCCAATCTCGACCAGATCTGCGCGGCAATCAAAGCCGATGATGCCAAATATCTTTACTCGCTGTCACTGGCGACCGAAGCCGCTATCGGACGGTAGAGACCAGATTGGCGGACCTGAACCAACGCATCGTCGACACCCTGGCCCGCGCCTTCGAGGACCGCTCGGCCGATCGCTTCCCAGCCCCTTGCTGTTTCGTGCCGCAAATGCCGTGTGGGCTCGACTGCGCTGACCAACCTCTTCGGCATCGCGGGATTTCCGTCCTCCAGCCGGTCAAGACTGTCATGCGGTTCGAGGCGCTTGGTCAACCTGGCGCGCCCTGGATCGTGCGCGGATCACCGGAAATGTCGAATGCGAATGCCTGCATGATGGTATCTTCGATTCTGTAGGAGCCTGTACCGGCGCGGCAGTCGGCCGAAGAACAACTGAGCTACTGACAATCGGAAGGTAGCAGGTTCAAAATTCTGCCCCAGAAACCGGATATTGCGCACAACCAGCGTTCACGATCGCGATGGTGCAAAAGCTTCCAACCAGACCCGCGCAAAGACAGCCCGTCGCCTGAAGATAGTCGGCGAGGGCCGCCAAATCCCTCGCAAGCGTATCCTTCGTCACATGCACGCCGTCTTCGCCGACAATGCAGACGCTTGTCTCGTCGAGAGATAAGTCCAGCCAGGGTGCTCCTTCAGGATTGCGTGTTTGCTCGGGCACGGAGCCGCCCCTCAGTTCCCCGAGGAGCGATCCCACAATTCACATATTTGGAGATCGCTCGCTAGTTACCCGGTCTGTGAACCCTGCAAGCCGAAAATTCAGATGCCACCCATGCAGAGATATTTCATTTCGAGGTAGTCCTCGAGGCCATGGCGGGACCCCTCCCGCCCGATGCCGGACTGTTTTATCCCACCGAACGGCGCCGCTTCTGAAGACATCCGGCCGGTATTTACCCCGACCATTCCATATTCCAACGCCTCGGCCACACGCCAGACACGCTTCAGGTTGGAGGCATAAAAGTAGGCCGCGAGGCCGTAGATCGTGTCGTTGGCCTCACGCACGACCTGATCCGCATCTTTGAAGCGAATAATCGGTGCCAGCGGCCCGAATGTCTCTTCTTGCGCGACGGTCATCTCGCTGGAGACACCGGTCAGGACTGTCGGTTGGAAAAACGTGCCATTCGTGCCGATGCGTTTGCCCCCGCATCGAATTGCGCCGCCTTTGGCGACGGCATCGGCAATATGGGATTCGATCTTGGCCAAAGCGTGCTTGTCGATGAGCGGTCCGATGTCCACTCCGGGAGCGAAACCGTCACCAGCTTGAAGTTGGCGAGCCCGTTGCACGAATTTCTCGACGAACTCGTCGTGAACGCCCGAGTGGACGTAAAGGCGGTTCGCCGAAACGCAGGTCTGGCCGGCATTGCGGAACTTCGCCTGGATCGCACCGTCAACCGCGGCATCGATATCGGCATCATCGAAGACGATGAAAGGTGCATTGCCGCCGAGCTCAAGGCTGACTTTTTTGATCTGGTCCGAGCACTGGCGCATGAGAAGGCGCCCGATCTCAGTCGACCCGGTGAAGCTGATCTTGCGGACCTTGAGATTGGTACAAAGTTCGCGGCCGACCGCGTCACCTTCGGACGCATAGATCAGGTTGACGACGCCTTCGGGAAAGCCAGCCTGATGGGCGAGGGCGAACATTGCTCCCGCCACGAGCGGCGTCTGTTCAGCGGGCTTGAGGACGATCGTGCAGCCCGCCGCCAAGGCTGGCGAGATTTTGCGCGCCACCATCGAGGCCGGGAAATTCCATGGCGTTATCGTGCCAACAACTCCGATGGGCTGCTTGATTACCAGCATTCGGCGGTCCATCGATGGTGCGGAGATCGTCTCGCCATAGACGCGATTGGCCTCCTCGGCGTACCATTGCAGATACGCCGCAGCATGCGATATCTCCGACTTGGCTTCTGCAAGCGGCTTGCCCATCTCCGCGGTGAGAATCTCGGCGAGATCGTCGGCGTGGTCGATGATCAACTGATGCCATCGCCATAGAACGTTGCTGCGCTCACGTGCGGTCAACCCTGCCCATCCAGGCTGAGCGACATAGGCCTTGTCGATCGCAGCGCATGTCTCCTCGACACCCATGTCGGGTAGTTCTGCCAGCACTTCGCCAGTCGACGGGTTGAGGACCTCGAATGTCCGCTCGCTAGTCCGCGTGCCAAGTGCCGGCAGGCGATCAATGGGTCCAAACAGGTCAGGGGATCTCAGGTGACGGATCATCGGCAGGCACAGGGGCAATACCGGATTCCTCCTCAACGCAGCAGGTATATATAGCAGGTGCGGTGTGTACTCCGCGACGTCCGGGTTCCTTATAGGGCCTCGGCCAGACAGCTGGTAGACCACGGTACCCAACTGGAAAGGGAGAATACCTGAATACGCTAGAAAATGCCTCGCGGTTCTACTAGTCGAACGATTGAACAACGGACGTCGGCTTCGCCAGCCGCGCCGAGTGGATGCTGGTGGCCTGCGCCTACAATCTGCGGACCACGAATCGGCGACTCTATCGACTCGAAGAGAGGCTGGCCTGAGGAGGAGCGCACCCCAATAATGACGCCTGAACCGGCAAATGCCTGGCAAGGCCCGCGAAAACCGAGCCTCGCGGCTTTAAACAGATCCCGTTTACCGGGCGAGCGCCCGCAAGATCAGAAAGAGGATGGAGAGGAACAGGGTGGCGAAGGCGCGCCGAGGGAAGACCGGCCGGCGCATTTGCATGGGGATGGAGCTCATGATCAATTCCCCGCCTGTTGCTGCGGCAAAAGATAGCCTGTGGTCGAATGGTCGAGCGCCAGATAACGCGCGGCGACCGCCTTGACCTCGTCGGTGGTGACCTTGCGGACGCGGTCCGGCTTCTCGAGCACGTCCTTCACATTGCCACCGGTGGTGAGCGTCTTGCCATAAATGTTGGCGATATGGTCCAGCTCGTCGTGCGCAAAAATCACCGAGCGGATATAGCGGTCTTTGGCCTTGTCCAGCTCGTCGCTGGTGACGCCATCCTTGGCGATCCGGGCGACTTCGGCAACGGCCGCCGCTTCGAGATCGACGAGCTTTGCATCGCCGCGCGGCGAGCCGGAGATGGTGAAATTGGTGTCGTCTAGCATGGTGCCCTGAAAGGAGGCGCCGGCCGCCGAGGCTATGCCTTGCTTGACGACAAGCTCCTGATATAGCCGGCTGCGGTTACCGCCGCCGAGGATCTCGGCCAGCAGGTCGAGCGCCTCGGCCTCGCCGGGCTCTGCCGTATGATAGGACGGCACCACCCATTGAGTGGAAAAGCTCGGCACCGAAACGCGCGCATCGGTCAGCGTCACTGTGCGCCTGGTGTTCTGCTCCGGCTCGACCGGACGGTTGCGCGGGGGCAGGTCCGGCCCGCGCACAACCTTGCCATAGGTCTTCTCGGCCAGCGCCTTCACCGTCTCAGGCTCTACGTCGCCGGCCACCACCAGCACGGCGTTGTTCGGTCGGTAGTATTTGTTGTAGATGGTGAATGCGTCGGTGCCGTTCAGCTTCTCCATCTCCTGCATCCAGCCGATGACCGGAATGCGGTAGGGCTGGTTCTGCCGCAACGTCGCGTTGACCTCCTCGTCCAGCAGAGCATGCGGGTTCGTCTCTCTGTGCCAACGGCGCTCCTCCAGGATCACGTCGCGCTCGGTCTTGATATCATCGTCGTTGAGGATGAGGTTGAACATGCGATCGGCCTCGAAGCCCATCATCTCACCCAACGCCGAGGGCGCCACCGTCTCGAGGAAGGTGGTGTAGTCATAGGCGGTGAAGGCGTTATTGTAGCCGCCGATGGCTGAGACGGCTCGGTCGAACTCGCCGGCGGCGTGGTTGGTCGTCGCCTTGAACATCAGATGCTTGAGGAAATGGGCAAGGCCGGATTTGCCGGGTGGCTCGTCGGCGCTGCCGATCTTGTACCAGACCATATGAGTGACGATCGGCGCGCGGTGATCGGGGATGACGACCACTTCCATGCCGTTGTCGAGCAGGAAATCCGTCACCTTGCCGCCGTCGGTGGCGGCCAGAGCCGGAGCGGTCGTCACCAGGGCCAGCGCGGTGGCAATGAACGCGTTGCGCAGCCAGGCGGACGATCGATGGCTCCGGTTGTGGTGGCTGGTCGAAAGGCAAGGTTCGAGGCAACGTGATTTGTTCCTCATTTTGATGAAGGCGCTGCGTCCCCGTCTCCCTGCGTGGGAGGATCGGCGGGCAGCGCCGAGCCAGATGAATAAGCTCTTCATGGGGCCAAGCCTTACTCGAGCCTCATCTTTGGAGGGACCCAGGAGACCTGCGGCGGTATTTCTTGGTGAGGTGATCATGGGACGGATTCTCCTTGGTCCGCGACGCCTTGCGGATGACCAAGCATGCACCGTGCCAGATCAGAAAACCGTTCGAGGCAGTGGACAAATCGGGCTCTGCCATGTTGCGGATCCGACATTGTCGGACATCGGACAGGGCCGAACGCGACGCGCGCGGCTGAGAATATCTTGTTCGTTCGGAAGACGATTGGGCGCGCTGCCGGGGAGGGGTATAGGATGCGCTTCGAATGGCCGCTGCACTGACGGTGAGAATGGAGATGTTGGTCGCCGCAGCCGAACCCTGTCCTCGACAGCCAGACCGGGTCGATGCTGAAGGGCAGAGGCGTGAGCAGCCCAGCCAACTCGAGCGCGGAGCCTGCTCGCGCTAGGACGGATCTGATCCAAAAATCGGCAATTTGGGCGATATCGGCGAGGCGCTGGAAAACGAAGATCGTAGGACTCGGGCGGGAAAAAACGATGCGGTCGCGCGCTTCTGGCGTAATGCGCCTGCCGCGAGGCCGTTGAGCCTGATGAGTTGCTGCGCGAAAGGAAAGGGGAGTGTTTGCGCGGACCTTGGTCAAACGTAAGAAACAACCGTCGAGCTCGCCGTGGAGGGGCATGCATGCACGTTGGTCGCTGGAGGACAGCAGCACGGAAGCTGTCCGCGCTTGCCGTCGTCTCTGGGTACCAAACAGGAGAATGGCGGTCGCGATCGAATTATCTGCGTAAATACCGCCTGGCTGTGCTCGGTTTGCCGGCGAACAGATTTTGCCCTCTTTGCGGCTGCAAACGCATCCCTGGCGGCGTGGTCCCTTAGGTCAAGGGCATCGGGTGAGTAACAGCCTGATCCCGCTCAATCTGATGCGCGCCAACCGCCTCGCCGGATTGTGGAACCGCTCGCGGGTCGCTTCTACCACAAACAGCAAGGTCATGAAATCAAGTAGGAAGTCGTCGATCGCTTGGGCGATTGTTTCTGACTTGCCCTTGAACTGGTCCAGCATAACGCGCGCGTTATCGACCGCTTCACGCTGGTGGCATCGATTAACCCCTCGACCCTCTTGAAACAATCCAGTTCGAGACTCCTTCAAGCGCTTGCCAAGCGTTATGCACGAAGGTAGCTCCGTGAACTACCCGCCCTTGACCTGGCGGCACGAGCAGCGGTCGGCCGTACGTCCCGTGCCTCCAAGCACCAGCCATAGACGTGGCGCTGAGGAGCGTTGGAAGGGTCGGGCGCTTCCGGCCATGCTCGAGCGGTAGTGTAAGGACAGTGTTTGCTGGCGACCACGGCCACAATGGAGTGCGCAAGTTGTCGCCGACCAATCAAGCGGCCTTGAAATTTTTCGTTTTGCTGCCCCTAAGTCTCGGCTATGAATCGGACTGGCCAAATGGCCTGCCCACGTTGCAATTGTTACAAAGGAATACGCATATGGCGACCGGAACAGTGAAGTGGTTCAACAGCACCAAGGGGTTTGGATTTATCCAACCCGACGATGGCGGTCAGGATGTTTTCGTCCACATTTCCGCTGTCGAACGCGCGGGCCTCTCGACCCTCGCTGACGGCCAGAAGATCAAGTATGAGATTGAACAGGACCGCCGCACTGGCAAATCCTCAGCTGGCAATCTCAGCAAAGTTGGCTGAATCCACTCTTGCGTCCTGGCAAGAGTGGGCGCGGTACGTCACGAGGGACTCACGGCCGCTCGACAAGAGCGAGCAAGAAGTGGCTCAACTGCAAGGCCGGGGCAGCAGATCGCTGCAAGGCGTGGCGAATTCCTCAGGAAACAAAGTTGTTTGAAAGGAAGGCGGGGTTGGCCCCGCCTTTTTATATGACGCGCAGATTAAGCCGATGGCTGCAACGCTCCAGAACGAATCTCCATTGCCGAAATCAAGCCGCGACCTTCTTGCGGGTTCGCTTCGTCGGCGCCGGCTCCGGCGCTTCCGGCGCTTTCGGTTTGCGGCCGAGCCCCATTGTCTTGGCCAATGACGAGCGCGCCGCGGCGTAGTTCGGCGCGACCATGGGATAATCCGCCGGTAGGCCCCATTTGGCCCGATATCCATCCGGCGTCAGCCCATAGTGGGTCGACAGATGGCGCTTTAGCGATTTGAATTTCTTCCCGTCTTCAAGGGAGATGATGTAGTCCGGTGTCACCGACTTCCTGATCGGGACTGCAGGCGTAAGGGCAACCGGCTCTTTTGCAGAGACACCTTCCGCCGTCCCTTTCAGAGCCGCGTGCACTTGGCCGATGAGGGCAGGGAGATCCCCCACCGGGATCGGATTGTTGGAGACATAGGCTGAGACGACATCGGCCGTGAGCTCGATGAGGGTGTCGATGTTTTTTTCGGCTTCTTCTGTCATGAAACTCTCCAGGCGGCGTGAAACACAGTCGGCGAAGCGTCGCTTCATAGTGGCGGTCTCCGCTGAAAGCAACCAAGGTCTCGACAGGATTATTGCGATGCTCGTCCAGCAGCGAGATCTATAGCGCGGTATCGCGCCGTCATGACCGTTGATGCGTTCCGTTGTTGGCGACCTGCCGCGGTGCTTGCGCATTTTCAGGCGCGTCTCGGCCGTAAGCTTTGCGCCAAAATGACCAGTAATCTCGAAACGAAGCGGGCTATTCCTGTTTCGCCATCCTCTCTTTGGCTGTGAAATCGGTGGCAGAGCAGTGGCCGCTTCCTGGTGGCGCGTGGAGGAACTATCAAGCGTTGATTCGCAATGGTCGAAACGATGTAAATTCATCCGGTGAGCCGCTCTCGCAGGATGTTAGGGATTGGACCGCTGGTAAACCGAGGACATGACGCCGCTGCTTTGCTATTGAACCGCTATCGCTGTGACAACACATTCCGCAATGGTGGGCGGGTGTAGAGGAGGCGCCTTACGCAAACTAGCGGTTCAGCAGGTCGGGAGGAACGAATGAGCTCAGGGACTTTCAGCAGCCCACTTTTCGTAAGGCGTGCAGCGTACATCGTGCAAGAGATTGCCGTCCTGCGGATGCTATCGATTTTCTCAACGAATGGCCAGAAGATGGCAGAGACCGAAGCCGCTCTCACGGCGTGCTTTGATGCATACAACGGACGAATACCTGCGAGCGCAGCGCGCAAGACTTATTTCCGCTTTGGGGAACAGGTCGCTATAATGGAAGATGCAACCTCCGCGATGCAATGGCTTGCTGCCTGCATGTCGGGCAGTGGAAAAGCGCAAGTATAGGCGTCGCAGTCGTATCTGAAGCCGGAGCGGGAACGCCGACGAGGTTATTGTATCGAGATTTCGCCGGCATCTGGAGCGTACTATAGCGAACAAACAATATTTTGCGCGCTATGGCGATGTTAATCATCTTGTTGCAAACCAGCTTCTCGCGACAGGACTGCAACGCTTCCGGTGTGAAAATCACTGCGTGGGACTTGGTTCTCTCGAATTCATGACGGTAAATTGCCCTGTAATTATAGCAAAGCAGTTGGCCATTGAAGCTGATAAACGAAGCCAAAATTGTGCTCCGTCGTCTGCCAATATTCGCTCGATGGAGGCTATAGGCCTCACAAGCCAATCGAAACAGCTACTCGGGCGCCCTTTGAATTCGTGTAATTTTGCTCACCCGAAACGGGCCCTCTACAGTCGAAATAAGATCGTCCCGCAAAGGTGCTACAAGACACTATCGCGGATCGATTTGGGCCCACGTCGATCTGGCGAAGGCAGGCGGAAGTCGAGCAGGACCTGCTGCGGAACAGATAACCGGCCCCAAACCGAATCGGACACGGTGGCCCCGATTTCTTCATAGTTGAAGGCGCAGAGAGAACCGAAGCACGGCTCCGGGCTCCGGCGCCGCCGCTTGCCGAGCAGCGATCCTCCGCCTCCCTGAAATCCAATCGAGAAGAGCGTTCAATTCCGGGACGGTCCAAGCTCTGCCGCGAAAACAGGTGTCAGACCACCCGGTCCTCTCCCGCAACTGATCTAGCGCAGGGCGTTCATAAGCCGCATATCCCAGAGTGGCTGCGTGCACGACGCAGCGAGATCATTTATGAAAATCCTATTCAGTACGATGGCTGTCCCCTTGCTGACAGCCACCGCTTTTGCTGCGGATTCGATCCCCGCAGACCTCAGAGAAACGGCACTGCCCACTTTCAAGGCTTTGCCACCCACCACGCGGGCAGTCGCCAATAACCCGATCACCCCGGAGAAGATCGCTCTCGGCAAGGCACTGTTCTTCGATCCACGCGTCTCGGCGTCAGGCGTCTTGTCGTGCAACTCGTGCCACAACTTGGCCACCGGCGGCGACGACAATCATGAAACCTCGATCGGCCATGGTTGGCAGAAGGGACAGCGCAACGCGCCGACTGTACTGAACGCTGTCTTCAACATCGCCCAGTTCTGGGATGGTCGTGCCGCAGACCTGAAGGCTCAGGCGAAGGGACCGGTCCAAGCCGGCATCGAAATGGCCAATACACCGGGCCAAGTCATCGCCACGCTCAAGTCCATGCCGCAATATGTCGAGTGGTTCGATGCAGCTTTTCCGGCTGAAGCCGATCGGGTCACCTTCGACAACTTCGCCAAGGCAATCGAAGCCTTCGAGGCGACACTGGTCACGCCGGCCCCCTTCGACAGCTTCCTGAATGGTGATGAGCTTGCCATGACTTCCGAACAGAAACAGGGCCTGGCGCTTTTCATGGACAAAGGCTGCTCGTCCTGCCATGCCGGCATCAACGTTGGTGGGGAAGCCTATTACCCATTCGGCCTCGTGGAACAGCCCAGCGCCGAGGTCCTGCCGGAAAAAGACAAGGGCCGATTTGCGGTCACCAATGCAGCCGACGATTCCTATGTTTTCCGCGTGGCGCCGCTGCGCAACGTTGCACTCACCGCGCCATACTTTCATTCGGGCAAGGTTTGGGATCTGAAACAGGCCGTTGCCATCATGGGAACCACCCAGCTTGGCGTGGTACTGGCGGACGAAGAAGTCGACCTGCTTGTTGCCTTCCTCAACTCGCTGACCGGAAAGGCACCCGAGGTCGCCTATCCCATCTTACCCGCCGAAACGGCGACAACACCCCGGCCTATATTGCAGATCTTAGGAAAATAAACGGCCAGCTGACTGCGGAACATCGCAATTGGCAACTGATTGCGACTTTTACTGGGACGAGACGATCGCGACCTCCATGAGAACGCAAATGGCTCGTTTCCAAAGTGCAGACGCTGCTTCCGTCACCAGCTCGTTGCGATGGAATCATGTTTGGGATCTGCCGTGCGACATGCCAAGGAAGGCGTCTGACGCATGAGGCTCGCGCGCTGTCGATACCGCGCGGCGGCCGGCCATCGCGCTGGCGGCCGAATAGCCGCGCGCCCGAGTGACCGGCCCCCCCTAGGGCGATAGGGCAGCCACTCCGTCCTCCATGTCCAGCGATTCTTCGACTGCTTCCGGATTCCGGGCGATGGTCCAAAGGAGAGTATTCGCCGCTGCATCCGGTTTCGAGCGACCTTGCTCCCAATTTCGAAGCGTTGCCAGATCGAGGCCTTACCTCACGGAGAATGCCTCCTGAGAGAGCTTCGTGCGATCCCGGACTTCGCGGACACTTATCGGCCGCGGCGCATGAACCTTCGCGATCACGCCTGCGGACGACAGTTCATTCTTCAGTGCCAATAGGTCGTCGACGCAAGGAACCGTCACGAACGCCTTGCCGTGATCGACCATCTCCGTGAGTATCGCGTGGGCCGTCCTGAGCGGCAACTGTCTCTTAACGAGAATCCGGGCGGCCTCAGGAGTATTCGCGCCGTGAAGAAAACTGAGGCTCAGTCGGACGGGAGAGCCTGACGACACCGGGACGACGTCCCGGGTTCGCACCCGTTGTCCGTACCGCTCCATCAATATCGATTTAGTCGACATTAAGCTTCTCCGCGATCACTCGACCGAGCTTGCGCAATTTGGACCATCCCCACTGGAGGCATCGCGATAAAAGTACGCCAAACAACGCTAAGGGAGAACAAGCAGTGATCTGATTTCGTTCGACGCTTGTTTTCGAGAGCCGTTCTGGGTCGTTCGCAATCAACTGTGTAGGCCAGCGGAGCGAGCAAGGAGCGCCAGATCCGGACAGGGCTGAGTGGGGTGTTTCTCCGAAAGGTGGGCCATGCCCTAAGGGACACGAGATGTAGTGGACTCGTCGATCCGCGCGGTTTCGATTCGCGCACCCCATCAAATGCTCTCCGGTGCCCGTCATCTGTATAGCTGACATTGGGCCGAGGGCTTCCAGCACGAGCCACATGGCGCGGGTATCGACCGTGACCCATGGTGCGCCGCCCCTGCCGCCAGTTCCAGCGGCGGCACGTGACACCGGAATCATCGCACCAGATGACTTCGCCCGGTTCGGGATGCTCGGTTACCATTTCACCTTGCTCGATCGTGTCGAATGGCTCCGCTCCCTTCGCAATTAAAAGTCTCGGGACCCCTGGTAGAGATCGAGATCTTCCAATCGGAACGCCATACAACACGCTGACGGCATTGTAGGCATCAACCAGTGGGGAAATCCGCGGGAGAGAGCCATCTTTCCGCACCCGCTTGAGAAGCGCGGCGGCCGAGCACGGTGTTCGATTGGCCTTTGTGCCGAAAGCCTCGTAGGCAACGGCCCACGCCGCAAGACGCGCGTCCCTTTGGGCGTCATCGCGAAGCGCCGCCTGTTCCGCCGCCGCAATCGTGTCGTTCAACGCCTGTGCATCCGGCACGTCGATTCCAGCGTTCCGCACCACAATGCTGATCAGATGAAAATCCCGGTAGCGGGCCTTGATCTCGGGGCAATCAATGGCGTGAAAGCATGGGATGCTCTTTTCTCATGGGGAGGCTTTGCGCTGCGGGTGGTTCGGTAAATGTTTGAAGAAAGGTGCTTGTCGAGCGTCCAGATCTTCTGGCATCGGCATGGTGCATGCCGCACCATGCGCTGGATAATTCCATCATTCGGACCGTGGACAAGGCGTGGTAGAGATCGTCGATTATGTCTTGCGGGTGCTCGAGGCCGCTCGGCCGGCAACAAGCTACGCCTCCGCCAGATCCTCCATTTCATAGGAGGCAGCAGGCGCGATATGGATATGAAGCAGCTTTCCTAGCCAGGTCATCATCGCTGTCGGAGCTTCGTCTCGTGGAAACCTGCTGCAAAACTGGCCTGATCAACAGCGCCAGTTGCATGGCGTTTTCCCAGTCCAGTTGGCTTTGCACGAAATGCGGTTCAGCCCAAGGGGTCGGTATCCTCGCCAGCACGCCACGTCCCCGCCGTTTTAGCCACCGTGTCCCGGCAACGCGTCTTGCACCTGCTTGACAACCGCTCGCAGGACCTCAACGCCCTTCTCGATCTGCCGAATGCTCAAAGCGGCATAGCCCATGACAAGCCCCATGCGATCGATGTGGCCTTCGTCCGACTGCCGCTCGTAAAGGGGCGAGATCAGGTGTAGCCCCAGGCCCGCGCCTCGGGCGGCTTCGACCAGGGTCGTTTCCCGCGATCGCGGCAGTTCGTCGAACCAAACGACGACGTGCAGACCGGCCTCTGCTCCCTGGACAGCGATGCGATCGCCGAAGCTGTGCCGCAAGGCGCCCAACAACGTCTCCCGACGCTCGCCGTTCAGCCTGCGCACACGCCGCACATGGCTTTCGTAGCCGCCACTTTCGATCAAACAGGCCAGAGCCTCCTGTTCAGCCACCGGCGAATGCCGGTCCGAGAATTGTTTGGCGGTAGCGAAGACCTCCTGCAATTCCGTCGGGACGACGAGGTAGCCGATACGCAGCATCGGCGAGAGCGTTTTGGAGATCGTGCCGAGGTAGATGACAGCCCCGTGGTCCTCAAGACTGTGCAGCGGAGGGACCGGATTGATGTCGTAGCGATATTCGCTGTCGTAGTCGTCCTCGATCACATAGGCGTTGTTGTGCCGCGCCCATTCCAGAAGCTGATGGCGGCGCGCGATCGGCATGACGCCGCCCAGCGGAAACTGATGCGATGGTGTGACATAGGCCAGTCGTGCCCCGATCCCCGCCAGCAACTCCGTCTTCATCCCGTCCTCGTCGACGGTGACCGGGACGGGCGAGGCACCCGTACTGGCAAAGACCTGACGCGCCATCCTATAGCACGGGTCCTCGATGACGAAGCGGTCGGCGGGATCGAGAAGCAGGCGAGCGCACAGATCGAGGCCCTGCTGCGAACCGTTGACGATGATGATCTGCTCGAGGTCGCAGCTCAGGGTTCGGGCGCGCCAGAGATAGCCCTGGAGCGCCTGGCGCAGCCGGCGCGAGCCGCGAGGATCGTCATAGGCAAGACGCAACGGGCGCTGCCCCATCGCCTCGTTCATCGCACGTTTCCAGACCAATGCGGGGAAGTCTGACGGCGCCAGGTCGCCATAGCGGAAATCGACCTTCAGCCCAGTCGGCAGATAATCCGGCCAGGGCGGCGTAACGCGCAGTCGTTCGCCATAGGCGGACAGATCAACCGGGCCGACTCGTTTCGCGACAGTGCGGCTCGTCTCAGGACCGATCAGCGAGGATACAACGCGAGGTCGTGCGCCTTGACGGACTTCGATGAAACCTTCCGCAGTCAGTTGCTCATAGGCGACAGTCACCGTCGTTCGCGAAACCCCAAGGTCATTTGCCAGGCCGCGTGAGGACGGCAGCTGACTACCGGTTTCATAGACGCCGCCGAGGATTTGCTCGCGAAGGGCCTCGTAGATCTGGCGTGCACCCATCGCGTGCGAGCGACCTGCAGAACCGTCACTCAAGACTGGACCATCTCTTTCACCGCCAACTGGATATTTCACATTGGCCAGTTTGCCGTCAATCTTTCGAACCCAAGAAAGATCTCAGAGGCCGAATGACCCGCTCCTATCAATCCGAAACCGATGCTCTCACGCGGTCGCTCAACGACACCGGTCCCGGATTTGCCACCCGGGCGATCCATCATGGCTACGATCCGGCCCGCTTTTCCAATGCCGTCCAGCCGCCAGTGTTCCTGACGTCGACCTATGGATTCGAAAGCGTGGCAGCAAACGAGGCGGCCGCCACTCTTGGCGGAAGGCTCTATGCGCGCGAATACAATCCGACGACGGAGATCCTCGAACAACGGCTCGCCAATCTGGAGAGAGCCGAGGCAGGTCTGGTCGTTGCCTCGGGGATGGCGGCTTTCGGGACGCTGATCCTGTCGCTCCTGTCCCAAGGCGATGAACTCATCGTCCACAGGACGCTTTATGCGAACACGCTTGCCATGGTCGAACAGGCGGTCCCCCGCTTCGGCATCAAGGTCGTCGCGGTCGACCTGTCCGATCCTCACAATCTCGATGCCGCGATCACCGAGCGGACCCGGCTTGTTTTCTTCGAGACGCCGGTGAATCCGCTGAGCCGCATCCTCGACATCGCTGCCATTGCCGAGCGCGCCCACGCGCGCGGTGTAAAGGTTGCAGTCGACAGCACCTTCGCCTCCCCCGCGCTCCAGCGGCCGCTCGAACATGGGGCAGACCTCGTGCTCCACTCGCTGACCAAATACATCAATGGGCACGGCGATGCCCTTGGCGGGGCAATTCTCGGCGACGCGCAAACGCTCCGCACGCTACACGAAACGGGCCTGCGCTACATCACCGGCGCAGCGCTCTCGCCCATGTCAGCCTTCCTGATCCTGCGCGGTCTGAAGACGCTCACGCTGCGCATGGAACGCCACAGCGCCACAGCCCTTGCGGTGGCTCAGGCGCTCGAGGCGCACCCGGCGGTGGCATGGGTGAGTTATCCCTTCCTCGACTCGCACCCTGATCAGGTGACGGCGCGAAAGCAGATGTCCCAAGGGTCGGGCATGTTGGCCTTTGGCCTCCACGCTGGGTTCGAGGGCGCGCGGCGGATGATGGACCGGCTCAACCTGATCACCCGGGCTGTCAGCCTCGGCGATGCCGACAGCCTCATCTATCATCCGGCAAGCCTGACCCGTGCTCGTCAGCCGATCCGCAAGGATGCGCATCTGGCCGATGGAGTCGGCGAGGACCTCATGCGTCTCTCGGTGGGTCTTGAAGACGTCGATGACCTAATCGCCGACCTGCGGCGGGCTCTGGACGCCTTGTGATGACCTGTCGTCCGGCCAGTCCTGCGCTCACGCACAAACCTGGAGCCTTGCCATGGCATTCCTGAGCGGTCTTTCCGCGTTTCCCATCACGCCCGCCGATCGTGACGGCCGCGTCGATACCGTTGCTCTGCGCAGGCTGATTGCTCGGCTTGGCGCCGCTCAGGTCGACTCCATCGGTCTTCTCGGCAGCACCGGCACCTATATGTATCTGTCGCGCGAGGAACGGCGACGGACGCTCGCCGAGACCTTGGACGAAATCGCCGGGCGAATGCCGCTCCTGGTGGGTGTGGGCGCGCTGCGCACCGATGAAGCAGTGAGGTTCGCGCAGGACGCCAAGGCCCTTGGAGCTGCCGCGGGGCTGCTTGCGGCCGCCTCCTACACCCCGCTCACTGATGACGAGGTGTTCGAACATTTCTCGACGGTGGCGTGCGAGAGCGGCCTGCCGATCGTCGTCTACGACAATCCAGGAACGACGCATTTCCATTTCACCCCAGCACTCGTCAGCCGCCTGGCAAAGGTGGGTGGGATTGTCGCTATCAAGAATCCGACAGACAAGAGCGATGCGATCAAGAGCCATCTGGCCGACCAGAGGCGCACTGTGCCGGAAGGGTTCTCGATCGGCTACAGCGGCGACTGGAACGCCGCAGAGGCCATGATCGCCGGCGCCGACACATGGTACAGCGTCCTCGCCGGCATCCTGCCCGAGGTCTGCGTGAAGATCGTCACGGCGGCGCAACAGGGCGATGCGGCCGAAGCGCGACGGATCGATGCCACGCTTGCGCCGCTCTGGAGCCTCTTTAAGGAGTTCTCGAGCCTTCGCGTCGTCTATGCACTTGCCGAATTGCTCGACATTTGCCGTGCCGACCCCCCGCGTCCCATCCTGCCTCTGCCCTCAGCAGCGAAGCGCCAGATCGCCGCCGCGTTGGAACGCTTGCCATCGGATGTCAACCGGTGAATAGCGAACCCGGCGGCCAGTGAAGGAACCTGTCATGTATGTACCCGCGCATTTCGATGAACCGAGCCGAGAAGTCCTCTACGAACTGATCGAGAACAGTGCACTTGGCATGCTGATAACCCATGGCCGGAGCGTCTCGACGCCAATCACATCCCCTTCGAACTCGACACGTCACAGGGAGAAAACGGTACCCTTTACTCCTGCGCGACTAGTACACGTGCCGAAGGAAAGTGCACATTCTCGGATGTGATCGCGTTTTGGCACATTCACGGCCGACATGCGGCAGCCGGTGACTCACCACGATGGTGAGCAACCAGGAAACCCTCCGGCCTACACTTTCTCCCGGAGCGCACGTGCTGCATCGACCATGTTCATGAGGGCAGGGCGGACCTCCTCCCATTTGCGTGTTTTGAGGCCACAGTCCGGGTTTACCCACAGTTGGGAATCCGACAGTCGCTCGCGGGCAAGCATGACGAGATCCGAAATCTCCCCGACTTCCGGGACACGTGGTGAGTGAATGTCGTAGACTCCGGGCCCGATTTCGTTCGGATATTTGGAGCTCGTGAAGGCGTCCAGCAGTTCTATTTTCGAGCGCGACGTCTCAATCGAAATGACATCCGCATCCATTTCAGCGATCGCGTCGATGATCTCGTTGAACTCCGAATAGCACATGTGGGTATGGATTTGAGTCGCGTCCTTTACACCCGTTGAAGCGATCCGGAAGCATTCGACAGCCCAGTCGAGATAGTCGTTCCAATCAGACTGGCGCAGTGGCAATCCTTCGCGAAACGCGGCCTCATCGATCTGGATCATCCTTGCGCCGGACCATTCGAGATCCGTCACTTCGTCGCGGATGGCGAGCGCGATCTGGCGGCATGCTTCGGAGCGGGGTACGTCGTCGCGAACAAAAGACCAGTTGAGAATGGTCACTGGGCCTGTGAGCATTCCCTTCACAGGGTTTTCCGTAAGCGACTGGGCGAACTGCCACCAGCGCAGCGTCATCGGATTGGGCCTCGATACGTCGCCGAAGATGATGGGGGGGCGCACGTAACGCGACCCATAGCTCTGCACCCAGGCATGCTGGGTGAAGGCGAAGCCGGACAGCTGCTCGCCGAAATGCTGTACCATGTCGTTTCGTTCGAACTCACCGTGCACCAGCACGTCCAGCCCGATCTCTTCCTGCCAGCGAATTGCAGCCTCGATCTCCTTCTTCAGGAAGGTCTCGTAGTCGACATAGCTCAGCTGGCCCTTCGCATGAGCGGCCCGCGCCCTGCGTACCTGCGGCGTCTGCGGGAAGGACCCGATGGTCGTCGTCGGGAACGGCGGCAGCCCGAGCGTGCCGGCCTGGACTCTGGAGCGCTCGGCAAAAGCGCTCTCTCGTCGCTTCATGCTGTCGTCAATGCTGGCGATCCGCCCCTCAACTAGCGGGTCATGGATCTTCGTGGATGTCACGCGAGTGGCGGCAGCCTCGGCAGACGCTTTCAACGCGCCTGCCACCGCATCCCTGCCTTGGGACAGGGCCCGGGCAAGCAACACCAACTCGTCGGTCTTCTGGGCCGCGAAGGCGAGCCACGACCTGATGTCCGCGTCGAGTTCCGTCTCCATGCGGAGGTCGATCGGCACATGCAGCATCGAGCAAGAAGGCGCGATCTCGACGCGGTCCAAGGGCCAGCCGGCGACGATCGGTTTGATGCGGTCGAGAATGGCGGGCAGGTTCGCACGCCAGACGTTGCGGCCATCGATCAAGCCAAGCGAGAGCACCAGATCCTTCGGTGCGAGCCGACCCACCGTTTCCAGCTGCTCGGGAGCGCGCACGAGATCAATATGCAGCCCGGCCAGGGGCAGAGAAACCGCGGTTTCGAGATTGTCTCCCAGCGGCCCGAAATAGGTAGCCAGCATGATCTTCAGCTCGGGCGCGGCTTTCGACAGCTGGCCATAGGCGAATTCGAACGCAGCTCGTTCGTTCGGGTTCAGATCGAGGACAAGCGCTGGCTCATCGATCTGCACCCAGTCGGCTCCAGACAGCTTCAGCCTCTGCAGGAGTTGCTCGTAGACGGGCAGCAGCCGCGGCAGGAGCGCGATGGGATCGAATCCTTCGGCAGGCGATTTCGCCAGCTTGAGGAAGGTGATCGGTCCAAGGATGACTGGGCGTGTGTGAACGCCGAGAGCTTTAGCCTCGATGAAGTAATCGACCGGTTTCGTCGACGAGAGGGCGAACGTCTGATCATCGTTGAGTTCCGGCACAATGTAGTGATAGTTGGTGTCAAACCACTTGGTCATTTCCATCGCGGTTACATCAGACCGATGAGCCGCCTGCTGGTGACCAGCGTGTCGACAATCCTCCGTCTGACCCTGGTTGCCCCGCGCCATTGCGAAGTAGATGTGAAGTGGAACCTCGCCGCTATTCCAGCCGTAACGGGATGGAACGGCGCCGACCATGGCTGCGGTGTCGAGCACATGGTCGTAGAGCGAGAAGTCGTTCGACGGGATTTTCGACACGCCGCGATCGTGCTGCTCCTCCCAGCTAGCGGCACGGAGCGCCTTCGCGGTCGTGAGAAGGTCGGCAGCGGACGATTTTCCGGACCAGTAGCTTTCAAGCGCGAATTTCAGTTCTCGCCGACGACCGAAGCGGGGCACGCCGAGCGTTGCTACAGGAATTTGCTGAGAGACAGTCATGCCAGACCCCGATGGTTGGGGCGTCGGTGACAAGGAAGGCGCTAGCAGGCCGGCACGAACGCCAGGCTGCAGCGGCCACCGAGACACCCCGCCCGTGGACGTAATTCGCCGTGGCAGGTCTCCTGGCTCGCGGGGTCATAGCCTCTACCCGTCTTCCCAAGGCTATTCGCCTCAGTGACATGAGTGGGGTTGGCTCGCCGCTAACAGTTGCGGGGGCAGCGCCGGCATCGCACCGGCTTCCCTCTTAGCTCCGCTGCGGCAGCGCCGTACGGAGAACCACGACGCGGGAGACAATTACAGCAGTTCGCTTCTTTGTCAACGCCGCATAAAGAAATGTTTATGTCGTTATGTTAAATTTCCGTTGGCATGTTCCAAAGGTCGCCTCGAAAGCGAAAACTGTGGAAGCCTTGAGCGGCCGGTAAATCAAAGCAATGACGCACGGCGCCCTTGTCCAGGAGGATAGGAGTTCGTCGGCTGCCGGCAGCAAACACACCGGCAAGCGCCGTGGTGCTGCTTAGCGCATCATGCGAACCACCTCGGCGTCGAACTTCGGCTCCGAGGTTCCGACCGCTTCGTTGGTGATCTGCTCGCGACCATATTCGGCTCAATGGCGAGGCTGTTGCCCATGTGGAAGCTGTTGGCCGTGATGCCCTCGGTGATATGACACAACGATTTCGGGGGGAGCACACCGAGGCCAGGCGCAGCGGCGTGTTGCGAAGTGATCGAGGCCAATGTCTCGAACTGCTTGTTCGCAGCCCACCGGCTCAAGGTAACCCGGCTCAAACCACCGGGCCAGCTCAAGTCCTGTCCAAATGAGGCCTGAGCGGCAAATCGTCGTGCACGCGCACGGTTTGGCGTTCGATCTTGTGATGCGTCTTGGGCGGACAATCGCCACGGTGCAGCGCTTCCAGGCGCGCAACGATTTCGGCGTCATCCTGGGTCTGCCTGTTGTTGTGGCGAACATACTCGACCCAGGTTGGCACATGATAGCACTCGGTCCATAGTTCGGGCTTTTCCAGGTCACGCAGCAACGCCCATTGTCTGGCGCCATCTCGCAGCCGGGCTTTTCGCCACGATGTCATCACACTGAGAAATTCTGGGACATCTCTCTGATCGATACGATAATCGACCATCACCATGATCGGACCGCTTCGTGGCCGCAGGTCAAGTTGCAGCGTCGGTTCGCTGAACTTGTTGGTCGGATCCAGATTGAGCGTTTCGAAATCCGGCTGACGCAGAACGATCCCCATCAGTCCACCAATCACAAGAACCACGCTGGCGACGAGGAAGGCTCCCGAAACACCTTGGACATCCGCCAGTTCGCCCCAAAGCCAGCTTCCCGCCGCCATGCCGCCGTATGTGGCCGTCTGATAGAGAGACAGGGCGCGTCCAACCACCCACCGCGGCGCCGAAAGCTGCACTGTGACGTTAAACAGCGAGAATGATTGAATCCAGGCCGCACCGGCCGGCATGAGGAGGAGACAGCTCAGCCAAACGTGCTCACTCCATGCCAGAAAGAAGCAGCTGATCGCCAGTATAAAGAACGCACCGCGAATGACCCATTCGTTGGAGAGAACTTCTCGGACCCGCCCGATGAGGAGCGCGCCGCAAATCGCTCCCAGGCCGAAGAAGCCGAGCATCACGCCGTAGGTGACCGCGGTCCCTTTGATCTGTTCGCGAGCAACCAACGGCAGGAGAGCCAAAATGACAACGGCGGTGAGGCCGAAAATGAAACTCCGGCACATGACCTTGAGAAGGTTCGGCGACAAGAGCACGTAACGGAAGCCCGCCGCCATCGCACTGCCGAAAGCCTCCCGCGGCAGCGCTTGTCGTGTCCGTACGGCTTTCCACCGCAACAGCGCAGCGATCAGAGCGAAGTAGCAAAAGACGTTGAACAGGAACGCGAAGGCCGCACCGGCTGTGGCCACGATTATGCCGCCAATCGCCGGCCCGATGCTGCGCATGAGATTGTAGCTCATGCCGTTGAGCGCAACCGCGCTAGGCAGGTGTTCGCGAGGCAGGATATCCCCCATCGAGGCTTGCCAAGAGGGATCGTGCAATGCCCAACCACAGCCGATCAGGAAGGTGAGACCCAGAAGGGTCCAGGGTGTCATTTCCCCCGCATAGGTCAGGAACGCCAGGAAGGCGGATACGCAGACCATCAGCAGTTGCGCAGTCAACATGATCCGGCGACGGTCAAAGTTGTCCGCGAGCGCTCCCGCCGCGAGCGAGAAGATCATGTAGGGGAGGGTGGTCGATGACTGGACGAGCGCCACCATTCCATGGGAGGTGGCGATGCTCGTCATCAGCCAGGCCGCCGCCACACCTTCCACCAGGGTGCCAAGGTTCGAAACGAGTGCAGCCGACCATAGCGAACGGAAGGTCTTGTGCTGAAAAGGAACGAGTGAAGATGTTCTCTTCGCCATTGTGGGAAGCTTCGGGATCGACCGCGGGGCTGGATTTGGTTCGCCTCACTCAACCATGGCCTCGCCGTACAAGCCAAGCTGCCACAGTGGCGCGCCTGCTAACCCAGAAAACTGGCGGCCTTACAGGCATGCGCAGGACGCGCGAAGCCGCTCAAATCTCCCCAGATGGGTCAGCCATCGAAGACCGGCATCACTTGCCCGTTGAGCGGCTATACGATAATGCTCCGCGCTAAGCAGGAAGCGCCAAAAATTTGAGCGGCGACTTCATTCTCCTATTCAGGAAGGAACTATGAGGCGGCAGACGCGACCATTCACCGTGGAAGTCAAACAAAAGCGCAATTATCAAAAATCCGCACGTTCCATCTGGGGCAATTTCGACATCGCCGCGGCGATGGCCGAGACAACAAAGGAAGTCGAGCCGTTAAATCGTCAGCTTGTTGACTCTACTGTAGTGGCCCTTGATGCTGAACCTTTGCAAAAACCGCGAGTGGAGCATTTCATGGCCAATCCCCTGGAAACCGAGTCAGCAGTAGTTCCTAGCGCACCGGCAGACAAAGCGGAAACGCCAAAACCGAAGACGAGAGCGCGGCGGTCGAGGAAGCCAGAAGCTGAGGCGAGCGCGCCTGCCCGCAAGGAGGGCGCCAAGCCGATATCCGCGACCACTGAAGCACCGCCGTCAGCGCGAACAGGCCGAAAGAGCTACTCCGCGAAGGATCGTGCCCAGAAGCTGGCGCAGATCGAGACCTCGATCGGCGGCGGCGCTACTCTCAAGAGCGCGGTGAAGCAAGCCGGCATCTCGGAACAGACATATTATCTTTGGAAGAAGGCGGCGGCGCCGGCGGCGGACAGTGACGGGCTGAAGGATCTCGTCGCGCTCGAGGAAGAAAACAAGCGGCTAAAGAGCCTGCTTGCCGATCGTCTCCGCAAGGAGAATGCGGAACTGAAGAAAAGGCTCGGGCTGGATTAAGGAGGGTGGGCAGCTGGTTCTTGGCTCGCCACCTACAGTAATCCCGCCTGCTCCGCCTCTCGGCGCAGATTCTGGCGTGGCCTTGGGCCGATCTGCTGGATGACCAGCCCGGCGGCCAGCGAGCCGAGATCGCCGCACTGCTTCAGGCCGCGGCCTTGCGTGTAGCCGTAAAGGAAGCCGGCGGCGTAGAGGTCGCCGGCGCCTGTCGTGTCGACCAGCTCGCGGATCCTGGTCGCCTCGATGGTGACGGTCTCGTCGCCGCGCACGATGACCGAGCCCATTTCCGAGCGGGTGACGGCGGCGATCTTGCAATCCTTGCGGATCTGCGCCAGCGCCTCGTCGAAGGACGCGGTCTGGTAGAGCGACTTGATCTCGTGGCTGTTGGCAAAGACGATATCGACGGTGCCGGAGCGCATCAGATCGAGGAACTCGTCGCGGTAACGGTCGACGCAGAACGAGTCCGACAATGTCATCGACACTTCGCGCCCGGCGGCGTGGGCGAGTTTCGCCGTCTGCCGGATCGCTTCCTTGGCGCGCGGCGGGTCCCACAGATAGCCCTCGAAATAGGTGACCGCGGCGCCCGACGCCTTGTCGGCCTCGACGTCCTCCGGGCCGAGTTCGACGCAAGCGCCGAGATAGGTGTTCATCGAGCGCTCGCCGTCCGGCGTGACGAAGATCATCGAGCGCGCCGTCGGCGGTTCGCCGTTGAGCGGCTTTGTGTCGAAGGCGACGCCCTGGGCATGGATGTCATGCGCATAGATTTCGCCGAGCGCGTCGTTGGAGACCTTGCCGAAGAAAGCGGCGCGGCCGCCGAAGGAGGCGACGCCCGCCGCCGTGTTGCCGGCGCTGCCGCCCGAGGCTTCAATGGTCGGGCCCATGCGGCTGTAGAGCAGTTCGGCGCGCCTCGTGTCGATCAAATTCATCGCGCCCTTGATGATGCCGTTGGTCTCCAGGAACGCCTCGTCGCACTGGGCGATGATGTCGACGATGGCATTTCCTATACAAAGCACGTCATAGTCCGGCATCAATGTCTCCGCGAAAATCCCGACGGCTTCTTGCCACGCCGGCCGGCCGGCGGGTCTGGCGAGTTGGAATGGGCTTTCCGGATGCCAATCCATTCGGCGTCGGCCCTCACGGGGCGGCGAGTCCTGCCTCGCGACGCAATTCGTCGGCCCTGTCTGTCTTCTCCCAGGTGAAATCAGGCTCTTCACGGCCGAAATGGCCATAGGTCGCGGTCTTGCGGTATATAGGGCGTAAGAGATCAAGCATCTTGATAATGCCCTTCGGTCTGAGATCGAACAACTCAAGAATGAGGCGCTCGATCCTTCTTTCCTCAACCCTCGCTGTTCCAAACGTGTTGACCATGACAGAAACCGGACTGGCCACGCCGATTGCGTAAGCAAGCTGCACCTCGCAGACGTCCGCAAGTCCGCTAGCGACGATATTCTTTGCGACATACCGGGCCGCATAGGCAGCTGAGCGGTCAACCTTGGACGGGTCCTTGCCCGAAAAGGCGCCGCCGCCGTGACGACCCATCCCACCATAGGAATCGACGATGATCTTGCGTCCAGTGAGACCGCAGTCGCCGCGCGGCCCGCCGACTACGAACCTCCCCGTCGGGTTGACCAGAATTCTGATGCCTTCCGTCTCCAGGTGGGTCGGCAGGACAGGCTTTATGATTTCCTCAATGACGCCCTCGCGGACCGTCTCTTGCGAGACTTGCTCGTCATGTTGGGTCGATACGACGATGGTATCAAGGGCGACCGGGCGCAACCCCTCATAGCGCACTGAGACTTGGGATTTCATATCAGGACGCAACCAGCCAAGCTGTCGTGCTTTCCGGACATCTGCCTGTCGTTTCGTCAAGCGATGCGCGAGCTGGATCGGCAAAGGCATTAAGGTATCGGTTTCGCGGCATGCGTAGCCGAACATGAGGCCCTGATCTCCCGCTCCCTGCTGCAGGTCCTGCCCTCGTCCCTCGTCAACGCCCTGGCTAATGTCGGGCGATTGCTCGGTGAGTGCATGAACGACGGAGCAACGCCGGCCGTCAAAGCCGACGGCCTCATCGTCGTATCCAATATCGAGAATTGTATCGCGCGCAACTTGGCTATAATCCACCCGCGCACCGCTGGTAATCTCGCCAGCCAGAACGACTATCCCTGATTTTACCAACGCTTCACAGGCGACGCGCGCCTTGGGATCGGTGCGGAGGATGGCATCGAGGATGGCATCCGAGATGTTGTCAGCCAACTTATCCGGGTGTCCCGCGCCAACCGATTCGGAAGAGAACACGAACTGCCTAGCCATGAAATGCCTCACTTCGGGTGTTGGAGTTGTATGGGGCATTTTGCTTAGCCCACCTTACCTGTCGGGGATGCCCGGGACCTCGAACGCAGCGCACGAGTCGGCAACGTCTCTTCGCAGGGAGGCATGGAGATCTTCGTCGTCTGGCTCGCCAGAGGACGGAGTCAATGAAGCGAGCAATTTGCACGGTTTCCACATCGCGCATGCCCATTGACGTCACTGCTGGCGCCCCCAGGCGAATTCCGCTTGTGACCGCCGGATCCCGCGGGTCGCCAGGCACCATGTTAAAGTTTGTGATGATGCCTGCCTTTGCTAGCCGCTCGGCATAGGCCTTGCCCGATAGTGGTCGATCGCGCAGATCAAGGATCAGCATGTGATTGTCCGTCCCCCTGGTAACCAGGTCATAACCTCGCTCGATCAGTGCCTGTGCAAGAGCCTTGGCATTCTTGACGGTCTGTTGGCCGTAGCTTCGGAAGGACGGGTTCGCGGCTTCGTGCAAGGCAGCAGCGATGGCATTCATGTGGGGCCCGCCTTGCAGGTGAGGAAAGACCGCCCGGTCTATTCGTCTGGCGAGATTGTATTTGCTCTTTGTATGATACAGGGCCTGATAGCGATCTTCGTTCCTGGACAAAATGAAACCACCGCGGGGACCGCGGATCGATTTGTGGGAGGTGCTGCTGACCACGTCGCAATGGCGCACGGGATTCGGGTGCGCTCCCGCGGCAATCAGGCCGCTGATGTGCGCAATGTCGGCTACGAGATAGGAGTTCGCTTCCAGGGCGATTTCTGCCATTGCCGCGTAGTCAAAGACACGCGGGTAAGCAGTTCCGCCGACCCAAATGAGCCGCGGCCGTTCTCGCTTGGCTGTCTCGCGCAAGCGGTCATAGTCAATCTGCTGTGTCTTTTCATCTAGTCCATAGGGGACGCGTTGATAGTCAGTTCCGGAAAAGTTGATGGCCCAACCATGAGTCAGATGGCCCCCTTCCGGAAGGGGCAAGCCCATGATCTTGTCACCGGGGCTCAAAAGCGCGCGGTAGACAGCCTGATTGGCCGGCGAGCCGGAATAAGGCTGGACGTTGGCGTGTTCGCTGCCGAATAACGTGTTCAAGCGCTCAATGGCGAGGTTCTCAAGCTCATCGACGATCTCGTTTCCCGCGTAGTAGCGCGCAGCGGGGTACCTCTCGGCGTACTTGTTCATGAAAATCGAACCGGTTGCTTCCAGCACGGCCGAGGAGGCAAAGTTCTCAGATGCGATCAGTTTGAGCGTCGTCCGCTCCTGCCGCTCCTGTCTTAGAAGCAGTTCGTGAAGGCGGCAATCAACCGCCGCCAAGCGAGACCGTCCGTAAGTGTCGGGCTGCGCGATGGCGCTGTCGGCGGAGTTGTCCATGGTAGCTTCGCGCTCCAATTGGATTGATCTATTTCACGGTCAAGCATGCGGTCCCCTTCGGCCGCGTGTCTCGTACCGCTTCGAGCCGTTGAAGGTCTCGTTTGTGATAGCCATCGCCGTGGGGCAGGAGATCAACCAACAATTGAACCAGCCCGCCGTCCTTACCTCCTGTTTTGAGATTGTACGAGCACCACGGACGTTGTTCGTTGCAGTAAAGAAAGTCGGCTCTGGCCAGCAGCCGGACGTGTCGTACAACGTGCTCACGACGCAGACCCAGAATCTCCGCTAGCTGGCAGACAATTAGGTCCGCGTGCGCGCAAAGGCCTAAAATTCGAAGGCGATCTAAATGCGCTGCCGTCCGTAGGCGACTGACCAGTGTCAGCATTGGTCAGGACCAAGCCACTTGGAAAGCCTGGGCACTCGTCCTACTGAATTTGTCATTTCGCGTTCTCCACAGATAGACCGCCCTTTCATCGCCGCTGATCAGTGCGTCGGCCGGCTCGGTGTCGGTGACCGAAGTGTGAGGCCTTTGCACAGAATTGGATTGGTGATTCTGTGGCGTGCTTGCAGCTTTCGAACCAAATAATATGGTTGCTTGTCCACCGACCGGACAATCTCGGTGGCCGTGAAGATACTGTTTTGAGCCGATATGGCTGTGTCGAACAAACAAGATGGGCGCTCTTCTTGCCATTGCCTTTAGCCGAAATTGCACGCAGTTCGGCGGGTCGGAGAATAAGCCACGGTTCGAACCCCACTGACTCAAACGTTGCAATAAGCCTACCATTCACAGCGAACCGGAGTTGCTAAGAGTCTATGAATTTCCTTGAAGGATCTGTTGCAACGTTTGCAAAGCCCGGTCTTGCTCCCGGCTTGCAGCGGTCAATCTCGTGCAGACTGACCGTGATGCAAAGATGACAAGGAAGGTTCGCTTTCAATCCGATCTTCTTCCCGGCCAAGTAGTTCGCGGTCTCATAACTGTGGCCTCTAGACAAAAGCTGGGCTAATCAGCGAGGTATGATGTCGTTAGCGTGGTTGGGCCACCAGCAGGTCGACGCCAAGATCGACACGCGCAATTTCCCGCGCTACGAGAATGTCAGTGCCTGCGCGCTCTTCCTCGGGCGGTCTGGCTGCGCCGTCTAGAATCTGAATGCGTATCGCGCCGACCCGTTCAGCAATGAGCTGTTCGGCTTGCCGCATTGACGGCGAAGCAAGCTCAAGTACGTTTTCGCGCATCTCACGCGCCGCCTCGCCGACTTCCGCAAAACGCTTCTCGGCGAACTGCTCCTTAAAGAGCGCAGCGAGATCATCAAATGTTTGAACTTTGGTGGGCTTGGGTTCGAGCAAAAATATCCAGTTGCCAGTCCAGGTTTATAGGCAAGGCTGTGCGCTTTGTCGTCTGGCAAGGGCCCAATATCCCCTGGTGAGACGAAAATGGACTGCCGTGCTACGGTTGCTCCATTATAAGAGCGGTCGAAATCGCTGATGTTTGCAATACAAGGAGCCGCATAGAAGACGTTTGACGGATAGCGCGCCTCAAGCCGAAGAAGCAGTTCATGCTGACGCGACACATCCCTGCGCATCATCGCAATCCGAAAAAATGGTATCGACAAACCGGGACAATGTCCGCTCGCAATCTCAAAGGCAGTTCCTCGCTTCATCAGCTCCGGAAGCTTGTACTGGAAAAACAGCGGAACCCCTGGGAAATTGATGCGGATGTCAAAGCCAGAATGCCCCTCCTGTATGAGGTTTGGAAAGACCGGCGCGCCTACAGGTGCGGCTGACGATGACCGGATAAGGTTTTCCGTGAAGGCATACCCAAATGAGAACTCGGTGTAGCCAACCTTCATTCAATTCTGCTTTCGTGCTGAAGTTTATCCGGAGCTCTTTGCCTGCAGCCGAGCAAAACCTATAACAGAAAAAACTATGTATACTTGTGATAGTCTGAGCTTATCGATTCCTCGGATAGAGTATTTCAAAAGCTCACCCACTCTTCTGGCTGCTAGAATGGGAATGGGAAGCTTCTGGTTGATCTGGGTCGAGTTCCGGTTGATTTTGGTAAGCGACAAAACCTCCTGCGCTATCTCAACGATTCCCGGCGCAGATCGCCGATGAGTTTCGGGCTTCGCGACCAGCGCCAGAGTGCGTAGCCGATATCTTCAACCGGGGCGGCGGCTTCTCCCTCGCCGGTGCCGAGCGCGATCATATGCGTTGCGCATTCGGCCAGCGCGCCGTCAAGGCGCCCCGCTTCCGTCGCGCTGCCGTAAAGGTCCAGGAACCACGCCAGCGAATAAGACCAGTCGGCAGGCAAGTCCTGCCGATTGTGATACCTTGCGACGACGGCCACGACGGCGTTGCGGCCTTCGGGCGTGCGGGGCTCTATCCCAAGGATCGGGTATAATCGGCTGCTGAAGGATACGCGCCGGCACGAGCGACAGTGCTTTCTCCAGCGAGGGAGGAAAATCCTCCAGTTCTTCGGCCAGTTCGGCAGCTTCTCTCCTTCGTCCCTCGCGGCGCGCTTCTACATATTCTGCCGCAACCACGGCAACGGTGCGCTGCGCCCGTTCAGCGGTGCCGGTGGCAATCAGCTCGGCCGGAATGTCACCATCCTTGATCGCCCAGTGCGTACGGTGCTGTTCGAACTGTTGAATGCCCAGCCGGCCCGCAGTTCTCAACACCGCTGACCGGTCGAGAAAGGCATGTTCCGGATAGGGCTCGAAGGTGAAGGCCAGTTCGTGTCCGCGCCGAACGATATTGCGTACGCGGCCGTTCCGGACACGCGCGCGCGTGCGGGCCTCCCGCCCCGACTTCGTACATCAACAGCGCCGGGATTTCCTCCAGCCGGCGCAATGTTTCAGGGCGCGCGAGGTCGATAGCCTCGGCCTCGGCGCCGCTATATTCCTTGAACCGGTCAATAGTTGACGTGAACGGCGGCGTTTCCCACCACTCGCCGTGGCCCGAGACAAGCAAGTTAAACATGGCACAGCACCGACCTCACGCCGCCTTCTCCATAGACCACTTCACCCGTTCGGCGAGAAAGGCGGCGAACGTTTTCACATTCATATTGCCGCTCGCCTCCTCCAGCCCTGCGAGGTAGGCCTTCCGGTCATCGACTCTGACGACTGTCCAGGGGTAACCGCCTGAAGCCAGCATCGCGTTCATGAGGAACCGCGCCATTCGTCCGTTGCCGTCCGGATAGGGGTGCACATAGCCCACAAGCCAATGCCCCAGCACGGCACGCACGGAGGCCTCCTTCTCCGACTCCAGCAGGTCGAACAGCTCATTCATACCATCGGCCACCGCTTCGGTACGCGGCGGCACGTGCTGCGAGCCGCGCAGGTACACAGGGTGATTGCGATATCCCGCAAGCGCGCTGGCTTTGAGGATGCCGGCGGTCACTGACGGCGCGAACAGCTCCCGGTACCACTCCCGGTGAGTGTCCCGCGTCAACGCGCCGGCTGGCTTGCCGTTGATGATCGCGGCAACAGAGTCTTTGACCTTCTGGAATGCGAGGTAGTAGCCACGCGCGGCAAGCGCATCCCGGTTCTTGCGGTCCTCTTCATCAATCTCCGGATTCCAGCTCCCCTCGCGCACCCGGTCGATGAGTTCCGGGGTGACGCTGTACCCTTCTATCGACAGCGAATGGTAGGCGTCGCTTTCGTAGATATCCTCGACGAACTTCATATAGGCGTCTTTGTCGGACGGCAGTCCGGGTGCCTTCGGGAATATCTCGATGATGGCTTCGCGCTGCGATTGCCAGATCGCGCGCAGGCGGGCGACCAACGGCGGTACGCCCGCCTCAATGGTTGTCACTCCAATTTGTCCCGCGAACGGATCGGATTCGCGCACGTCATAGCCCGCGGCTTTGAAGGCGGCCACGATTTCATCGGCAAAGGAGTCGCGTCCTACGCGACGGAAGGCCCCCGCAAGCCGTCCCGCCACGGCGGAATGGCCGCCATCAAGCAGCAGGGCCAGAACGGTTGATACGTCGCGCACCGACGCCATGGCGATCTGCATCTCGATAGGGGCGCGCTGGAAGAACGCTTCCGGCACCCGGGTAAGGGCGGCCTCGACAGTGAACACCCGCTGGCCGTTTTTCTCTGTCAGTTCGGCCGGCATCTCCTTGACCTTGAGGTCATAGAGCGAAGTGCCGAACAGCAGGTCGATTTTGTTATTCGTGCCTTTGGGGGTATTCACCACCACCTGAGGCGGAATAGTGGGCGCTTCCGCGTGCAGAAGCAGCGACTGCTCCGGTGACAGGAACCAGTCCTTGCCGAACCGGTCATTGCAGTAAAGGGAGCAGAACTCCCACAAGCTCGCGTACCAGGAGGTGGTGTCTTGCTGCTGTGCCTGCGGGCCGGTCGACATGAGCCAGCCTTTGATAACATCGCGCAGGAACCCGTTCTGCAGCAGCCGCTCCCGGTGGACGCGGGTCAGCTCATCTGACTTGAATATGCGCCGCCCACCCTCCTGCAGCTCTTTGAGGACGGCCAGTGATTCAGCGAGTTTTTCATGGGGCTTGGCCATGGCCGTGCCTTTGCAGGTTTTTAGAGCTGTGCGATTACAAGTATATAGTGCTGATAGGCGACAAGTCAATGATGCTGTGGAGTTGCAAGTTTTTTAAGTTGTGCGATAACAAGTTTTTTATGCGATAATCGGGAATAACCCAGCGAAATCACAGCTTTGATCGTTTCCATAGCTCGTCTGCGCGAAGTCCGAATGGGCCGAGACCCAGCTCCCCCGCAGGCTACGCAGGGGCTCGGGGCGAGCCTAGAGCCTGGCCCTCCAAAGCGCTTCGAAGAAGGACGCGCCTCTTTGAAAAACTCGCCCGTTGTGCATCGTGGGTACCCGTAAACGCGAATTCTCAAAGAAAAGACGCTCCTTACCTCTCCCTCCCGCCACGATCATCACGGCCGCGCCCGCGCTCACTACGCCGCGACGCCCGCGAGATCGGCTTGTCGGCAATCGCGCCCTCATCACCACTGCCCTGTCTGTCCCCGCTCTTCCCGTCATCGGCTGCGCGCGCGAACGCGTCACGCACGTCCACCGCTTTCGACAACGGCGACTGCGCCGCCAGCGCATCCTGCATCGCCTGTTGCAGGTCGGTGGAAGGGCTGGCCGCCTGGTCAACCCGCGCCTGCCGCTCTTCCGGCACACGCAGCGTATCCTTGTAGCGATTCTGCGCCTTGCGCACCAACGCGCGGCGCCCCTTCGGCTTCAGCTCCAGCGTCAGCGCCGGCATATGCACATGCCCCGCCCGGTCTTTGATCCGCTGCTCGCGCCCGCGCTTCACTTCCAGCGATTGCAGCTCGCGTTTGTCGACCGCCGCCAGCGCCTTCAGCGTGCGCTCGCCGTCTACGGCCTGCAGCCGGTGCCGCTCCCGCTGGATATGCGCCGCCCCGCGCTGCGCCTGCACGAGCTCTGTCTTGCGCGCAACAAACGCCTCCAGCCGTTGCCGGGCCCGGTAGCGGTGCAGCTTATCCCGGATCAGTGTGATGCCGGTGACGCGCCCGAGGAACGCCGCCAGCGTATCGAAGCGGCCCAAGATTGATGCGGGTGCTAGAGTGTGAAAGATGTCCCTGAAAGGTAATCAGTGTCATGGCAACAGCGGGCACTACGCTAGATTCGAAATGGATCAGCTTGAGTGGGTGATACAAGCGCTGCATAAATGAGTGGCTCGGAAAAGTGATGATTGCAATTCCATGCCGTCAATTCGCGGATCGAGTGGTGAGTAGCGTGCATGCGCCAGAGGAATGGAACAGCATGCTGAGCGCGGTGCATCCAGTAGTAAAAGAAGTCGCCGGCAATCGCGACTAAGACCCTGAAATGAGGGCGAATCCAGTGTTAATGACTGCGTTGTCAGAGTGAAGCAACGCACCGAAATTGATCGTTACGAGCGGCTTTATTCCTAACCAGCCCAAGCTCGCAGCGTAGAGATGCCAGATAAATGTACCCCATCCGAACCAATATCCAATTCCGCACGCCGCGAACATATGAGGCAAAGTGTATCGAAAAGCCGGAAAGGTTAGCTCCAGCGCCGCGCCTAGCGAAGATCACAACCAGCTCAAGCGATGTTAGGTAGTACTGGACCATCTGATTAACGTCGAGAATCTGCAGTTGTTTGCTCCTTCCTTCGCGCGGCCCTTGTCTCGCCCAGCAAATGGGCTCGCGTTGACAAGGCTAACCGAAGTACGATCCAAACGGTGAGCATTCTGCCGGCACCGCTATGCGGGCATCCTGGTAGATTGATAAAATTAGTTGTTTGGATAACACCCATCCGTGTCCCAAATGGTGGAGGAGTCCAGCAGACGAGGTGGCTTGCGCGAGGCGACCAACTATGCACCAGTGTGCGCGCCGGCGGCTACGATAACGTTGCTTCGAGTTATGAGCTGTCTACTAAAATTTACTCGCTCTTATTTTTTGATGTTTTGCGGCTATGATCGCCGCAAACTAGATTTAGTCAGGTGTGCACAGTTGCCGACGCCAAGATCCCCTTGGTGATAATCGCCGCCAACGGGATTCTTGCTCGCGCAATATGATCCTAGATCCACGCGATTGGCGGTGCCTGGCTCCCGCTGCTAATCGTCTGCTGAACCGAAGATCATTTACCCATCGACGAAACCAGAGCCACAAAAGCGGTCAGGATCAGATGCTTTTGTCATAAGCACCGGCCAGCGAACATGACCCTCCGTTGGCTGAAATCGTCGGCGATAAAATGGGGCCGCCTATCGCGAGCCCGATTCTCATATGGGGTGTTTCCAAATCTTTTCGAACACCAGAAGCTTGGCCTGGCGCACAGCTTTCTCAATCGATCCCCCGATCGCCAGATACGCGGCTATCGCGCTGGCCAGGGCACAGCCGGTGCCGCGCATCGTTCTTGCCAGCCGACGATCATCGAGGCGCACGGGTTCTTGGTTGGGACAAACGAGAACATCCGTTGAGCGAGGTCCTGAGGCATGGCCGCCTTTGATCAGCAGGGCCTGAACCCCGGCGGCGAGCAGTTGTTGTCCTTGTTGAAGCGCGCCGACCTCATCCACCGCCAGCTCTGAGCCGGCAAGAAGCGCCAGTTCGATGAGATTGGGTGTGACGATTCGGCAAAGTGGCATCAGATCCTGCTTCATCATGGGGATGGCGCTTGCTTCAAGAAGCGCTCGGCCTGACGTGGAAGCCAGCACCGGATCGAGGACTGCCGGTATCCGCGGATTTTCGCGCAGCACAGCCGCGACGGCAACGACGATCTCGGCCGTTGCGAGCATGCCGATCTTAATTACCGCCACCTTGTTGGCCTGCAGCGCGGCGCGCATCTGATCGGCCACAAGATCGGGCTGCGAAGGATGGATTTCCATCACGGCTTCGTGCGTCTGCACCGTCAGCGCTGTGACAGCCAGGCAGGTGCGCACGCCAATGGAAGAGATCGTCTCGATATCGCGTGCAATTCCAGCCCCACCGCTGGAGTCTGATCCGCCGACCACGAGCACATGCGGTTCTCGACTCAGCGCCATGGCTTTGTCTTTTCGATCCATTCTCGCGTGCGCGCTTCGGGATCGGCATTCAACGTGATGTCGGTGACCACCGCCGCGCTGTCCGCACCAGCCTCGAAGACACCGTCGAGCCGGTCGGGGTTGAGGCCGCCTATTGCGACCAATGGGATCGGTGCGACCCGGTGCTTCCACTCGCTGATCCGTTCGAGCCCTTGCGGCGCCCATTTCATCTGCTTCAGGATGGTGGGATAGATGGGGCCGAGCGCGATATAGTCGGGCTCGGCAGCGATAGCCGTTTCCAGTTCGAGATGATCGTGCGTGCTGAGCCCGAGCTTCAATCCGGCGTACTTAATCGCCAGCAGGTCGGCCGCAGCCAAATCCTCTTGGCCGAGATGGACGAAGTCGCAGCCTTCCTCAATGGCGAGCCGCCAATAGTCGTTGACGATCAGTTGGCAACCATGGACCGCGCAGACGCCGTTCGCGCGGGGGATTTCCGTCCGCAGCGTGGCCTCGTCCCTATCCTTGATGCGCAACTGAACCAGCTTGACGCCAAGTGGCACCAGCCGTTCGATCCAGGCGGCGCTGTCGACGATCAGGTAGAAGGGATCGAGCTTCATGAGAAAACCGCCCTGCCGAATGTTGGTGTCGATGGCACCGCGACGTCGCGGGGTTCGAGCATCCCCGAGCTGAAAGCTTCTCGACCGGCGTCGACCGCCTTGCCGAACGCACGCGCCATGCCGACCGGATCGGCCGCCTTGGCGACCGCTGTGTTCAGGAGCACGGCATCAAAGCCGAACTCCATGACTGTTGCCGCGTGCGATGGCCGTCCGAGACCAGCATCCACGATCAGCGGGACATCAGGGAAATGTCCGCGCATCGAGCGCAGCGCCATGATGTTGACCGGCCCGAGGGCGGAACCGATCGGTGCGCACCACGGCATCAAGACCTTGCAGCCCGCCGCAAGCAGCCGCTCGGCCACGACAAGGTCGTCGGTAGTATACGGTAACACCGCAAAACCGTCCTCGCACAGGATGCGGGCGGCTTCGAGCAGACCGAACACGTCCGGCTGCAGCGTGTCGTGATTGCCGATCACTTCGAGCTTGATCCAGTTGGTGCCGAAGACTTCGCGCGCCATTTGTGCGGTCGTGACCGCTTCCTTGACGGAGTGACAGCCAGCAGTGTTGGGCAGGATTCTGACACCAAGCGAGCGGATCAACGACCAGAATTTTTCGCCAGCCCTGCCGCCTGCCATTTCACGGCGCAACGAGACGGTCACCACCGAGGTGCCCGATGCCCTGACTGCATCGGCAAGGATGGCCGGCGAAGGATATTGAGCCGTGCCGAGAAGCAGGCGGGAGGGAAGCGTCGTCCCGAGAAGATCGAACATGCTAGCCTCCCTGCATGGGCGAGAGGATTTCGATCCCGTCGCCGTCGTTCAATTGGAATTCCGCCCGGCTGGCTTTGTGCACGAGGTCGTTGTTGACGGCGGTCGCGAGCCAATCGCCCTCATAGTCAAGCGCGGCAAGCAGCTCGGCCAGCGTGGTGGCGGCAACCTCATGCACTTTGCCGTTGACCATCAGTTTCATGAGCAAGCTCCACGGGTTTGTCGTGATTGAAGACAATTTCGCCCGCCAGGCGCGCCATGGCGGGGGCGAGAAGAAAGCCATGGCGATAGAGCCCGTTGATCGCGACGGTGTCTCCGCTCATTTCGACGCGCGGCAGATTGTCGGGAAAGGCTGGACGGACGCCGACACCGGTTTCAACGATCTCGGCCTCGCCAAAGGCCGGATGGAGGGCATAGGCGGTACCCAGAAGCTCCATCATGGAGCGCGCCGTGACCGGTCCGTCGGACCGGCTTTCAATCATCGTCGCACCGATCATGAAACGGTGATCGGTACGCGGTACCACGTAGAGCGGAAAGCGCGGATGAAGCAGCCGGACCGGGCGTGACAGCGAAATGTCCGGCGTGCGCAGGATCAGCATCTCGCCGCGAACGCCGCGCAGCCCGTCGTCTTCTGCCGCCATCCCCGTGCAATCGATCTGACGATCGAAGCCGGAAATGTGCCGGGCATCGGCGCCGAAGCGGAATTCGACACCCATGGCTGCAAGCTTGTCATGAAGTGCTGCCATCGCCTGACGCGGGTCGAGATGAGCCTCATCGGGGAAGAGCAATCCGCGCCGGAAGCGGCCGACGAGGTCGGGTTCCAGGAGCGCAATTTCGTCTTCATCGACACGCCGATGCCCTGACGTGCGACGGGCGAACCGGTCAAGCTCACCGGCATCACGCGGCGCGGCCACGACCAGTGTTCCGGCCCGTGTCACCTGACCCGGCAGTACCGCATCCCACCAGTCGGCGGCGTCACGTCCGAGATCCAGCACCGGCTGCTCCGCGCTTTCACACTCGCACCATGGCGCCAGCATGCCGCCGGCGAACCACGACGCATTGCCGCCGAGGGCATGTCTTGTCTCGGCGACTGTGACCGTCGCGCCGCGGACGGCGAGTTCGAAGGCCGCGGTGAGGCCGGCGACGCCGGCCCCTTTTACCAGCATCCTCATGGTCGCTCGTGCGCCTCCGGCACGAGCGGTGCGCCGGTCTCGTCAGCTGGCATGTAGAGATCGCCGCCTTCACGGTATTTCGCCGCCATCGCCGCCATGCCTTCTTTCTGTGCCTCGGCGCGGATGTCGTGGGAGATACGCATGGAGCAGAATTTCGGCCCGCACATCGAGCAGAAATGCGCCACCTTATGCGCTTCCTTGGGCAAGGTCTGGTCGTGGAAGGACCGCGCGGTTTCGGGATCGAGCGACAGGTTGAACTGGTCTTCCCAGCGAAACTCGAAGCGCGCGCGGGAAAGGGCATCATCTCTGGCTTTCGCTGCCGGATGGCCCTTCGCCAGGTCGGCCGCATGCGCCGCGATCTTGTAGGTGATCACGCCGGTCTTGACGTCGTTGCGATCGGGAAGGCCGAGATGCTCCTTCGGCGTGACGTAGCAGAGCATGGCCGTGCCGAACCAGCCGATCATGGCGGCGCCGATGCCTGAGGTGATGTGGTCGTAGCCCGGCGCAATGTCGGTGGTCAGCGGTCCAAGCGTATAGAACGGCGCCTCGCCGCAGACAGCGAGCTGCTTGTCCATGTTCTGTTTGATCTTGTGCATCGGCACGTGGCCGGGCCCCTCGATCATCACCTGGCAATCCTTGGCCCAGGCGATCTGCGTCAGCTCGCCCAGCGTTTCCAGTTCGGCGAATTGCGCCGCATCATTGGCATCGGCGATGGAGCCCGGACGAAGCCCGTCACCGAGCGAGAAGGACACGTCATAGGCCCGGCAGATGTCGCATATCTCTGCGAAATGCTCGTAAAGAAAGCTCTCCCTGTGATGGTGCAGGCACCATTTGGCCATGATCGAGCCACCGCGCGAGACGATGCCCGTGACCCGGTCAACAGTCATCGGAATATAGTGGAGCCGCACGCCGGCGTGGATGGTGAAATAGTCGACGCCTTGTTCGGCCTGTTCGATCAGCGTGTCTCGATAGAGCTCCCAGCTCAGATCCTCGGCGATGCCGCCCACCTTCTCCAGCGCCTGATAGAGCGGCACCGTGCCGATCGGCACCGGCGCGTTGCGGACGATCCAGTCGCGGATGTTGTGGATGTTGCGGCCGGTCGACAGGTCCATCACCGTGTCGGCGCCCCAGCGGATCGCCCACACCATCTTTTCCACTTCCTCGGCCATCGAGGAGGTGACCGCTGAATTGCCGATATTGGCGTTGATCTTGACCAGGAAATTGCGACCGATGATCATCGGCTCGCTCTCGGGATGGTTGATGTTGGCGGGAATGATTGCGC
>NZ_JAMYOG010000020.1:0-87867 GCF_040319725.1 Mesorhizobium sp. M0894 | reverse complement strand
GTCTCATCCGACACCGCAAGGCCGTCCGCCAAGCTCAATTGACCAAGCACACGATCAACCATCCGCGAATCTCCCGTAGCGACCATGCCACAGAATCACCAATCCGATTCTGTGCAAAGGCCTCCTTGTGGGAGAAGGTGGATCGGCGCGCAGCGCCGAGACGGTTGAGGGGTGTTGGAAGGAACTCCAACGCCTCATTCCGTCTAGCACCTCTCATCTGACCGAGCTTCGCTCGGCCACCTTCTCCCGCAAGGGGAGAAGGAAGAGGGGCGCTACTTCATCACCTTGCCATCCGCTCCAAACCGATAGGTCTTTACCGGATCCGGCGTCGCATAGAGCGTGGTGCCGGGTTCGGCATTGTAGACGCCAAAAATGCGCACGGTGATCAAGCCGGCCTTCTCGCAGTCGAGATAGAGGTTGGTGTCGGCGCCAAGATGTTCGGCATGCACGACCGTGCCTTTCCAGGCGCCGGATTTGGGATCGACGGTCAAATGTTCGGGCCGGACGCCGATGGTCTTTGCCGTTTCGCCAAGCCTGGCGCCGTCGACGAAATTCATCTTCGGTGAGCCGATGAAGCCGGCGACGAATTCGTTAGCCGGCGAATTGTAGAGCTCCATCGGGCCGCCGATCTGCTCGATCTTTCCCGCGTTGAGGACCACAATCTTGTCGGCCAGCGTCATCGCCTCGACCTGGTCGTGGGTGACATAGATCATCGTCGCCTTCAGCCGGCGGTGCAGCTGCGCGATCTCCAGCCTGGTGTTGACGCGCAGTGCGGCATCGAGGTTGGACAGCGGCTCGTCGAACAGAAAAAGCTTGGGTTCGCGCACCACGGCGCGGCCGATGGCGACGCGTTGACGCTGGCCGCCGGACAATTCGGCCGGGCGCCTTTCGAGGTAGGGCTCCAGCGACAGCATCGACGAGGCGATGCCGATGCGGCGGTCGATCTCGGCCGCCGGCGTGCCCGCCTGCTTGAGGCCGAGGCCCATATTGTTCTTCACCGTCAGATGCGGGTAGAGCGCGTAGGTCTGGAACACCATGGCGATGCCGCGCTTGGCCGGCGGCGTTGCGGAAACGTCCGCCCCGTCGATCACCACGCGGCCCGAGGTCGAGTCCTCCAGCCCGGCAATGACCCTGAGCAGCGTCGACTTTCCGCAGCCGGAGGGGCCGACGAAGACGACGAACTCGCCATCCGTCACCTCGAGGTTGATGCCCTTCAGCACCTCGACCGGCCCAAAGGCCTTTTTCACGTTCTCGATGTTCAGCGAGCCCACGGCTTAGTCCCTGTTCTAGAGTTTCACGGCGAGGCCGCTGCGCACGCTCTCGTCGGCGGCAAGGCAGACGGCGAGCGACTTCACCGCGTCGTCCATGTGGCGGCCAAGATCGAGATCCTCGCGGATCGCCTTCAGCACAAACGCCTGTTCGAGGTCGCAGAGGTCCTGATGGCCGGGCTCGCCTTCCATCGACAGCATCTCGTCCGGCTTGGCGAACTTGCCATCCGCGCCGGTTGCAGCACTGTGCAGGCGGATGGTCGAGGTCTTGGTGTGGGTGTCGATGTCGTCGGACCTGACGCCCTCCTTCATGACGATCGACACGCAGCCGTTGGGCGAGATCACGTCTTTGACGAAGAAAGCCGTCTCCGAAATCATCGGCCCCCAGCCGGCCTCGTACCAGCCGACCGAACCGTCGTCGAACAGCACCTGCAGGTGGCCGTAATTGTACATCGTGGGCGCAATCTCGTCGCTCAGCCGCAGCCCCATACCGCGCACCTCGACCGGCCTGGCGTCGGTGATCTGCAGCATCACGTCGAGATAATGCACGCCGCAGTCGACGATCGGCGACGTCGTTTGCATCAGCTGCTTGTGCGTCTCCCAGCTGTGTCCGGAGGATTGCTGGTTGAGATTCATGCGGAATACGTAAGGGCCGCCGAGCTTCCGCGCCTCGGCGATCAGCCTGATCCAGGACGGGTGGTGGCGCAGGATGTAGCCGATCACCAGTTTCTTGCCGTTGGCCTTGGCCGCGGCTACGACGCGTTCTGCGTCCGCGACCGTCGTTGCCAGCGGCTTTTCGACAAAGACGTGGCAGCCAGCCTCGAATGCCTTGACCGCATAATCGGCATGGCTGTCGGAATAGGTGGCGATGCAGGCGACGTCAGGCCGTTCGTCACGCAGCGCCTCGTCGAATGAACGCCGGATGCCATAGCTCGAAAGCCCTTCCGGCAGCGGCACATCCGAGCGGTTGACCAGTGCGGTAATCTGGAAGCCCGGGTTGGTGTGATAGGCCAGCGCATGGCTGCGCCCCATATTGCCGAGCCCGGCGACGACGACGCGAAGGGGTGTTTGCGAACTCACTTGACCGCTCCCGAAGTGATGCCGCGGATCAGCTGCCGCGAGAAGATGACGTAGAGGATCAGCACCGGCATGATCGCCAGCGACAGTGCGGCCAGAATGGCGTTCCAGTTGGTGACAAACTGGCCGAGGAACAGCTGCGCGCCGAGCGTCACCGTCTTGGTCTCCTCCGACGGCGCCAGGATCAGCGGGAACCACAGGTCGTTCCAGATCGGGATCATGGTGAAGACCGCGACCGTCGCCATCGATGGCCGCACAAGCGGCAGCACCAGCCGGAAGAAGATGGTGTATTCGGACAGGCCGTCGATCCTGCCGGCATTCTTCAGATCGTCGGAGACTTGCTTCATGAATTCCGACAGGATGAAGACGGCGAGCGGCAGGCCTTGCGCCGTGTAGACCAGGATCAGCGCCGTCAGCGTGTTGACCAGCCCGCTCGCCACCATCAGCTGCAGGATGGCGACGGTGCCGAGGCGGATCGGGATCATGATGCCGAGCGCCAGGTAAAGCCCCATCAGCGAATTGCCGCGGAAGCGGTATTCCGACAGCGCGAAAGCCGCCATGGCGCCGAACAGAAGCACGAAGAACAGCGAGGCGACGGTGACGACAAGGCTATTCTGGAAATAGTGGATGAAGTCGCCCTGGCCGATCACCGTGGTGTAGCCGATCAAGTCGAAGGTCCCTGGCGTCGGCGGCGTCAGCGGCGCGCCGAAGATACCGGCACGTGATTTGAACGAATTCATGATCACGAGGATCACCGGAAACAGCGCGATCGCGGTGTAGGTCAGAAGGATCGCATGCGCGCCGATGGTGCGGGGCAGCGAACGGGTTGCGGTGCTCATGGTCACGCTCCCCTAAAACTGGTAGCGACGCAAGCGCGTCTGCACGAGGAATAGGTAGACGCAGACGCCGCCGAGGATGATCAGGAACATCATCGTGGCGATCGCCGCGCCCATATTGGGGTCGCCGACCTGCAGCTGGAAACCGAAGAAGGCGCGGTAGAGGAAGGTGCCGAGGATATCGGTCGAATAGTTCGGCCCGGCCAAGGCGCCTTGCGCCGTGTAGATCAGGTCGAAAGCGTTGAAATTGCCGACAAAGGTCAGGATCGAGATAATGCCGATCGACGGCAGGATGAGCGGCAGCTTGATCTTCCAGAATTGCGCCATGCCGGTGATGCCGTCGCATTCGGCGGCCTCGATCACCTCTTCGGGGATGGACAGCAGTGCCGCATAGATCAGCATCATCGGGATGCCGACGAACTGCCACACTGAGATCAGGCTGAGCGCGGTCAGTGCATATTGCGCCTTGCCGAGCCAGGGCGTGAACAGGCTTTTCAGGCCGACAAGGTCCATCATATGCGGCGCCACGCCCCATAGCGGCGACAGTATCAGCTTCCAGGCGAAGCCGACGATGACGAAGGACAGGATCGTCGGCACGAAGATTGCCGTGCGGTAGAAGGCGGAAAACCGCAATCGGGGGCTGGACAGAAGTGCTGCCAAAAGGACGCCGATCGGGTTCTGCACCAGCATGTGGATGATGAAGAACCAGACATTGTTCCGCAGCGCGTTCCAGAAATTGACCGACCAGTTGGGATCACCGAACAGCATGCGGAAATTTTCCAGTCCGACGAACACCTGCGACTGGTTGATGTTGCGGAACAGCGACAGCTGCAGCGTGCCGGCCAGCGGCAAGATCATGATCGCCGTGTAGACCAGCAACGCCGGTGCCAGGAAAACGCCGATATGCCAGCGGAACGGTCTTTTCGGTGCTGCGGCCATGCGTTCGGTCCCCGCCGATCAGGTCTTGCTATTGCCGTCAAAAGCCACGGCGCCTCCCTCCCCTCGAGGGGAGGGTGCCTCGCGAAGCGAGGCGGGTGGGGTCGGCCGAGGCAGCGCGCCATCGTCGTTCGACCGCGCTTTCCAGCAACGATCAAGCTGCCGCCTGCCTCGACCGACCTCCTCTGTCGCCTTTGGCGACATCTCCCCTTCGAGGGGGGAGATATCGCTTCGCCGCGCCTTACTTCGCCGGCTTGTACCAGCTGTCGAGGCCGTCCTGCAGCTTCTTGGCGGCAGCTTCCGGCGTGTCGGTGCCGTTGATGACGTTGGCCGATTCAACCCACGTCTCGTTTTCGAGGTTCGGCGTGCCGCGCGACAGGATCTGGTAGGTCGAGCGGATCGTCGACTTGCACTTGCCGCGCCAAGAGACGAATTCCTGGGCCAGCGGGTCTTCCATCTTCACCGGCGTGTTGTTCAGGCTGAAGAAGCCGGGCAGCGCGTTGGCGTAGATGGTAGCGAAATCCGGCGAGGCCACCCAGGACAGGAAGGTCTTGGCCGCATCCGCGTTCTTCGAGGCCGCATTGAGGCCCATGCCGATATCGGTGTGGTCGGAGATGTAGCAGGTGTCGCCGGCCTTCTGCACCGGCGGCGGGAAGGCGCCCATCTTGAATTGCGCCTGCGTGTTGAACAGGCCAATTTCCCACGAGCCGGCCGGGTAGATGGCGGCGCGGCCGAGCGTGAACAGGTTCTGGCTGTCCGGATAGGTCTGCGCCTCGAAGCCGTCGCCGAGATAGTCCTTCCACTTGGCCAGTTCCTTGTAGGGCTCGACCCACTGCGGATCGGTCAGCTTCTGCTCGCCCTTGATCAGCGCCAGGCGGCCTTCCTCGCCCTTCCAGTAATTCGGGCCGATGTTCTGGTAGCCCATGGTCGCGGCTTCCCAGAGATCCTTGGTGCCCATCGCCATCGGGATGTAGGTGCCGTCGGCCTTGATCTTGTCGAGCGCAGCGTAGAACTCCTCATTGGTCGTCGGCACCTTGATGCCGAGCTTGTCGAAGGCGTCCTTGTTGTAGATGAAGCCATGGATGACCGAGGCCATCGGCACGCAGAAGCTCGACTTGCCGTCGTCGGTCTGCCAGGCGGCCTTGGCAACATCGGAGAAGTTCTCCATGCCGGGCAGCGTCGAGATATCGGCGAGATTGCCCTTCTTGAAGAGTTCCAGCGATTTGTCGAACGGGCGGCAGGTGATCAGGTCGCCGGCCGAGCCGGCGGCGAGCTTGGCGCCGAGGGCGGCGTCATATTCGGTCGGCGCCGACGGTGCGAACACCACCTTGATGCCGGGGTTCTTGGCCTCGAAAGCCGGGATCAGCTTGTCCTTCCAGATGGCAAGGTCGTCGCCGCGCCAGCTTTCGATGTTGAGCGTTACGTCGTCGGCATAAGCCACCCCGGCGGTGCCGAGAATGCTGGTGCCGAGAAGAAGTGCCGTCAGTAGCTTCGTTGTCATGCTCAGTCTCCCTGTTGACCTTTTTCAGGTTCGGTTTTGATGAGAACGGAGGCATTGCGCCCCTTGCTCCCCTCGATCGCGGAAAGGGCTGGCCGCAGCTTGTGGCCGGTCCCTTCCAGTATCTTCTCGGCCGCATCGGCGCTGGCGGCGCCGGCGGCGAGCAGAATAGCGGTCTTGACGACGCCGCCGCTCTTATCGAGCAGGCGCGCCGCCTCGTCCTTGTCGCGCCCGCTGACGGCGGCAACGATGCGTGCGGCGCGGTCGCGCAGCTTGATGTTGTCGGCCGTGAGGTTGACCATGTAGCCATCATGGACATGGCCGAGATGGATGGCTGCCAGCGTCGACAGCATGTTGAGTGCGATCTTCTGGGCGGTGCCGGCGCCCATGCGCGTCGAGCCGGCAATCAGCTCGGGCGGCGTTTCGAGCAGGATGGCGATGTCGGCCAGCCGCAGCAGCAGCGCATCCCCGTTGTTGGCGACAGCAATGGTCGCCGCGCCGCGGCGCCTGGCATCCTCGATCGCCCTGACAGCATAAGGCGTCGAGCCGCTGGCCGAGACGGCGATCAGGCAGTCGCCCTTGCCAACGCCGGCGGCGGCGACCGCTGCCGAAGCTTCGTCAGTGTCATCCTCCGGCCCGCCGGCCAGTGTCTTGAAAGCTTCGTCGCCGCCAGCGATCAGGATGGCGATACGGTCGCGCTGGATGCCGAAAGTGCCCGGCAGCTCCAGCGCATCGGCCAATGCCATCAGGCCCGAGCTGCCGGCGGCCGCATAGGCGAGCTTGCCGCCGCTTTTCAGTCTGCTTGCGATGATTTCGGCTGCCGCGGCAATGGCAGGAATGGCGCCGTGAACGGCCTTGGCGGCCTCGATCTGCGCGTTGGCCAAAGAGGAAAGGACGGCTTCCGGGGCCTGGATATCCAGTCCCTCGGCATTGTGGTGAAGCGCTTCGGTGCGCGTTTCGGCCATCCGCTTTCCTCCAATCGAGAAAACCATACCAAAAAAATACCACTTGTCCACACGCATTAATCAAATCCTTGCGGTGGCGCAGGCTTGCGGACGAAATCAGCTGATTTTCCAACAAACTACGCCTTAACTTGTTTGAAACGGAAATTAATCCTTGGCTATTGGTATTTTATTGGTATTATCCGTCTGGAGGAGAAATCGCGTGAAATTCGTGCTCGGCATCGATGGCGGCGGCACCAGCTGCAGGGCGGCCCTTGCGACGGCCGATGGCAGCGTCCTCGGCCGCGCCAAAAGCGGCGCCGCCAACATCCGAACCGATCTCACCGGCGCCAGGGCCAACATCGTCGACGCGGCGCAGCAGGCCTTTGTCGCCGCGGGCAGAGATCCCGGACTGATCCCGCAAACTCCGGCCATTCTCGGCCTAGCCGGCGCCAATGTCGGCACCTACAGGCAGCAGCTCGAAGCGATCTTGCCGTTCCGCATCAGCCGTGTCGAGACCGACGCCGAGATCGCGCTGGAAGGCGCGGTCGGCTCTGGTGACGGCGCCATGGCCATACTCGGCACCGGCACCGCCTATATGGCGCGCAAGAACGGCCGATCGCGTGCCATCGGCGGCTGGGGGTTCCAGGTCGGCGACCAGGGCAGCGGCGCCCGCATCGGCCGCGACCTGCTCGAGCAGACGCTGCTCGCCTATGACGGCATCCGCGAAGGATCGCCACTGACGCAGGCCATGCTCGCCATCTTCCGCAACAATCCCGAGGATGTGGTCGAATTCACCACCAATGCCAAGCCCGGCGATTTCGGCGGCTTCGCACCCAAGGTGTTCGAACATGCCGAAAAAGGCGACGTCGTCGCTATCTGGATCCTCGACAAGGCGGTGGCCGATGTCGAGGCAGCACTTGGCGTGCTCGACCTTGGTGGCGACGATCCGCTTTGCCTGCTCGGCGGCCTGGCGCCGCTTTACGCGCCGCGCCTGTCGGCGCGCTACCGGGCGCTGCTGAAGCCGCCGCTCGACGACGCGCTGGGCGGCGCGGTTCAGATGGCGGTTCGGATTTTTACGAAGGCGGCGGAGGCGGCGCGATGAGCGACGCCGCCGACCAGATTTTCGCGGCGCTGAGACAATCGTCGCAGAGTGGCGCGCCACTCTATCTGCAGCTGAGGAAAAGCATCGAGGACGCCGTCAAACGCGGGCTGATCGGACCGGGCGATGCGCTGCCTTCCGAGCGCGACATCGCCAGCAAGGCCGATATTTCGCGCGTCACCGTGCGCAAGGCGGTGCAGGACCTGGTCAAGGGCGGCATCCTCGTCCAGCGTCATGGTTCCGGCACCTTCGTTTCGCCGCGCATGGAGCGCGTCGAGCAGTCCCTGTCGATGCTGACCTCGTTTACCGAGGACATGGCACGGCGCGGCATGGCGGTGCGTTCGGCCTGGCTCGACCGCGGCCTCTATCCGCCATCGCCCGACGAGATGATGGTGCTCGGCCTGGCGTCGAACGAATTGGTGGCGCGCGTCGCGCGCCTGCGCATTGCCAACGACACGCCGCTGGCGATCGAGCGCGCCTCACTATCGACAAGCGTGCTGCCCGATCCGGCGGCGATCGGTTCGTCGCTCTACGCGGCGCTGGAAAAGACCGGCAACAGGCCGGTGCGGGCGGTGCAGCGCATTTCCGCCACCAATCTCGGCGATGGCGACGCGCATCTGCTGGAAGTGCCGCCGGGCATTGCCGGCCTGCACATCGAGCGTATCTCCTATCTGGCGAGCGGCAAGGTGATCGAGTTCACCCGCTCCATCTACAGGGGCGACGCTTATGATTTTGTCGCCGAACTCCGGCTGAGCGGGCCGGGCGAAGAGGGCAGGCCATGACCGCAACAATGACCCATATGCGGCGCGAGATCGAGGAGATCCCCGAGGCCACCGCCCGCCTGCTCGACGGCTCGGCCGCGGTGCTGACGGAAGCCGGGCGCGGCATTCGCGAGCGCGATCCGAATTTCATCGTCACAGTGGCGCGCGGCTCGTCCGACCATGCCGCGACCTTCATGAAATATGCCGTGGAGCTGACCGCCGGGCTGGCGGTCGCATCGGTCGGCCCGTCGATCGCCTCGATCTATGGCGCCAAGCTGAAGCTGGGCGGCTCGGCCTGCCTGGCGATCTCGCAGTCGGGCAAGAGCCCGGACATCGTTGCGATGGCGCGAGCGGCGCGGGCCGGCGGTTCGCTGACCGTCGCCATCACCAACACCGCCGATTCGCCGCTCGCGCGGGCTTCGGACTACGCGATCGACATCCTTGCCGGACCGGAGCGCAGCGTCGCAGCGACGAAGACCTTCGTCAATTCGGCGGTCGCAGGGCTCGCTCTGATGGCGCATTGCACCGGCGACGACAAACTTCTGGCAGCACTTGCCCGCTTGCCGGAGCATTTTCGGAAGGCGATCGCTTGCGACTGGATGGCGCTGGCCGGGGCACTCGAGACGCCGAACTCGCTGTTCATCCTTGGCCGGGGCCCGTCGGCGGCGATCGCCAACGAGGCGGCGCTGAAATTCAAGGAAACCTGCGCCATGCATGCGGAAGCCTATAGTGCCGCCGAAGTCATGCACGGCCCGCTGGCGCTAGTCGGTCCCGGCTTCCCAGTGCTGGCGCTGGCTGCCCGCGATGCGTCCGAACCATCCGTCGCCGAGGCCGCCGACAGCCTGGCCGGCAAGGGCGCCGCTGTCTTTGTGACTTCGGACAAGGCAAAGAAGGCGCAGCCTCTGCCGCATGTCGCCACCGGTCATCCGCTGACCGACCCGCTGACACCGATCGTGTCGTTCTATGGTTTCGTCGAGGCTTTTGCCCGCCATCGCGGCCTCGACCCAGACACGCCGCCCAATCTGCGCAAGGTGACGGAAACGCTATGAGCGATCGCTTTGCGCTGACCGGCGCCCGGATATTCGATGGCGATGACTGGCACGACAATGCGGCGCTTGTCGTGCGCGACGGCCTCGTCGAGGCCATCGTTGCCGCCGGCGCCGTCCCATCCGGTGTTGCGCCTATCGAGACCGGCGGCGGTATGCTGGTTCCGGGTTTCGTGGATTTGCAGGTCAATGGCGGTGGCGGCGTCATGCTCAACGACCATCCCGACGTCCCCTCGATCGAGACCATCTGCCGGGCGCACGCGCCCTTCGGCACGACGGCGCTATTGCCGACGCTGATCACCGACACGTCCGAGATCACCGCCGCGGCGGTTGCCGCCGGAGCAGAGGCCGCACAACGGAAGGTGCCGGGCTTCCTAGGCCTGCATCTCGAAGGCCCGCATCTGTCGATCGCCCGCAAGGGCGCACATGACCCGGCCTTGATCCGGCCGATGCTAGATCCCGACCAGGCGATGCTGATCGCGACGCGGAAAAACCTGCCGGTGCTGCTGACTACGGTGGCGCCCGAATCCGTCGAGCCCGACCAGGTATCGGCGCTCAGCAATGCCGGCGTCATCGTCAGCATCGGCCATTCCGATACCGACTATGCCACGGCCCGCACCTTTTCCGAGGCCGGCGCAACGGTGGTCACCCATCTTTTCAACGCGATGAGCCAGATCGGCAATCGCGAGCCGGGGCTGGCGGGCGCGGCAATCGATACCGGCACATTCTATGCCGGCATCATCGCCGACGGTATCCATGTCGATCCGGCCACCATGGCCATCGCCTTGCGCGCCAAGCAGGGGCCGGGCAAGATCCTGCTCGTCACCGACGCCATGGCGACGATCGGCACCGACATGACCTCGTTCACGCTGAACGGTCGCACCATCCACCGCAAGGATGGCAGGCTGACACTTGCCGACGGCACGCTGGCGGGCGCGGATCTCGACATGATTTCCGCGGTGCGCTTCGTGCATCGCGTGGTCGGTCTCGACCTCGACGAAGCCTTGCGCATGGCCTCGCTCTATCCGGCGCAGGCGATCGGCCAGTCGCACCGGCTCGGGCGCTTCGCCAAGGGAACCGCCGCCAACATCGTTTCGTTGTCGGACGATCTGGACATGAAAAGCGTCTGGATCGACGGCGCCAGGGTTTTTGCAGCCAGCCCTGCTTGTTAGGGTTAGCCGGCTTTGGACGTATAGAGGTCTTTGTAGGCTTCGCGCAGCAGGTTCTTCTGCACCTTGCCCATCGTGTTGCGCGGCAGTTCGTCGACGAAGATCACCTGTTTCGGATGCTTGTACCTGGCGAGGTGCCCAGCGATGGCCTCGATGATCGCGGCGGCGCTGATCGTCGAGCCCGGCGCCCTCACCACGATCGCCGTGACACCCTCGCCGAAATCCGGATGGACAACGCCGATGACAGCGCTTTCGGCAACACCGGCAAGAGCGTCGATCTCGCTCTCCACTTCCTTTGGATAGATATTGTAGCCGCCGGAAATGATCAGGTCCTTGCCGCGGCCGACGATGTGGACATAGCCGTCGGCATCGATCAGCCCGAGATCGCCGGTGATGAAGGAGCCGTCGTCGCGGAATTCCGCCCTGGTCTTTTCCGGCATGCGCCAGTAGCCGCAAAAGACGTTCGGGCCCTTGACCTCGATCATGCCGACCTCGCCCCGGGCAAGTGTTTCGCCGCCATCGGGATCGGAGATGCGCAGGCAGACGCCGGGCAAAGGGAAGCCGACCGTGCCGGCACGCCGCTCGCCCTCGTACGGGTTCGACGTGTTCATGTTGGTCTCGGTCATGCCGTAGCGCTCGAGGATGGCGTGGCCGGTGCGCTCGCGCCACGCTCTGTGCGTCTCGGCCAAAAGCGGTGCCGAGCCGGAAATGAACACCCGGATGTTTTTCGCCGCTTGCCGGTTCAAACCGTCCTGCTGCAGCAGGCGGACGTAGAAGGTCGGCACGCCCATCAGCGCGGTGGCGCGCGGCAGTAGCGAGACGATGCGGGTCGGGTCGAATTTGGTTTCGAACAGCATCGAGGCGCCGGCCATCAGGACGACATTGGTGGCGACGAAAAGGCCATGCGTGTGGAAAACCGGCAGCGCGTGAATCAGCACGTCTGCGGCAGTGAAGCGCCAGAGGTCGACCAGCACCCGCGCATTCGAGGCGAGGTTTTCGTGGCTGAGCATGGCGCCTTTCGAACGGCCGGTGGTGCCGGACGTGTAGAGGATCGCGGCAAGGTCGTCCGGTCCGCGCGCCACATCGTGGAAGTCCACGGCCGCCTCAGAGGCTCGATCAGTCAACGAACCCTCGCCCTTGCTGCCGAGTGTCGCGACCGCAGCGCCCGAGGTCTGCGCCAAAGCGCCGATCTCGCCCGCTCGCGCCGGGTCGCAGACGACCAGTCGCGGCTCGGCATCCCTGAAGAAATAGTCGAGCTCGGTCAGCGTATAGGCGGTATTGAGCGGCAGGAAGATCGCGCCGGCACGCAGGCAGGCGAGATAAAGGAAAATGGCCTCCGGGCTCTTCTCGACCTGAACGGCGACGCGGTCGCCGGCTTCGACGCCCAGCTGCGACAGCGCATGCGCCAGTTGAGCGGAGCGCGCCAGCGTCTCGCCATAGCTGATCGAGCGCCCATCCTCTGTCTCCATCAAAAGGCGTTCGGGCGCGGGCATCCGGGCACGGAAAGCATCGAACAGATGGTTGCTCATAAGTCCCCCCGAGCGGCTGTTTCCGGCCGGACGGCGGCGGTCAGCCGGCCTTGTCCGCCGCCGCCCTGATTGCCTCGATGTTTGCCCGGTAGGCCTCGACGCTGCCGCCCTTGAAGATGGCCGCGCCGGCTACCAGCACGCTGGCGCCGGCCGCGGTGACCAAGGGCGCAGTTTCAGGCGAAATGCCGCCGTCGATCTCGATCCGGATCGGCCGGTTGCCGATCAGCGCCTTCACCCGCTTCACCTTGTCGACGATCGCTGGAATGAAAGCCTGGCCGCCGAACCCCGGATTGACGGTCATGATCAGGACCAGATCAAGCCGGTCGAGCACGTATTCTATCATCGTTTCCGGTGTCGCCGGGTTGAGCGACACGCCGGCCTTCTTGCCAAGGTTTTTGATCGTCTGCAGCGAGCGGTCGAGATGCGGCCCGGCTTCGGCGTGCACCGTGACGCCGTCGCAGCCGGCTTCGGCGAAGGCCTCCAGATACGGATCGGCCGGCGCGATCATCAGATGGCAGTCGAAAAACGCCTTGGTGCGGTTGCGGATCGCCTTGATCACCGGCGGGCCAAAGGTGATGTTAGGGACGAAATGCCCGTCCATGACGTCGAGATGGATCCAGTCGGCGCCGGCCGCCACCACCGCCTCGACCTCATCGCCGAGCTTCGAGAAATCCGACGCCAGCACCGATGGCGCGATCAGGGTTTTTTTGCTCATGATGCGGCCTTCCCGTACGCCCCGGTTTGCGGACCCTCTGTCTGTATCGACTGCCTAGACCATGAGTCCGGAAAGTGGAAGCCGGTTTGTCCTTCAGCCGATGCAGCGGCTTCAGGTTTGCGCTGCCTTCTCATCTGCCCGCTGAAGAAAAACCCCGCCGGATCGCTCCGGCGGGGTATTGGGTGACGAGGACGGTCACTGTTTGAAGTTCTGGATTTCCCGCGCCGTATCCTATTGCTCCGGCTGCGGCTTGCGCCTTGGCACGACCTGCTGAGGAACATTCGGATTCAGCAGCAGGTTCGGCTCAAGCGTCGATTTCCTGCGGACCGGGACGCAGTCCGGATATCGTCCGACCGTTCCGACAGGGCAGCGCCGCTTGATGATCGGCTGGCACTGGCCATTGATCGGCCGCGCGCCCGGTGCACATTCCAGCCGTGGGTTGCGGCAGGCGCCGTCGCGCAGCTCTGTCCCACGCGGACAGACGCAGGCGCCGCGCTTGTTGTAGATCTGGCCAGGTATCGGGCACTCCACCACAACAGGCTTCTTGCGCCTGCAGGCATTGCCTTGCGCTTCCGTGCCCCGGGGGCAGACGCAATCGCCGTTGGCGTCGTGGATCTGACCACGGATCGTGCACTGCTTGGGCTGCGGCCGAATTGGCCGGCAGGCATTGCCCCTGACTTCCGTACCCCTCGGGCAGATGCAATCGCCAGCGGCGTTATGGATCTGGCCCCGAATGGTGCACTGTTCGGGCTTTGGCTGGATTGGCCGGCAGGCATTGCCCCTGACTTCCGTACCTCTCGGGCAGACGCAATCGCCAGCGGCGTTGTGGCTCTGGCCACGAATGGTACACTCCTCGGGCTTTGGCTGGATTGGCCGGCAGACATTACCCCTGACTTCCGTGCCCCGCGGGCAGACGCACTCGCCGTTGGCGTTGTGGATCTGACCACGAATGGTGCATTGCTCGGGCTGCGGCTTGTTGCCCACGCAAGCGCCGTTCTCCAGCTCGGTCCCGCGCGGGCAGACGCAGCGTCCGTCCTCGGTACGGATCTGGCCTTTGAGGAGAACGCAAGGTTTTGGCTTCGGCACGATGACCGTGCCGCCGCCGGATGAGCATTGGCCGTTACGGAAGGTCGTGCCTGGCGGGCAGACGCAGTTGCCGGCGTCGTTCATGACAAAGCCTTGCGAGCATTCCTTCTTCACCTCATGCGTGATGATGAAGGGATGGCAGGCATAGGCCTTGCCGCGATCGCCCTGCACATTGGCGGCACCACGAGACAACACGTCGCCACCGCCTTGCACCGACGTGTTCGGAGACAGCACGCCGACGCAGTTCTGGCCGTTGACAGTGCCCTGCAGATTGGTCAGACGGCCATCGTCGGGAATGATCACGGTCACATTGTGCACATGGCTTTCCCCGGCGCCGAGCGTCAGTTGGGCGATGCAGGACAGAGGCAAGGTTGCCGGCTCCGGCGAGCAGCCGAAGGGCGGATCGATCGAGGTGATCGCAACGCCTTCCAGCCGCCCGAGGCCTTCGACGCCGATCGCATCGCCGATGCGAACCGGACCGGAGAAGGCGCTCGTCCCATCGTTCGTGATGGTGATCTCGAACGAGCAGGGCTGGCCGGGCTTGCACTCGGCGTCGCCGGTCTTCTCGACCCGGATGGTCGAGGCACCGCCGCCCTTGGCGCAGGCCTGGCCGATCGGATAGACGATATCGTCTCCCGGAGCCGGGCCGTAGGAGCCGCGTGCGCAGTTCTCGAATTCGCCGTTCGCAGCAACCGTCACGTCGAAATGGCGGCTGGTTCCAGGCGTCATAACGGCGCCGGGAATCCGGCACGACAGCGAATTGGCCGGAACCGGTCCGCAAGCCCATTCCGCACCGTCTGGGGTGACGGTCTGGATCTGGACCTGCGCTCCACCGGCTATCACCGTCGCGGCATCGTTGACCCGCACCGGACCGGTCGGGGCAGTGGCGCCGAGGCTGATGACGGTAATGCGGCAGGAAACGACCGCAGCACCGGCCAGCGAGCCATTGCACACCTTGGTGATGCGCATGGCCGGCTGCCCGCCATTCGGATGACGGATGCGTTCCTTGGCGCAGGCCCTGTTGTTGGTGATGTCGTTCTCACCGGGAATGGCCTTCACCTCGGCGCAGTTCTCGACGGTATCGGGCCGGAAGTTGGCCGGCATCACCGCCCTGACGAAGATCGGCGTCGAGGCGCCCGGCATAAGCGCGATGCCGGGATTGTCGCAGCGGAACTTGCCGGAACCGTTCGGTCCGCACGTCCATGGCGGAGTCGGGCCGAAGGTCGAGGATGCCGGCGCGCCGCCCGGATAGGTATCGACGACCGTCAGCGGCCCGTTATAGAGGACGCTGCCATTGTTGATGATGTCGATCACGAAGGTGCAGACGCCATCGGCCGAACAGAATTCGGTGCGGGCGCGCTTCTTCAGGATCAGGTCGACCTTCTTCTCCACCGGTGGCCGGCAGTCGCGGCCACGATCGCCACGGCGGCAGACCGGGATCGACGCACAGCCGCGGTCGTTTTGCTGGCTGCCGAAAAGCGGCTTGCCGCTGACGCCGTAATTGTAGGTGGCGCAGTTGCGCAAAACGCTGCCTTGCCAGCCTGCGGCCGGCTTGAAGCCAAGCTTGAGGTCGACTGAGGCGCCCGGATTGAGCGTGGTCACCGGATGAGTGCAAATCATCGGGGTGATTCCAGGCGCGCAGACCCAAGGCGGGTTCGGCCCTGAATCGAGGGTGGAGCCGGCCGGCAGGGTGACTTCGTCGAGCACGATCTTGCCGTGGTAGGGCGCATCGCCGACATTGGTGACCCTGATGGTGAAGTCGCAGCCGCCCGCCATCGTGCAACGTTGCACGTCGGCACGCTTTTCGACTTTCAGATCCGGTTCCTTGTCCTTCGGCGGGCACCTCTGGTCACGCGGGATGACGATGTCGACGGTCTGCGTGCAGCACAGGCCCCAGCCCTCCTTCGGGCCGGCATAGGTTTCGATACCGGTGACGATGATGTGGATAACGTCGCCGGGTGAAGCACCGACGATCTTCCAGTTGAGCACACCGCCGCCGGCCGGCACCAATTGGGTGTCGGGAATGATGGTGATGCCGGGTGTCGTCGTCGAAAGCTGCACCCATTTGCCAGCCATCTCTGGGCCGACCGGCATATGGTAGATGAAGGCGCCGCCGCCGGGCACGCAATCGACCGTGCCTCGCTCCACCTTGAAGCATTCACGATTGCCAGGAGGTGGAGGCGGTGGGTTGCACTCGGTGACGTCGATCTTGACCGACGTCTTTGCACCCGTGAGATAGTTGCCGTCGTCCGGCTTGCCCGGGTCCTGCGACGGAATTTCGACGCCAGCACCGCGGTCGCCGCGGCTCACCTTGATCAGCCCCTGGTTATCGACGATTGCCGGCGACGGAAACGCCGCATGGTCGATCTTGGCGGTGATCTGGAAGGTGATGGCGCGCTCGTTCGCAGCGCCGATGCCGTCGAGGTCGCTGGCGGAAATCCGGAAATCGGACACCGTCGCCGTATCGTCCGGGCCAGCCGAGCTGCTGATCGCAGCGCCGGGCAGCGGTCCGCCGGATGCGTCGGTGCCGTCGCCGGTCACATGCACGCCGACAATCCGCAGGCCGTGCGGGAGTTGGTCCCTGAAGTCGAGCCTGACCTTTTTCAGCATGGCCGCGAGGCCCGGGCCGGCAAAACCCTGCGGATTGCCGCGCAAGCCAAAGCTCAGCGAGTATACGACATAGTCGCAGCCTCTCTGGCCGCCTTTCTTGGTGAAGAAGGGCACGATCCGGCCCGGCTCCGGGTTGACGATGCGAGGATTGTCGAAATCGAGCTTGGGATCTGGAATGACAGTGCCTGCATCGGCAGGCTTGGCCTTGGCCGGAGCAAGGTCTTCAGCGAAGCCTTGCAGCGGGCTCAGCATGGCGACCGCGATACCGGCCGCCATCAGCCAGCGCGCGCCGCGCCTGGCGAGTGACAGGGGTTTCATGATGGTCTCCATGACGAATGATTGTTTGCCGGTTGATTGGCTGCTCGTCGCAAGCGGGGACTGTGCAAGATTGCTCATCTTCCCCTTCTCACGGTTCGCAGCTGACGGCTGGGGTTCTGAGCGGCAAGGTCATCTTGCAGCAAGGGTAGTAGCCACCCTTGTCGCGGTCGGACTGCCTGTAGAAGCAGAGCCCGACATCGACCCTGTCGCCAGGATAATGGCCGGTGATACCGATCGTGAATGGCGCGCCGGGCGCATGCGACAGGGGCGAAGTCACCCCGACGCCAGGCGTCCTGGACAGAGCCTTGATCGAATCGCCGCCGAAGCCGGTATGGTCATGAAGATAGAGATCGGCCTCGAGGCCGGAGGGCGTGCAGAAATACTCGACATCCTCGACATCAAGGCAAGGAGGCAGATTGCCGGGGGGCGGGAAGTCCGGCGGATAGAACGGTGGCAGATAGCCGCCCGGCACCTGCTCGTAATAGCCGGCACGGCCTTCGCAGGGGCGCCAGACCTCGACGTCGCCGACATGGCCTTCCACTTCCGGGTCTTCGAAATAAGTGTCGAAATCGACGAACCACGAGCCGAAAGGCGGCACGTTGGCCGGCCTGACCAGCGCCGTCGGCGTGATCTGCACGCCGTGCACGGCAAGCGGCCCCCCGGCTGCGAGCTGTTCGGCGAGCGCCGGGTTGTCGCGCAACTTGTCGCCGGTATCGACCAGCGTGTCGGTGCAGATGCCGGTATCGAGATTGCCTTCGGAATCGTAGCCATATTGCAGGTCGAGGCCGCCGGCCGACTGCCGGTTGTCTTGCGGGAAGCCGACCGCATATTCCTGCGGCACTTCCACCCAGACCGATTCCGTTGCCGGATCGTCCGGATTTTCGCGCCAGTAGCGGATGACCTCACCCTTGCCGGAATCGGCGAACTGGCTGTAGTCGTAGCGGTTTTCCACCGGGCCGCGCTGAGCCAGATACATGAAGCCCTTGTTGTCAAAGGCGATGTCGGTGACCGCGTAATCCTTGTCGGCCTTGACGGTCAGCTCCCAGCGCGGGTCGCCGAAGCTGCCGTCGCCGGCAATGCCCACCGACCAGATCTCCGCCTTTTCCCCGACCGAGTAATAGAGCCGGCCGCCACGATAGGCGACCGACCAGACGCGGCGCTCGTCCTGTGTGTAGCCCCAGCTATCGGGGTCCTCGCTGTCGAAGGCAGCACCCTGGATGTCCATCACCGAGCCGTCGTCGGCGACTGGGGGCAGCCCGTGCGCCGGGCGGCCGGCGACGCCGTGGTCGAACGTGTCGACTAGCGCGCCATTGGCGTCGATGCGGTGGATAAGGCCGGTGTCGAGATCGCTGGCGAAGAACTGGCGGTGGATATTGTCGAAAGTGACGTCGCCGATGCCGGGACCGCTATTGGCGTCGATATCGGCGAATTTCGAGACGGCGCCGGTGATGCCATCGATCTTCCAGATCGTTCCGGGGCCGCCGCCGTTTTCGGTGCCGAACTGGCCGTCCATGAAGACCGCGTCAGCCGTGCCGCGGCGCTGCCGCTCCGGCCGGCCGTCGGCGTCGCCGTCTGGTGTGACGACGCGGATGCCGTGCAGCGAGGTGGCGCCGGCATAGAGGTTTGGAATGGCCGAGGGAACGCCGTCGCGCACGCCGTCGTCATAAGTGATGCCGAACACCTGGCCGATTTGCTCGGCCGTGACCTCGAAGGGTGGCGGGGTGAAGACCAATTGGCCAGACGCCGGCCCGCCCAGCCTTGAAACGTCGAAGACGCGCAAGGTTGCGCGCGCCGTGTCGATGAAGGTCTCGTCGACCGGATCGACGCCCGGCGGCAGGCCTTCCTCGAAATTGGGGATGATGGTGCCAGAGAATCCGGTCACTGCCATCGAGCCGGGATAGATGATCTGGGTTTCCTGGGCCTGTGCCGAGCCGCCGAGCCAGAGCCCAGCGGCGAGTGCCAAGGCCGATAATCCGCTGGCAGCCTGGATTGCGCGGCGCAAATGGCCGGCACGAGAGCGCACGGACGCGCCATGGTCGCAAGACATGGATCTCCCCCCACAGGTCATGGGAGAAACATCCGGTCTCGGCGCGCAAATCAGGGCAAGGCGCGGCGTTCCGGCACGTTCATCCCTGATCGAATTGTCTGCTTTCCTCACCGTCATGATACGCCGGCGTCCGCGCAGGGTCAACGGAACCAGCGGAAAGCCCAGCGCATCGACCCGGTCCCGAAGGCGACTGTCGCGCTGAGTTCCTGCTGTTCCCGGAGACCATCGAGCCTCTGGATCTGTGGTCATGGGGCTTTCCTTTCCGGGGCCGCACCACGCGGCACCTGAGCGTCAGTCGCGAGGTGAGGCGGAAAGGTTCATGGACCGGGGCCGGGCCGGCTGGATCACGGCCGGAAAATACGGGCCTGCCGGTCCCGAATCCGATCAACCGCGATGAATGGTGAACGCCTTGCGCAGAATGCTTGCGCGCCACGCAGCCTGTTCTTATATACGCGCCAAGCCGTCCAGCGCCGAATGCCGGTTGCCGGAGCGGAATTTCTTGTGAACAGGGGCTTTCGTCGGAACGCCTGTACGGGTCCTGAGAGCCTGCTTAGCGGAGAGATTAGAGAAATGGCAAAAGTAATCGGTATCGATCTGGGAACAACCAACTCCTGTGTCGCCATCATGGACGGCAAGGAATCCAAGGTCATCGAGAATGCGGAAGGCGCGCGCACGACCCCTTCGATCGTCGCCATCAACAGCGACGGCGAGCGCCTCGTCGGCCAGCCGGCCAAGCGCCAGGCGGTCACCAATCCTGAAAACACCATTTTCGCGGTCAAGCGCCTGATCGGCCGCCGCTATGACGATCCGGTGACGGAGAAGGACAAGAAGCTTGTCCCCTACAAGATCGTCAAGGGCGACAATGGCGATGCCTGGGTCGAGGCCGGCGGCAAGAACCAGTCGCCCAGCCAGATCTCGGCGATGATCCTGCAGAAGATGAAGGAAACGGCGGAAGCCTATCTCGGCGAAAAGGTCGAGAAGGCGGTCATTACCGTTCCGGCCTATTTCAACGACGCCCAGCGCCAAGCCACCAAGGATGCAGGCAAGATCGCCGGCTTGGAAGTGCTGCGCATCATCAACGAGCCGACGGCGGCAGCACTTGCCTATGGCTTGGACAAGAAGGAAGGCAAGACGATTGCCGTCTATGACCTTGGCGGCGGCACGTTCGACATTTCGGTGCTCGAAATCGGCGACGGCGTGTTCGAAGTGAAGTCGACCAATGGCGACACCTTCCTCGGCGGCGAGGATTTCGACATGCGTTTGGTCGAATATCTGGCGGCCGAGTTCAAGAAGGAACAGGGTATCGACCTGCGGAACGACAAGCTCGCCCTGCAGCGCCTCAAGGAAGCGGCTGAAAAGGCCAAGATCGAGCTGTCGTCCACCACGCAGACCGAGATCAACCTGCCCTTCATCACCGCCGATGCCAGCGGCCCCAAGCACCTGACGCTAAAGCTGACGCGTGCGAAGTTCGAGAGCCTTGTCGAAGATCTCGTCCAGCGCACCATCGAGCCCTGCAAGGCGGCGCTCAAGGATGCCGGCCTCAAGGCCGCTGAGATCGACGAGGTCGTTCTGGTCGGCGGCATGACCCGTATGCCCAAGATACAGGAGATCGTGAAGCAGTTCTTCGGCAAGGAACCGCACAAGGGCGTCAACCCGGATGAGGTCGTCGCACTTGGCGCTGCCATCCAGGCCGGCGTGCTGCAGGGCGACGTCAAGGACGTGCTGTTGCTCGACGTGACGCCGCTGTCGCTCGGCATCGAGACGCTGGGCGGCGTATTCACGCGGCTGATCGAGCGCAACACGACGATTCCGACGAAGAAGAGCCAGGTGTTCTCGACGGCTGAGGATTCGCAGTCGGCGGTGACCATCCGCGTCTTCCAGGGTGAGCGTGAAATGGCCGCCGACAACAAGGCGCTCGGCCAGTTCGACCTGGTCGGCATCCCGCCTGCGCCGCGTGGCGTGCCGCAGATCGAGGTCACGTTCGACATCGACGCGAACGGCATCGTCAACGTTTCGGCCAAGGACAAGGGCACCGGCAAGGAGCACCAGATCCGCATCCAGGCGTCTGGCGGCCTTTCGGACGCTGACATCGAGAAGATGGTCAAGGATGCCGAGGCCAATGCCGAAGTCGACAAGAAACGTCGCGCACTGGTCGAGGCCCGCAACCAGGCCGAGGCTCTGGTGCATTCCTCGGAGAAGTCGCTGAAGGACTATGGCGATAAGGTCTCGGAGACCGACCGCACGGCGATTGCCGATGCGATCGCGGCGTTGAAGACCGCTGCCGAAGGCGATGATGTGACCGAGATCGAGGCCAAGACGCAGACGCTCGCCGAAGTCTCGATGAAGCTCGGCCAGGCGATGTACGAGGCTTCGCAGAAGGAAGCCGCCGAGGCCGACGCCAAGGCTGATGCCGCCAAGGACAGCGATGTGGTCGATGCCGATTTCGAGGAAATCGACGAAGACGACGAGAAGAAGAAGTCGGCCTGAACCGCCTGACGGTACAGGTAAGCAAAAAGCCCGGCGCACAGCCGGGCTTTTTTGCAACCCTTTGCCGGAAAAACGCCGAGCTACCCGAAAAAATGCGGACAAAGCCTCGTAGACACTGGCATCCCGGCTCCATCACACCTAAATCGGAACAGCGTGCCGGCAAACGACGCAACGATACTTCAAGACGTTGACTATCCGGACTGCGGGAAAACATGAAAGCTGATTTTTACGAAACGCTGGGCGTGCAAAAAGGCGCCGACGAGAAGGAGCTCAAGAGCGCTTTCCGCAAGCTGGCCATGCAGTTCCATCCCGACCGCAACCCAGGCGACCATGCCTGCGAGCACAAATTCAAGGAAATCAACGAAGCCTACGAAACGCTGAAGGACCCGCAGAAGCGCGCCGCCTACGATCGCTTCGGCCACGCCGCCTTCGAGCACGGCGGCATGAATGGCGGGGCGCAAGGCTTTGGCGCCGGCGGCTTCGCCGACATTTTCGAGGACATTTTCGGCGACATGATGGGCGGGCGCCAGCGTCGCTCGTCCGGCGGTCGCGAGCGCGGCGCCGACCTGCGCTATAATATGGAAATCACGCTGGAAGAGGCATTTTCCGGCAAGACCGCGCAGATCCGCGTGCCGGCATCGATCTCCTGCTCGGAATGCTCGGGCAGCGGCGCCAAGCCCGGCACCCAGCCCGTCACCTGCTCGATGTGCAACGGCCACGGCAAGGTGCGCGCCACGCAAGGGTTCTTCTCGATCGAGCGCACCTGCCCGCAATGCCAGGGGCGCGGCCAGACCATCAAGGATCCATGTCCGAAATGCGCCGGCCAGGGCCGCGTCACCGAGGAGCGCTCGCTGTCGGTCAACATCCCTGCCGGGATCGAGGACGGCACCCGCATCCGGCTTGCCAATGAGGGCGAGGCAGGCCTGCGCGGCGGCCCATCGGGCGATCTCTACATCTTCCTCGCAGTCAAGCCGCACGAGTTCTTCCAGCGCGACGGCGCCGATCTTTATTGCAAGGTGCCGATCTCGATGACGACGGCAGCACTTGGCGGCTCGTTCGAGGTGACGACATTGGACGGCACCCAGACGAAGGTGAAGGTGCCGGAAGGCACCCAGAACGGCCGCCAGTTCCGCCTCAAGGGCAAGGGCATGCCGGTGCTGCGCCAGCCCAATATCGGCGACCTCTACATCCAGACCGTGGTCGAGACGCCGCAGAACCTTTCGCGCCGCCAGCGCGAATTGCTGGAGGAATTCGAGCAGCTTTCCTCAAAGGACAATTCGCCCCAGTCGAGCGGATTTTTCGCCCGCATGAAGGACTTTTTCGAAACGTTCGGCGAGCATTGAAGCTGATCCCTGGAAACGCTTCCCGAGCGTCATCAACACCTTATCCGGGGATTCGCCTTGTCTTGCACCTCGTAGCTGCTAAGTAGCATGCGAGGGAGCGTTGAGGAGGACTTTCGATGACGCGTAGTCCCGGACTGCGAAAGACGCTGGCGGAAAAGTTCGACGACGAACTGAAGTTCTTCAAGGGCTGGATCGACAAGCCGAAGGCGGTCGGTTCGATCGTCCCGACCAGTTCCATCACCGCGCGCAAGATGGCCTCGATCGTCAATCCGAAATCCGGCCTGCCGGTGCTCGAGGTCGGGCCTGGCACAGGCGTCATCACGCGCGCCATCCTCGCTCAGGGCATAAAGCCTGAAAATCTCTACGCGGTCGAATATTCCACTGATTTCGTGCGCCATCTGCGCCAGCTTTATCCAGGCGTCAACGTCATCGAGGGCGACGCCTTCAATCTCGACGCGACGCTCGGTGACAAGCGCGATCTGGTCTTCGATTCGGTGATATCGGGCGTGCCGCTGCTCAACTTCCCGGTCGCCCAGCGCATCGCCTATGTCGAGAGCCTGCTCGACCGCATCCCGGCGGGCCGGCCGATCGTGCAGCTGACTTACGGGCCGCTGTCGCCGATCCCGCCGGGCCGCGGCGACTATACGGTCGAGCATTTCCATTTCGTCATCCGCAACATTCCGCCGACGCAGCTTTGGATCTACCGACGCGGGGCCGCCTGAATTGCAGCGTTGGGTTTGAATAGCACTTGTCTTATACCCATCGGGTGACAAGGCAGACCCCATGGCTATGATCCCGAAAATTCTCGTCGTCGCCGGTTCGGTGCGCAGCGGCGCCTATAGCGCCAGGACCGCCGACGTTGCGCAGAAGGAACTTGCCATGCAGGGCGCGGAGGTGACCCGCATCTCGCTCGCCGACTATCCGTTGCCGATCCTCGACCAGGATCTGGAAAAGGAAGAAGGCATTCCCGAAAACGCCGTCAAGCTCGGCCGGATGATCGCCGCCCATGACGGGCTGCTGATCGCGACGCCCGAATATAACGGCTCCATTCCACCGCTGCTCAAGAACACCATCGACTGGGTAAGCCAGCTGCGCAAGGATGGCGGCCGGACGTTCAGGCCGCTTGCCGGCAAGGTTGCCGGCCTCTGCTCGTCTTCCAACGGACCCTTCGGCGGGATACGCTGCATCAACCATCTGCGCGCCGTTCTGGTGCGCTGCCGGATGGAGGTGGTGACACCGGAATGCTCGGTGCCGGAGGGCGGCAACGCCTTCGACGACGAGGGCAACTTCAGGGACGAGAGACTACGCCAATCGATGGAGCACCTATGCCGAACGCTGATCGAAACCTCGCGCATGCTGTCGACGCGGATCGAGGCATGATCCCGGACGCCGCGCATGCCGACACGATGCAGGAAAGGCTGATCGTCGGCCTCGACCTGCCGACGCTGAAGGAAGCCGAGAAAGCGGTGCGCGAGCTCGACGGGATCGTCTCCTTCTACAAGATCGGTTACCAGCTCGCCTTTGCCGGCGGGCTCGACTTCGCCCGCGAGCTGGCCAGCGGCGGCACCAGGATCTTTCTCGACATGAAGCTGCTCGACATCGATAACACGGTGGCCAAGGGGGTCGACAACATCGTCAGGATGGGCATGAGCATGCTGACCATCCATGCCTATCCGAAGACGATGAAGGCGGCGGTCGAGGCTGCGAAGGGCAGCGACCTTTGCCTGCTCGGGGTCACCGTGCTGACCTCGATGGACGAGCAGGACGTGATCGACGCCGGCTATGAATATGATCCGCATACGCTGGTGCTGAGGCGCTCCGAGCAGGCGCTACATGCCGGCATGGGCGGCATCGTCTGCTCGGCCGAGGAAGCGGAGGCGGTGCGCCGCATCGTCGGCCCCGACCTGGCCGTCGTGACGCCGGGGATCCGGCCCACGGGCAGCGACCATGGCGACCAGAAGCGGGTGGTGACGCCGGCGCAGGCGATCCGCAACGGCTCCAGCCACCTCGTGGTCGGCCGGCCGATCGTCGGCGCGGCCGACCGGCGGGCGGCAGCTGAAGCCATCCTCGATGAAATGCGCTCGGCATAAGGACCAAAAACCAGGAGAAACCGATGCCCAAGGGATACTGGATCGCTCGCGTCGACGTGCGCGATGCGGAAGGCTACAAGGACTATGTCGCAGCCGCCAAGCTGGCCTTCGACCGCTTCGGCGCCAAGTTCCTGGCGCGCGGCGGCGCGCATGAGAAGGCCGAGGGGCCGGGCCGCGACCGCAATGTGATCATCGAGTTTCCGTCGCTTGCGGCGGCGCATGACTGCTACCACTCGCCCGAATACCAGCGCGCGGTCGCGATCCGCCAGAAGGTGGCTGATGGTGAAATCGTGCTGGTCGAGGGGATTTAGGCGCGAAGTCGGTTCATCGCGGTCTCGGCCATCGCATTGGCGAGGCTCAGGCCCCATTGCTGGCGACAGTAATCGCGGAAATCGAAGCAGGGCAGGCCGGGGCAGACCTCGAACTCGATGAGGTGCACGCTGTCGTCGGCTTCGACCCGGAAGTCGATGGAAAACACATCCCGCAGGCCAAGCCCGACCATCAGGCTTTCGGCGATGCGACGAATTCTTGCATCGGCTCGAGGCTGGCTGGCGCCAACGGGAAGCAGCAACGGCTCAGCGTAATTTCCCGCGGCTTTCGCCGCTACACCGGTATCGCCGTAAAGCGCCAGGCTGTCCTGCATGGTCTGGAAATCGCTGCCCGAATCGACAAGGGCGATGCCGATCGCCTCGGCGCCGGTATCCGGCTTCAATCCGAGAAAACTGGCGCGCGCGTTGCGGCCGGCGACATAGGGCTGGACCACGACATCGTCGCGATAGGCGGCGAAGACGCGCCGGCTAAGCTCCAGCGCGTGGCCGAGATCGTGGCAGCGCGAATCCGGCCAGATGCCGATCTTGGCGCCGAGCCGGTTCGGCTTGACGAACCAGCCGGCGGGCGAGTCCGGCGGCGCGACCAGCCAGGCTCCGTCACGGGCAAGGCCCGCCCGCGGCACCGGCAAGCCAAGCGCGCCGAGCACGGCGCCGGAACGGAACTTATCCTGACAGAGCGCAAAAAGCGCATCGTCGGCGCCGATCGCCTTCAGGCCGTTCAGCCGTGCCAGAGCTGGTGCCGCGCCGCCGCGGAAATAGGCGATGCCGTCGGTCAGTGTCCAGACGAGCGTGGTCTTCGGGTCCTCGCCGGCGAGAACGCTTGCGGCGTCGTCGAGTGTCACCGGCGCAAACGACAAGCCGCGCTTCTGGCAAGCGGCGGCAAGTGCGTCGAATTCAGCAGCGATGTCGGTCGATTGCGCCAGATAGGAGGCGATTTCGACGGCACGCTCCGGCACGTGGTTATCGGCGACCAGCCGATCGAAGCAGGCCTTTTCCGGCTCGTAGACAAGGATCAGCTTCGGCTTGCGGCTTGACATGGGTGGAACGGCTCCTGGCAGCACGATTGCCTACCATCGCACGGGGAACGCATTCGGCTTGCGCGGAACCGACGTTGATCGGACGCCTGCACGACAGCAAGCGCACCATCTTCTTGTTTGACCATGATCTTTTCCGAACCAAAGGTTCGGGACCATGGTCTAGCCAATCAGCACGCGCGGCTCGAAGCGACCATTGACTGGAATGTCGAGCATAAACGTCATGCCGGCTTGGGGGTCGAGCAGGCGCTGCTTCTCGCTCTTGCCGGACCAGGCGGAGGTGACCGCGATCCGGTCGGCATTCCTGCCGACAAAAGCCGGACAGGACGGCTGCGTCGCCGGCATCGCCACCGAACGGACAAGCTTGCCGTCGGGTCCATAGGCTTCGACGACGCTGCCGCCCCAGCAAGCGTTCCACAATATGCCGTCGCGGTCGAGCACCGAACCATCGATATAGCCCTTGGCCGAACGGTGATCGACGAAGACCTTCGGTTCGCCAACCGGCAGGCCGGTCGCAGGATCGCAGCCGACGCGCATCAACAGCCCGGTGCTGGTGTCGGTATAATGGGCGATGGTCCCATCTTCGGAAAAGCAGATCGAATTGGGCACCGTGAGATCCGCATAGAGCCGGCGCAGCTCGCCCTTGAAGAACCAGTAGATAGAACCGGCGGCCTTCTCCTCGCCCTTACCCATGGTGCCGACCCAGAGGGCGCCGCAAGGGTGAACGCGGGAATCGTTCGAGCGGGTGACCGTATTATCGGCCTCGATCGGCGTGTGCAGCGTCAGCTTGCCGGTCGCGACATCGCGGACATGCAGGCCGGTCTCGGTGGCGATCAGCTGGCGTTGGTCGTCGACGATGGCGATGGCGCTGGCCATCTGACCGAGCTCGTGGATTTTGACCGCACCGCCGGACAAGCGCTGTTCCAGGAGCTGGCCGTTGACGATGTCGAACCAATAGAGCGTGTCCGTGGCAGGGTCATAGCTTGGCCCCTCGCCGAGTTGGCAGACATGGTCGGAAAAAACCGAAACAATGGTCTCGCTCATCATGCCGCTCCAAACGCCGCGTCCCAGGCCACGACCGCAGCCTTCGCCCGTGCTGCCACTTCGTCGATGCTCATGCCCGGCTTGAACAGGCTGGAGCCAAGACCGAAGACGGTGACGCCGGCCGCTTTGTAGCCGGCAAAGTCCTTGTCCGAAACGCCGCCGACGGCGCCGACCAGCACACTGGCTGGCAGCACCGCGCGCATCGCCGAAATGCCCGCCGCGCCAAGCACGCTCGCCGGGAAGAATTTCAATGCCGAGGCGCCGAGCCGGATTGCTTGAAATGCCTCGGTCGGCGTGAACACGCCGGGCATCGTCACCATGCCGTACTGCATGGCACGGCCCATGACCTCGGCATCGATATTGGGGCTGACCAGCAGCCGCCCGCCGGCCTTGTGCAGACCGTCGACATCGGCGGCGGTGAGCACCGTGCCGGCGCCGACCAGCGCCGTCGGAGGAAGCGCTTCGACAATACTGGCGATGGAAACAAAAGGCTCGGGCGAGTTGAGCGGCACCTCGATTGCTTCGATGCCGGCGCCGAAGATCGCCTGGCCGATCGCCACCGCCTCGCTTGGCTTGAGGCCACGCAGGATCGCGACCAGACCCCGCTTGAGCTTTGGAAAAGGTGCGGTTTCGGTCATGCGGCAACTCCATTTTTGGCGATCATGCCATTTTCGCGCGCGGCTTCGGCAAGGCCGGCACGCACCGCCTCATCGGCGTCGACCGCCCTGAAAGCGAGCCCGGCAAGGCCGAGCGCCTCGGCATAGAGCCTGCCGAGTGCGCCCGATGCGATCAGCACGACGGGCACGGCGCTTGCCCCATAGCGGCTATTTGCCGAAGCGATCTCGCCGCCGATCAGCAGGCCGGACAGAGAGGCTGCGGCATCTTCGGGCTTCAGGTCCTGCAACAGGCTGGCGGCGCGGATCGAGAACAGTCTTGAAACGATGTCACCGCCCTCGGCCAACGCCTTCAGGCACCAGTCCCGGAAAAACGGACTTTCGGCGGCAACCGGCTGCGGCGGCTCGCCCAGCGAATGGCGCAGGATCGAGTGCGCAGCCAGCACCGAAAACAGCTCGCCGGTCGGCCAGGTGCCGAAGCCGGCAATGGAACCGTCCTCGACCAGCACCCATTTCGAATGGGTGCCGGGCATGCAGACGAGGTGGCGTCCCTGTGCCGGCAAACCGGCGCCGGCAAGCTGCGTTTCCTCGCCGCGCATGACGTCAGGTGCATCGGCAAGGCGTTGGGCAAGGCCGGGCACGATGCGGATGTCGCGGCGCTGGCCGGGGATGCGGGCAGCGCCGGCGAGGATAGCGCCGATCGGCGCCGGCACGCTGACATAGGGCGCCTCCAGCCAGCCCTGACGCGAACCGGCCATCCCGCAAATGATGACCGGCAGCGCCTCGGGGGCACCCATGGCAGCCAGATGCCCTTCGAGAACGGACGAAAATCCTTTAGCCTGGGCGGTGATCAGCCCGTCATCGCCGCGCCGCTCGGCGAGAACCTTGCCGGCGCCGTCGAGCAGCCACACCCTCATCCGGGTGGTGCCCCAGTCGACGGCCGCGACAGAAGGGGCCTTGCTCGATGAGATCACAGGAACCCCCCGTCGACGATCAGCATCTGCGCGGTCAGCATGCGTGAAGCATCCGACGCCAGGAACAGCACGGTGCCGACAACGTCTTCCGGCTGCATCACCTCTTTGATGCACTGCTTGGCGACGTGGGCGGCGAGCGCCTGTTCGGTGACCCAGAGCTTTCTCTGTCGCTCGGTGATCACCCAGCCGGGCGCGATTGCGTTGACGCGAATGCCGTCGACGCCGAGCTTGCCGGCAAGACCCTTGGTGAGGCCGACGATGCCGGCCTTGGCGGCGGTATAGGCCGGCATATCGGGATGGTTGATGAGAAACGAGGTCGAGGTGAAATTGATGATCGAGCCGCCACCGGCCCGCTTCATGCCCGGCGCCACCGCCTGTGCGCTGAAGAAATGCGGGCGCAGGTTGATGGCATGATTGTTGTCCCAGAACTCGACCGTGACGTCTTCGACGGCATGACGGTCATCCTGCGCGGCATTGTTGACCAGCACGGTCACGTCGCCATGCGCCTCGGCGGCTTTGGCAACTGATAACCGCAATGCCTCGATATCGCGTATATCGGTCTTGAGATAGAGCGGCCGCCGGCCGAGCTCCTTGTCTAACCGATCGGCCAGCGCCAGGCTCGGACGGTCGGCGATATCGATAAAGGCGACCTTTGCCCCCTGGCGGATAAATCCCTCGGTCAAGGCGGCTCCAATGCCGGAGCCGCCACCGGTGATCAGCACCGAAGCGCCTTCGAGGTCGGCAAAGCGTGCCGATGGCATCATGAATTCTCTCCCGGTCCAACGATCTCGGTCTGACCGGCGCGCATCCTATCCAGCCATGTCGGGCGGGCAAGGGCGAAAGAGTGGATAGTCGGGACTTATGTCCGACAAAAGGCCGCACGCGCCCCCGATCGATCAGCCGCCCAGCCGGACGTGGTACAATTCGACGGCGGCTCCGCTGGTCCTGGCAACCGGCTCAAGCCATTCCGGTACGCTGCCGCGCATCAACCCGGCGAGAAAACCTGCCGGCGCCTTGGCGGCGAGGAGCTTGCTTTCGGGGCTGCCGGGGCACAATGCGACGAGGCCGACGTGATGATCCGCCAGGATTGTCCTGGCATCGGCATCGGACCCAAGGAAGGCATCGAGCGCCAGCAGGTTGCCGGCGACGTTGCGATGATAAGGCCCGGCGAAGACGCGGTGTCCGGAATAGGCCAGGATCGGCGATCCGAGATTGGAAATTGCCAGCACCGTGGTGCCGGGCAGGCGGCCAAGCGCCGCAAAGGAGGCCATGCGCTGGCAAGCGACATCGGCGCCGTCGCCATTATCGGCGGCGGTATTGCTGTCCTCGAAGGCGACCGAGGTCGCCGCGGCAGCCCCAGTCCAGACGGCATTCACCGAAACCAGCCAGACGGCGGCCATGCGCAGCGCCACGCCGCGCGACGGGCTGGCCTCGGCCCGTTGACGCCATTTGGCAATCCAGGCAGCAAGCGGGATGACGGCGAAGGCGATCGAGAATGTCGAACCGCGCACCTGCCAGGCACTGACGATGAAGGCCACGACAAGCAGCGTGCCGACAAGGCTGTCCTGCCGCCGCCAGCCGCCACGGCCAAGGCGAAGCGCCATCAGCACGAGCGCGATGAGCGGCGTAGCATAGCGCGCCACCACCCCGGCCGGATCTTCAGCGAGAAGCTTGAACAGCGATTGCGCCTCGTCGATGTGATCAAGCCATAGCTCCTTGAGGCGCGGATCGAGGTTGGCATAGGGCGCTGCCAGGCATTGCGGGAACAAAAAGACGACGACTGCGGCCAATATCAGGGCAAGCAGGCCAAGCGAGGCGATGCGCCGTTGGCGCGTGCGGCCAGCGGGCTCGACCGACGCTATCGCCGCAAGGCCGGTTCCGGCAATCGCTGCGACGACGAACTGCACGGTCGAGAAGGCGTCGCATTGCGCCTGACCCCAGGCGGACGGTGCGATGGTGGCGACAAAGACGAGAGCGGACACGCCGGCAAAGCCGAGGCCGAAATCCCTGGCAATCGGCCTCTCGCCATCGGCGTCGAGGGCAAACAGCGTGGCGACAGAGGCGCCGATGGTGGCGACATAAGGCGCGGTTTCCATGCCGACGGCCAGCATCAATCCGGCGCACAGGCCGGAGAGTAGTGCCGCCGGCCTGCGCAACGGCGCTTCAAGCAGAAGGCTCAGGCTGGCCATGCTCAGCATCAGCTGGACATTGTGGTGATCGAGCGCGCCAGGCGAAAAAATGCCGAGGAAGTGCAGTGCGGCGGCGCCGACGGCGACAGCGGGCAGCACGGCGCCGTCACCAGCAAAGCTGCGCGCGGTGCGAGCGGTGAAAAACACGGTCAGGCAAAAGAGCAGCGCCGGCCACAGCACTTGCGCAAAATTCTCGGCAAAGACCGTGCTCCCGGTCAGGGCCGACACGGCCGTGATGGCGGCGATCGGCGCATCGACCAGCCGCGACCAGTGCATGACGAAGCCGCCTTCCAGGCCCATCCTGTACTGGTGCAGATCGAACCAGCTTTGGCCGGCCAGCATGTCGCGAACTTCGACAAGGCGCAGCAGATTGTCGTTGTCGCCGCCGGCATTGGTCAGTTCCGGGAAACCGGCAAAGGCATTGACGGCAAGCGCCAGCAGCGTGGCAAGCAGCGCCAGCGCGATATCGGACCTCCAAATGGAGGCGCCATCGTCGGCTGTGCTCATATCAGGACCTTTGGAAGGAATACGGGGCGGTTTAAACCTAGCCTTAACAGCTTCAATAAATAGTAAAGCCGCCCCGAGCGAGGCCGGCGTTTGAGCGGTCAGGGACCTCACAGGGCATCCGGAGACGAAAATGCCACAAGAAGTGCGCCATGAGCCGAGCATCGCCGTGCTCCTGCCTTGCTACAATGAGGAGCTGACGATCGGCGAAGTGGTGCGGCGCTTTCGCGAGACGCTGCCTGCCGCCGCGATATATGTCTACGACAACAATTCGCGCGATCTGACGGCGCTCCGAGCCCGCGCCGCCGGCGCCATCGTGGTGCGCGAGCCGCGCCAGGGCAAAGGCAATGTCGTGCGCCGCATGTTCGCCGACATCGAGGCCGACATCTATCTGATGGCCGACGGCGACGGCACCTATGCGCCGGAGGACGCGCCGCAACTGATCAACACGCTGCTGACCGAGCGCTCCGACATGGTGGTGGGCACCAGGCGCGGCGTCGCCGACGATGCCGGCAGGACTGGCCATGCCTTCGGCAACCGCATCTTCAACAGCCTCTACAAGCGGCTGTTCGGCTCGGACTTTACCGATATCTTCTCGGGGTACCGCGCCTTCACCAGGCGCTTCGTCAAGAGCTTTCCCGCCGTTTCCGGCGGTTTCGAGATCGAGACCGAAATGTCGGTGCACGCCTCGCAGCTCAAATTGCCGGTGAGCGAGATCGGGCTCGACTATGGCCGCCGGCCGGAAGGCTCCTCGTCGAAGCTGTCGACCTTTCGCGACGGCGCGAAGATCCTGTGGATGTTCGCCATGCTGATGAAGGAGACACAGCCGCTGCGTTTCTTCGGCGCTTTTTCGGTGTTCTTCCTGGCATCGAGCCTGTTCCTGATGGCGCCGGTGCTGATCGAGTTCGCCGAAACCGGGCTTGTGCCGCGCATGCCGACCTGGGTGCTGTCGGTCGGGCTGCTGCTGCTGTCGATGCTGGCGGCGGTGACCGGGGTAATCCTCGATTCGGTGTCGCGCGGCCGGGCCGAGCAGAAGCGCATCTTCTATCTGTCGATGCCTTCCGGTCGCGTCGAACGTGACCGTGCAAGCGCCCTCGCGACTTTGAAGGCCGGACCGGGCAAGACCCCGCGCGCGGCCTAGAGCCTGAATGGGACGCCTCGCCCGCTTCATTTTCGCCGGCGGCGTCGGCTTCGTCGCCGATGCGGCGGCGCTTTGGCTGGTGCTGACGATAGCGCCGCTCGGACCATTCGCGGCTCGCATCATTTCGATCGGTTTTGCCCTGTCCGTCACCTGGTTGATCAACCGCCATCTGACGTTTTCGCCTTCCAGCCGCGGCATCGCGCAAGAGGGCGCACGCTATGGCGGCGTCGGCATTGCCACCAGCGTCGTCAATTATCTCGTCTATTGCGCCATCCTGTTCGCGCTGCCGACGGTGTCGCCGCTCATCGCCCTTGCGGTCGCCTCGCTGATTGCCATGGCGCTGTCCTTCCTCGGCTATTCCAAGCTGGTCTTCGATCGCTGACGGCACATCGCATTGGGATCTGCGCCAAACGAAGCGCAGCCTCATCATGACCTTGGCCGATTGGCAGAAGCCGCCGATTTCCTTATATCGCTGTCGTCGATGCATCGGCGCGAAAATCGGAATCGATTTTCGGACAGCACGATGCATGGATTCAAAAGTGTTGGAGCGTACTTTGTGCATCCAAGTGGATCGCTGCAAGTGCGCCGGAGAGCTGCCATGCCCCTGAAAGTCGCCGTCCAGATGGACCACATCTCCACCGTGTCGATTGCCGGCGACACGTCGTTTGCGCTGTCGCTGGAAGCGCAGCGGCGCGGCCACCAGCTGTTCCACTACACGCCCGACCGGCTGTCGCTGCGCGACGGCAAGGTGTTTGCCCGCATCGAGGCGATGCAGGTCCGCGACGAGAAGGGCAGCCATTATTCACTGGGCGAAGAAATCCGTACCGATCTTTCGGAGATGGACGTCATCCTTTTGCGGCAGGATCCGCCCTTCGACATGAACTACATCACCACCACGCATATCCTCGAGCGCATCCATCCGAAGACGCTGGTGGTCAACGACCCGGCCTGGGTGCGCAACAGCCCGGAAAAGATCTTCGTCACCGAATTTCCCGACCTGATGCCGGACACGCTGATCACCAAGGATCCGCTCGAAGTCGCCGCCTTCCGCAAGGAGTTTGGCGACATCATCGTCAAGCCGCTCTACGGCAATGGCGGCGCCGGCATCTTCCACCTGCACGAGGCCGACCGCAACCTCGCCTCGCTGCTCGAAATGTTCGGCCAGATGTTCCGCGAACCCTACATCGTGCAGCGCTACCTCAAGGAGGTGCGCGCCGGCGACAAACGCATCATCCTGATCGACGGCGAGCCGGTCGGCGCCATCAACCGCGTGCCGGCCGAGCACGATTCGCGCTCCAACATGCATGTCGGCGGCCGCGCCGAAAAGACCGAGCTGACAGAGCGCGAACGCGAGATCTGTGCCCGCATCGGCCCGTGGCTGAGGGAGCGCGGCTTCATCCTCGTCGGCATCGACGTCATCGGCGACTACATGACCGAGATCAACGTGACCTCACCGACCGGCATACGCGAAGTGAAGCGCTTCGGCGGCGCCGACATCGCCAGCCTGTTCTGGGATGCGGTGGAGGGCAAGCGTAACTAGTCTCGCTTCGGAGCGGCCGCGTTGCAACCCATTGGAGCCGCTGCGTTCAGCCGTTCCCCAAATGTTCTTGCCTTCGCCGGAAATCTGTGGTTGTCTCCGGTGACGCCGTTCGCGGCATGATCGCAAGGGCTTGGGGCAAGCCTGCAGCCGGGGTGAAGACATGGTGGCGCGGGTTCGCACGGTTGCTTTCCAAGGCATCGAGGCCGTGCCGGTCGACGTGCAGGTGATGATCGCGCCGGGCAAGGTCAACATGCACATCGTCGGCCTGGCCGACAAGGCTGTAGCCGAAAGCCGCGAGCGGGTGCAGGCGGCGCTGCATGCATCCGGCCTGTCGATGCCGTCGAAGAAGGTCACCGTCAATCTGGCGCCTGCCGATCTGCCCAAGGAGGGCAGCCATTACGATCTGCCGATCGCGCTCGGTTTGATGGCGGCACTCGGCGCCATTCCGGGCGACATGCTGGCCGGCTATGTCGTGCTTGGCGAATTATCGCTCGACGGCACCATTGCCGCGGTGGCCGGCGCGCTGCCGGCGGCGATCGGCGCCAATGCCGAAGGCAAGGGCCTGATCTGCCCGTTCGCCTGCGGGCCGGAAGCGGCGTGGGCCGGCAAGGATTTCGACATATTGGCGCCGCGCAGCCTGATCGCCATCGCCAATCATTTTCGCGGCACGCAGGTCCTGTCGCGGCCGGAAGCCGGCATCCATGCTTCGGCGCGCGACCTGCCCGACCTTGCCGACATCAAGGGGCAAGAGACCGCCAAGCGGGCGCTGGAGGTGGCGGCAGCCGGCGGCCACAATCTGCTGATGGTCGGTCCGCCCGGGTCCGGCAAATCGATGCTGGCGCAGCGGCTGCCGTCGATCCTGCCGCCGCTTGCGCCGAAGGAATTGCTCGAAGTCTCGATGATCGCGTCGGTGGCCGGCGAACTCGGCGAAGGAAAGCTCACCGACCGGCGGCCGTTCCGCGCGCCGCATCATTCGGCCTCGATGGCGGCGATGGTCGGCGGCGGCTTGCGCGTGCGGCCGGGCGAGGCCTCGCTTGCCCATCACGGCGTGCTGTTCCTCGACGAGTTTCCCGAATTCTCGCCGCAGGCGCTCGATGCGCTGCGCCAGCCGCTGGAGACCGGCGACTGCATGATCGCGCGCGCCAATCATCGCGTCACCTATCCGGCGCGTATCCAGCTTGTCGCGGCGATGAACCCGTGCCGTTGCGGCATGGCCGGCGAGCCGGGCTATCGCTGCCTGCGCGGCGACCGCTGCCGCACCGACTACCAGGCGCGCATTTCCGGCCCGCTGCTCGATCGCATCGATCTCAGGATCGAGGTACCGGCGGTTTCGGCCAGCGATCTGATCCGGCCGGACCGGGCGGAGAAGAGTGCAGCCGTGGCACTGCGCGTCGCCCGTGCCCGTACGATCCAGCGTGAGCGTTTCGAACGGCTCGGCGCGACCTCCGCCACCACCAACGCGCATTGCTCACCGTCGGTTATCGAGGAGATCGCCATGCCCGATGCCGCCGGCCTGTCGCTACTGAGGGACGCCAGCGAAAAGCTCGGCTTTTCGGCAAGAGCCTACCACCGCGTCTTGAAGGTGGCGCGGACGCTGGCCGATCTCGAGGCCAGCGAAACGGTCGGCCGCATCCATCTGGCCGAGGCGATTTCCTACCGCATGAGCTCGGAGCGGATGGCACAGGCGGCGTAGTGCTTCTGCTGCTCGCTGGAAGTACGGTTGCGGGTTCGCGCCCGATGATCGCATATGTTACGGTCATGCACCTAACCGGGGCTGAGGCGGGGATGATTTCTGTTTCGCCGGCACGCAGTGCCGAAGACTTCGAGACCATGGCCGGGCTTTGCCGCAAGCTTGCACAATGGGATGTCGACGCCGTGCAGCCTTACGGCGTCTCGGAGGAGGACGTGAGGACCATCTTCCACCCCGAAAGGAGCGGCAGTTCGCTGGCAGCGAAGTTCGGCGCGCCAGATGCCATGGCGTTTATCGCGCGATCGGAGAACCTACCGGCGGGCTGCCTCGCCTTGACCAGTTCGACGACCATACGGCGGAGATTCACAAGTTTTTTGTCGACGCGTCGTTTCGCGGAAAAGGAATCGGCCGGGCGCTGATGGGGGCCGCGCTGGCGGAGATCCGGAAAGGCCGAATCCGGACGGTATTGATCCACACGACGTTCTACATGAAAAACGCCATTGCCGTGTATGAGTCGTTCGGCTTCAGGCCCTGCCCGCCCTTCCGTGAAACCCCGGAGCCGGTCAGACATACCGATATTTTCATGTCGTGCTCGATCTCGCCCGCGTGAGGTTAGAGGCAGCCGCGGTGTGGAGGACGCGGCGTCCCTCGACTTGCCCTATTTTTGGAAATCGAACCTGGGCCCCGATGATCCTCTTCCTGAGGCGCATCGTCAGAATGGGCGTTGGCGCACTTCATGCAGGACCCCTCCCGGCCCTTCGGGTCACCCTGCCCTCAAGGGGAGGGGGACGCCGGCTCCCGCGCCTTCGCTTCAGGCGCCTTGCTTCGCCTTCAGTTCCAGCCGCCGCGCGTGAAGGACCGGCTCGGTGTAGCCGTTGGGCTGGACGCGGCCCTTGAAGACGAGGTCGCAGGCAGCAAGAAACGCGATGGACTTGTCGAAGTCCGGCGCCATCAGCCGGTAGAGCGGATCGCCATGGTTTTGGCGGTCGACGATTGCCGCCATGCGTTTCATCGTTTCCATCACCTGGTCGGGCGTGCAGACGCCGTGATACAGCCAGTTGGCGATGTGCTGCGAAGAGATGCGCAGCGTAGCACGGTCCTCCATCAGGCCGACGTTGTTTATATCTGGCACTTTCGAACAGCCGACGCCCTGGTCGATCCAGCGCACGACGTAGCCCAGAATGCCTTGCGCGTTGTTGTCTAGCTCCTTCTGGATGTCTTCAGGCGACCAGTTCGGCCGCCTTGCTACCGGCACCGACAAGATGTCGTCGAGCCTGGCCTTGGGCCGGCTTTTCAGCGCCTTCTGCACGGCCTGGACATCGACCTTGTGGTAGTGCGTGGCGTGCAGGGTTGCCGCCGTCGGCGACGGCACCCAGGCGGTGTTGGCGCCGGCCTTAGGGTGCGCGATTTTCTCGGCCAGCATCGCCGCCATCAGGTCGGGCATCGCCCACATGCCCTTGCCGATCTGGGCGTGGCCGGCCAGCCCGCATTCGAGCCCGGTATCGACGTTCCAGGCTTCATAGGCGGCAATCCAGGCGGCCTGCTTCATGTCGCCCTTGCGGATCATCGGGCCGGCTTCCATCGAGGTATGTATCTCGTCGCCGGTGCGGTCGAGGAAGCCGGTGTTGATGAAGACGACGCGGTCCCTGGCGGCGCGGATCGCCTCCTTGAGGTTGACGGTGGTGCGCCGCTCCTCGTCCATGATGCCCATCTTGATGGTGTTTTTCGCCATGCCGAGCAGCGCCTCGACGCGGTCGAAAATCTCGACGGCAAAGGCAATTTCCTCCGGCCCGTGCATCTTGGGTTTTACGATATACATCGAGCCGGCGCGAGAATTGGCGCGGCGCCCGTTGGGGCCAACATCGTGCAGCGCGATCAGCGCCGTCAGCGCCGCATCCATGATGCCTTCCGGCACCTCATTGCCGTCGCGGTCCGATATCGCCGGATTGGTCATGAGGTGGCCGACGTTCCTGACCAGCATCAGCGAGCGGCCGGGCACGGTCAGCGTGCCGCCATCGGGCGCGGTATAGGTGCGGTCGGGGTTGAGCCTTCGGACAAAGCTCTTGCCGGCCTTGGTGATCTCTTCAGCCAGGTCGCCCTTCATCAGGCCGAGCCAGTTGCGGTAGACCAGCACCTTATCCTCGGCATCGACGGCCGCCACCGAATCCTCGCAGTCCTGGATGGTTGTCAGCGCCGATTCCAGCACGACATCGGCAATGCCGGCCGGATCGGTGCGGCCGATCTGGTTGTTGCGGTCGATGGCGATTTCGATGTGCAAGCCATTCCTGACCAGCAAGACGGCTTCGGGGTCGGCGGCATCGCCGCGATAGCCGGCAAACTGCTTGGGGTCGGCAAGCGTGGTGGCGCCGCCGCCCTCGCCCAGCCGCAACATGCCGTTGGCGACCGAAAGCCCGTTCACGCCGGCCCATTTGCCTGTCGTGAGCGGCACCGCCTCGTCGAAGAAGCTTTTCGCCCAGGCGACGACCTTGGCGCCGCGCGCCGGATTGAATTTGTTGCCTCGCTCGGCGCCGTCCGTCTCCGGGATGGCGTCGGTGCCGTAGAGCGCATCATACAGTGAGCCCCAGCGCGCATTGGCGGCATTCAGCGCATAACGCGCATTCATCACCGGCACCACCAACTGCGGCCCGGCGACCAGCGCGATTTCCGGGTCCACATTTTCGGTCGTCACGCTGAAGGCCGGCCCCTCGGGCAGGAGATAGCCGATCTCGCGGAGGAAGCTCTTGTAGGCCTCCATGTCGACGGGCGCGCCATTGTCGCGGTACCAGCGGTCGAGCTTGTCCTGCATGGCATCGCGTTTTTCGAGCAGCGCCCGGTTTTTTGGCGAGAGATCATGGACGATCGCCGAAAAACCGCTCCAGAATGCCTCCGCTTCAATGCCGGTGCCCGGCAACGCCTCGTTCACGACAAAATCATGAAGCTCGCGGGCAATCCGCAATCCGGCGATCTCGACGCGATCGGTCATCAGGGCTTCTCCAGACGAAAGGCTAGGCCGGGCCTTTGGCATGTCGCGGTTGCAGGGTCAATTCGGCATAGGTGAAGGTAGGGCGTTTTCGCCGTTGCAGGAGCTGCCAATCTCCCCACTTGTGGGTGAGATGCCCGGCAGGGCAGAGGGGGGCGTGAAGGATCGCCGACCTTGCCATTTACGACCAGCCGCAAGTCTGAGGTGTTACCGCGAAAGACTGAGACGTTGGCGGGACAGCGCCCCCCTCTGTCCTGCCGGACATCTCCCCCTCGAGGGGGGAGATCGGCTAATCACACCGCCATCCTTGGCCTGCCCGACGCGACCGCCACGACATGCGCCTCGATGAACATGCGCTGGCCCTCGACGGTGGAGACGCGGAACTCGCTGGCGATTTCGATCTCGGCGCTGTCGGTGCCGGCGTCCTTCGCCCGCCCGGCGGCAATAGCGCGCACATCTCTCTCCGCCGCGGCGATCGCCGCCGCCTCGTCGTTGAAATCGCGCACGCTTTCGCCTGAGGCGACACGGAACAGCCCTTCCTTGGGCTGGCTGACCCGCGCCTCGGCCGAAACCCGGACCTGGCCGACGACGGCGCCGAGCGCATTGGCCACATCGGTATCCTCAGGCACCACGCAGTCATTGCCGACCAGCTCGGCCAGGCCGGCATAGTGCAACGGCGCCGAGGCGCCGAGGCCGATGACCGGACGGTCGAGCGCGACGCTGAGCCGGGCGATGCCGGGATGGGCGTCGACGGCGCGCTGGACCAGCGCGTGGGCGACGGTCGCCGCGCCATCCAGCCCATCCTCGGCGAAGGCGGTCTCGAGGATGACTTCCGCCGACAGGCGGGTCAGCGTGGTCAGCACCCGTTCCGAGATCGCCTCCGGCGAGGCGGCGATGAACTGGCCGCGGCCGTCACGCCTGCGCGCGAACAGCTCGGCACCCAGACGCGCCGCAGCCAGATCCCAATTGGCCTGCCTGCCCAGCACATGCGCGGCATCCGACGGCGTGAAGCCGGCGACATGCACCAGCCCGCGCGACACCAGCCGGTTCAAGGTGGCGTTCTGGGCATTCGAAGTCAGCAATCTGTCGAGAGCCTGCGGCACGGCACCGATCAGCTCGTAAAGCTTGGCTTCGGCACCGGTCAGTCCGGCCGCGAGCCGCTCCGGCACGCCGGTGCGCACCGCGAGGCGGCCATCCATGCGGCCGGGATTGGGTGCGCGCAGCTGGCGTTCCAGTTCTGATGTGACCGCGTCGCCATGCATCATGCCGGCCAGCGCCAGCGGCACCAGGCGGCGCGGCCCGAGCAGGATCTTCGGGTTGAGCGCGCCGTCCTCCAGCGCCACTTCGGAATCGCCGCCGAGGCCAAAAGTGCGCATGGCGACGGCCTCGACCATGGTGCGGAAGCCGCCGACGGTGGCGCCTTCCGGATCGAGCCGCGGCCGGCCCTTGTCCAACACCGCGACGTCGGTGGTGGTGCCGCCGATATCGGAGACCACGGCATTGTCGAGGCCGGTCATGTGGCGGGCGCCGACAAGGCTGGCGGCCGGGCCGGACAGGATCGTCTCGATCGGCCGCTGGCGGGCAAAGGCGGCCGAGACCAGCGCGCCGTCGCCGCGCACCACCATCAGCGGGGCGGCGATCTTGCGCGCGGCCAAAAAACCTTCGGTTGCCGCGACCAGCCGGTCGATCATCGAGATCAGCCGGGCGTTGAGCAAGGTCGTCAGTGCCCGGCGCGGGCCGCCGAGCTTGGCCGACAGCTCGTGGCTGGCGGTGACCGGCAGGCCTGTTATGTCGCGGATCAGGTCGCGGGCGGCAAGCTCGTGCGCCGGGTTGCGGGTAGCAAAATAGGCGCAGACGGCAAAGCCGGACACCGACTTTTCCAATTCCGGCAAAGCTGCCTCCAGCCCGGACAGATCGAGGCTCGCCGCATTGCCGTGGACATCGTGGCCGCCGGGGCAGAACACCACCGGATCGGTGCCGAGCGCCGCCTTCAGCCCGTCGCGGGCAAGGTCGCCCTCGGCAAAACCGATCATCACAAGTGCTACGCGGCCGCCCTGGCCCTCGACCAGCGCATTGGTGGCAAGCGTCGTCGACATCGACACCAGCTTAATCGCCGCCGGGTCGGTGCCGGCTTTTTGCAGCACCGCATCGACCGCGCCCGATATGCCGACCGCCAGGTCGTGACGGGTGGTTAGCGCCTTGGCCTTGGCCAGAACTTTTCCGCCGGGGCCGCCGGCCTCCGACCACAGCACCGCGTCGGTGTAGGTGCCGCCGGTGTCTATGCCGAGGAACAGGGGGGAGGGTTTGAGCTTGGCGGTCATTGGCGGGTCCGGAGAATTCGTCTCCGCCCCTTAGCGGATACCGGCCGATCGATAAAGCCGCGATGGCTGGGCCACGGGCGAACACGCTGCAGGCTCGCCCAATGCCGGCGGGACAGCACCCCCCTCTGTCCTGCCGGACATCTCCCTCTCAAGGGGGGAGATTGGGTGTCACCCACGCTCTCGCAAATTTTCAACGCTGCAAACAGGGTGGCCGCCGGCGAAGCTGCCAATCTCCCCCCTTGAGGGGGAGATGTCCGGCAGGACAGAGGGGGGTGTGACGGATCGCAACCTTGGCAATTACCCGACAAACCCCACGCGCTTGTGGCTGCCATCGCAGAACGGCTTGTTGGCGGAGTGGCCGCAGCGGCAGAGGAAGGTGCGTTGCGTGCGGTCGACCGTGTGGCCGGTGCCGGTGACGATTTCGAGATTGCCTTCGAGCTTGAGCGGGCCGTTGGTGGTCGGCGTGACGGTGAGCGGGCCATCGCGCGCTTCCAATGCCGGCGTGTCTTTCAGCGCCGGCTCGCCGGTGGCGGTGAAGCCCGCCTTGGCGTGGCTGCCATCGCAGAACGGCTTGTTTTCCGAGGCGCCGCAGCGGCAGAGCGTGGCGCGGTAAAATGTTTCGCCGCCCAGCACGATCTCGGCATGCACGGCCAGCGGGCCGTTTTCCCTTATGCGCACAATGTTGACCACCGGCGGCTGTTCCTGCGGCCCGCCATCCTTGCGGACATAGGTGATGGCGCCGGACGGGCAGCCTTCGGCGAGCGCCACGATCTTCTCGACGCTGGCCGCCTCGGGGTGGATCCACTGGTCGGGCGCATTGGGCACGAAGACACGCGGATCGCCAAGCACGCAGTTGCGCGAATGGATGCAACGTTTTCCCGAAAAGCCGATCTCTATGTTTTCGCCTTCGACCACTGCCATGGGTGGGATCTCCTCTCGGACTACGCTATGGCGACGGCCAGGACGACGTCAAGGCAGCATTCTCCACCTCGTGAGGGCCGACCTCGGGCGCGGCGGGAAGGGAATTCGCATTTTTTGCTCGCAGCACTACATTTTGTTCTTGCTTTGTGCCGGCAGCTATGCTACTAATTTGACTATGGTGCCAATTGGCTCCAACGACCCGCCCCACCGAGGCGGGTTTTTTGTTTCAGCTTTGAATTCCGGCGTTGCCGGCCGACGCTGGCGGGACAGCGCTCCGCTGCTATGGCCTCTGTACGACCACCTGGCCCACAAGGGTGAGGCAATCGCATACAGGAGTCCCCCTCATCCGGCCGCTTCGCGGCCACCTTCTCCCCGAGGGGAGAAGAGGCTGGCGCCAGTGCAGGCGACTCCTCTCCCCTCGGGGAGAGGTCGGATTGCCCCGAATTCCCCTTCGCAATTCGGTTGGCAATCCGGGTGAGGGGGCGCTTGCCGATGTGCAATAGCCCTCGAACAAAAGGGAGACAGTTCACGGAACCAGATCGATTTCCTCGGTCTCGCCGCCACTGCAGGTGTAGCAGCAATCGTCGCATTTTTCCGCGTTGGCCGGGCCGACACCCCAATAGGTATTCTCGTCACCATCGACCCAGGCGCCGTAGCAGATCGATTCGCCGTCATTGCAGGACAGCGGGATCGACTTGGTCTCGCCGTCGTTGAGATAATAATCCTGATTGTTGCCCGGCCAGACGTGGTCGCGGTCCTGGCTGTACAGTTCGACGCGCATGGCGTTGGGATGGCTGTTCTTGATCTCGAACGTGACATCGCCGGCATGCGCGCGACGGGCGCAAACAACCGACGATGAACAGCGCAGCGGCAACGCGGCGCGCGAAAGCGTAAGACAACATGATGATTCCCCCCGGAATGAAACGGCCTGCCCGGCCGCGCGGGGAACATGGCATGGCGGGTTGAACGGTGGAAGAGGTGATTGCGGCATTTGCGTCGCAAGACGCGCGAGGCTGCCAAGGAAGACCCCTCTCCGGTTTGCTTCGCAAACCACCTCTCCCCACTTCGTGGGGCGAGGAAACCGCCAATCGCCGAAGCCTCACAAGACCTGGGTTCCTCGCCCCCACATAGTGGGGGAGAGGTGGCCGCGAAGCTGCCGGAGAGGGGCGGTCCGACGGGCTCAACGATCGGGCTTCAGCAGGGTCCATATCCAGCCGATGAATGTGAGCACCAGGAAGGGATATCCGGCAGCGGGCAGCGGCGCCGAGGTCGGCAGCAAAGGGGTGCCCCAGAGGATCAGGCCCACTGAGACGACGAACAGCACAGCCGCCACGACAGCGGTGAGCCGCATCCACAGGGCGAAGGTTTTCGGCGCGCTGACCATGACCAGCGCCGCCGCCCAGAGCGAGATACCGCCGACATAGGAGGGCACGCTGGCCTCAAGCCCCGCCGCATTGCCGGCGAGCAGCAGGCTCTCGCCGGCGAGAAAGGTCAGAAATCCGGCCGCCACGCAGTCATTGCCCAGCCGCTGATATTTCATCGTCAGCAGCGCGGTTGCTACCACCAGTGCGACGCCGTCGATCGTCCAGAGTGTTTCGCGAAGGGACGCGCTTTCGACGAAGGTGCCGACGAGGCCCATCGCGCCGCCGATGGCAAGGCCGATCGCGGCGATCGTGTCGGAGATAGCAGGGCTGGCGGGACGCATCGGGACCTCCCTTCCAAGCTCAAGGATACTTCAAGACGGGACCTTCTCCAATGGCGGCCCGCTGCCTAAAGCGAAGGGCATTGGCCGGCGCATATTTAATCGCATCGGGAGGCGGTTCGGTCAGCTCGAAATTGGGAACGCCCCGGCCACGGGGGAAATGGGCGTAACCCCGTTCAATCGCCCATCTTCAAGGCCTGGATAAACGCCTCCTGCGGGATATCCACCTTGCCGAACTGGCGCATCCGCTTCTTGCCCTCTTTCTGCTTGTCGAGCAGCTTGCGTTTGCGTGAGACGTCGCCGCCGTAGCATTTGGCGGTGACGTCCTTGCGCAGCGCCGAGATCGTCTCGCGGGCGATGACTTTGCCGCCGATCGCCGCCTGGATCGGGATCTTGAACAGATGGTGCGGGATCAGCTCCTTCAGCTTCTCGCACATCTGGCGGCCGCGCTTTTCCGCCGCCGTGCGGTGGACCAGCATCGACAGCGCGTCGACCGGCTCCTCATTGACCAGGATCGACATCTTGACCAAGTCGCCTTCCTTGTAGTCGGTCAAATGATAGTCGAAGGAGGCGTAGCCCTTGGAGATCGACTTCAGCCGATCGTAGAAGTCGAAGACCACCTCGTTGAGCGGCAAATCGTATATCAGCATGGCGCGCTTGCCGACATAGGACAGGTCGGCCTGGATGCCGCGCCGGTCCTGGCATAGCTTCAGGATGCCGCCGAGATAGTCGTCGGGGGTGAGGATCGTGGCGCGGATCCATGGCTCCTCGATGGCGGAGATCTTGACCACGTCGGGCATGTCGGCCGGGTTGTGGAGTTCCTTGACCGTGCCGTCGTTCAACAGCAGGCGGTAGACGACGCTCGGCGCGGTGGCGATGAGGTCGAGGTTGAACTCGCGCTCCAGCCGCTCCTGGATGATTTCGAGATGCAACAGGCCGAGGAAGCCGCAGCGATAGCCAAAGCCGAGTGCGGCACTGGTTTCCATTTCGAACGAGAAGGACGCGTCGTTGAGGCGCAGTTTGCCGACGGCGGCGCGCAGGTCTTCGAAATCGGCGGCATCGACCGGGAACAGGCCGCAGAACACCACCGGCTGCGCCGGCTTGAAGCCGGGCAGGGCTTGTGCCGTCGGGCGCTTGTCCTCGGTGATGGTGTCGCCGACGCGGGTGTCGGCGACTTCCTTGATCGAGCCGGTGAAGAAGCCGAACTCGCCGGGACCGAGCTCGTCGACATTGATGCGGGCGGGCGTGAAGACCCCGGTGCGCTCGACCAGGTATCTGGCGCCGGTGCCCATCATGCGGATGGTCTGGCCCTTTTTCAGCACGCCGTCGATGATGCGCACCAGCACGATGACGCCGAGATAGGCGTCGTACCAAGAGTCGACCAGCATCGCCTTCAGGGGTGCCGCGATGTCGCCCTCGCGCGGCGGCGGCAGATCGTTGACGATGGCTTCGAGCACATCGGGAATGCCTAGCCCGGTCTTGGCCGAGATCAGCACGGCGTTGGAGGCGTCGATGCCGATCACCTCCTCGACCTGTTCGCGGATGCGCTCGGGCTCGGCGGCGGGCAGGTCGACCTTGTTCAGCACCACGACGATCTCGTGGTTGTTGTCGATCGCCTGGTAGACATTGGCCAGCGTCTGCGCTTCGACGCCCTGCGAGGCATCGACGACCAGCAGCGAACCTTCGCAGGCGGCGAGCGAGCGCGACACTTCATAGGCGAAGTCGACATGGCCGGGCGTGTCGATGAGGTTAAGGATATAGTCCTGCCCATTGTTGGCGCGGTACTTCAGCCGCACCGTCTGCGCCTTGATGGTGATGCCGCGCTCGCGCTCGATGTCCATCGAGTCCAGCACCTGCTCCTTCATGTCGCGCAGCTCCAGGCCGCCGGTCGACTGGATCAGCCGGTCGGCAAGCGTGGATTTGCCATGGTCGATATGGGCAACGATGGAGAAATTGCGGATGTTCTTGATCGGCGTGGTCATGCGGCGCGCTTTAGCAGGGGCACGGTACATCGGCAAGCGGCGGGGCGCGGGTGCGGCGGCGGCGCGGCAAAGTCGTTAAACTTTGATCCATGAGATTAGAGCATAGTTCGCACCCGGCGTGATAGCCCCACTGGCCTATCGCCGTTTCGGGGGATCGGAATGCCGCTGTCAGCACGCAAATTTCTCACATCGGTGAGCGGCTCGTTCGCGCCGATGCTCGCCATCTTGCTTATCCCGATGGTTGCCGCATTGGGTTTTTCCATCGACTATACCTCGGCGGTTTCAACCAGGGCATCGATGCAGAACGCCCTCGATGCAGCGTCGCTGTCGATCACGACGCTTGCGACGGACACCTCACTGGCGGACCGCCAGGTGAAGCTGCAGGAGTCATACCTGGCCAATGGCGGGCAAGGCACGGCCAAGCTCGACAGCTTCGTCGTCGCCACCGACGGCACTGCCAGCATCAAGGCTTCGGCTGGCTTCGCCATGCCGACGAGTTTCATGCAGATCGCCAAGATCAACACGGTGCAGGTCGGCGTCGCGTCGGCCGTAACAAAGCGGCCGGCATTGGTGGAGGCCACGTTCAAGGTCGACAATATCTCGGGCTATTGGAACAAGACGATGACGCTCTATGGCACCAAATTCGCTGAGACGACTGCCAACAAGCTGATGAAGATCGACTACACATACAACGGTTATGGCGATCCTAAGGGCTACGGCACGGCCAGCGTGTATACGGTCAACGGAACGACGACCACGCTCGTCCAGCAGCAAGTATGCGCGACCACCACAGTGCTCAGCTTCTACGGCTTACCCAGAACCACGATCACTCAGACCGACTCATACGGCAGGAAATACGCAACCACCTGCGTCAGCACGATGTATCCCGCGACGAGTGCCGGTGCGGTGATCGACGTCAGCCAGATGGACCAGCTGTACCTGCGGATGGATGTGCCGTCCGGCAATCCATCCGTGCTCAAATCGAACGATCCGGCGACATCGAACCGGCTTTACGCCGACGGCGTCGAAATTGCGAACGGAGAAACCGTCGATATCTTCACGCTTGTGCCATGCGGCCAGAGCAGCAAACAGGCTTGGGAAGATGGCGGCAATCCCGTACCGGCAGCCATTTCGAATGCCGACTTCTTCTACACGGTGACCGGCAAGTGCGCCTTCAACAAGCGGCCTTCGGAAACTGTGCTTACACAATAGCCGGGCCGCGTGCCGATCTCCCCCCGTGTGGGGGAGATGGCCGGCAGGCCAGAGGGGGGCGCTGTCCCGCGGCTCTCGTAATTTGCAAATCTGGCAATCTCCAATCCGCTTGGCCCATCCTTGCATCGAGTTGGCGTCGCTCGGCGTCCAAGAGTTGCACCTAAGCTGATGCTCTATGGCGCCCCCCTCTGTCCTGCCCTCTTTGCCACCACTTGGCATCTCCCCCACTAGGGGGGAGATCGGATGTCGCCTCGGCTCTCGCCAATCCCTGAGACGAAAAACTTGGACTTCTCCTCAATCACGAAGCGGTGATGCTGTAACGAACCGTGTGTCGGCGGCGAAGTGTGGGCATGGAACCGCACAGGAGAACAGCGATGACCGGATCGAAACGCGGCACGGCCCTTGTCGGGCTTGCCCCAGCTCTGCTTTCGGCGGCTTTGTTTTCGGCAATCGGGCTGTCGGCAACCAGCGCGGCTGCCGGCCAGACGCTGACCGTCGTCGAGCTGTTCACCAGCCAGGGCTGCTCGTCCTGCCCGCCGGCCAACGCCAATCTGATCAAGGTCAAGGACCGGCCCGGCGTGCTGGCGCTGTCCTTCAACGTCACCTACTGGGATTATCTCGGTTGGAAGGACACATTCGGCAAAGAAGAATTCACGCAGCGCCAGGTCCGCTATGAACCGTCGCTCGGCCGTTCCGGCCCGTTCACGCCGCAAGTGGTGGTCAACGGCAAGGCCGATGCGGTCGGCGCCAGGCCGGGCGAGATCGAGCAGCTGATTTCGAGCGGCGGCCACGCCGATGGACCTTCGCTGTCGCTCGCCGGTGGAAAGGTCAGCATCGGCGCCGGTCCGGTGCCCGGCGGCAAGGCCGATGTCTGGCTGGTGCGTTACGGCAAGGGCGTCATCGAGGTGCCGGTGGCGCGCGGCGAAAACACCGGCCGCACGCTGCCGCACGCCAATGTCGTGCATTCGCTGACCAGGCTGGGCAGTTGGACCGGCGACGCCACCGCGCTGCCGCTGCCGGCGACGACGGGCGGCCTCAGCACCGCGGTGCTGGTCCAGGTGCCGGGCGGCGGGCCGATCCTCGGTGCCGCTGCGAATTAGAACCCGTTCCGAAATTTGCGCAATGCCGCAGCGGCGCCGCCGCATGCGATCAACCCTGCCATAACCCAAGGAGACCACCATGACCAATCACCTGACCCTGGCGGCACTCGCCCTCGCACTTTGCTCGACGGCGCTGTTCGCCGGAGGCGCTGCGCGGGCCGAAGATGCGATGAAGCCGGCGAACGCCATGGCGACAAACGCCATGAAGCCGGCAACCGATGCCATGAAGCCGGCCGGCGCCATGGCGCCTGATGCAATGGCCACAACTGCGATGAAGGCGGGCGATCCGATGAAGGCCGACTGCATGGACAAGGCCGCCGCCGAGACGGACGCCATGAAGAAGGCAGAGGCGACCAAGGCCTGCGATGCCATGGCTCCGGCCAAATAGGCGATGCGCACAGCAATGTGAGAGCCCGGCGGATCTATCCGTCGTATAATCCACACCAGCATCATGGGAGATCAGACATGACCGGAGCCCTGAAACGATCGTCGACTTTCGCAAAAGCAGCACTTGCCGCGCTCATCCTCACGGCTGCTGCTGCCGTGTTCTGGCAGACACCGGCAGTCTCGGCCGAAGACGCGGTGGTGATCCCGCCGCCGGCAATGGACGAGAAGGCCACCGCCGGGACCGAAAAGGCGGTCTTCGCCGGCGGCTGCTTCTGGGGCGTCCAAGGCGTGTTCCAGCACGTCAACGGCGTAACCAGCGCGGTCTCCGGCTATGCCGGCGGCGACAAGGAAACGGCCGTCTATGAAATGGTCGGCACCAGCCGGACGGGCCACGCCGAATCCGTCGAGATCACCTATCAGCCGTCCAAAGTCACCTATGGCCAGCTGCTGCAAGTGTATTTCTCGGTCGCGCACAATCCGACGCAGCTGAACTACCAGGGGCCGGACAGCGGCACCCAGTACCGCTCGACGATTTTTGCCGAAAACGACACGCAGAAAAAGATCGCCGAAAGCTACATCGCCCAGCTCGACAGGGCCAAGGTGTTTGCAAAGCCGATCGTGACGACGCTGGAGACCGGCAAGACCTTCTATCCGGCCGAGGACTATCACCAGGACTTCCTGACGCTCAACCCGACCTATCCCTATATCGTCTACAATGATCTTCCCAAGGTCGAGAATCTGAAGCGGCTGTTCCCCAACCTCTACAGCGAAAAGCCGGTGCTGGTGCTGGCCGCCAACAAGAGCTGAGCTTTTGCGCCGGCGGGCGCGACGGAGAATAAGCGTCGGCGATCCTTCGCACCCCCCTCTGTCCTGCCGGACATCTCCCCCGCAAGGGGGGAGATCGGCTATCACCTCGACCTTCGCCAAATCTCCAACGTTCAGGACGAGCGGAGCGCTGAAACTGCTAATCTCCCCCCTTGCGGGGGAGATGGCCGGCAGGCCAGAGGGGGGTGCTGTCCCGCCAACGTCTCGAAACTACACCCCCTTTTTCCAGGGCAGGCTCCAGCGCACTTTCTCCAGCGTCGCCTTTGCCTCGGCCGAGTCCGGGTCGGGCTCTGTCTCACGATAATGCGCCGAGCCCTCAGGCGGGTAGGCAAGTGTGTTGTTGAACGCGAATTTGTCGATCTGGCTGAAGTCGGGGAAAGGCAGGTTTTCCGTCTCGCGCCAATCGCTGACCCTTTTCTCCGCGGCGATGCGTTTTTCGTCGTCGATCGGAAGGTCGGTGGCTCTGTATTCCAGCGATGAGGGGAAGGCGAACTGCGCGCCGGCATCATCCATGATGTTGATCATGGACAACAGGATGTCCTCGCGGATGGCTTGGAACTCGGCCACGTCGGCGGTTTTGACGTAGGTGAACACGTCGATGTCGAGCGAATAGGCGCCGAAGCCGGCAAAGCGCACGCGGCACGGCTCGTCGACGACGCGCGGATGGGCGATCAGCAGCTTGCGCAGCTCGGCCAGGACGTAGCGCAGCTGATCGGGCGTGGTCTCGTAGCGCAGCTGCAGCGTCGTCGCGAACCGGGTGCGGTCGCGATGCGCGTAGTTCTCGATCTGCATACCGGCGAAATCCGAATTCGGCACCGAGATGATCGTGCGGTCGAGCGACCGGATGCGTGTCGAGCGCATGCCGATATGCTCGATCGTGCCGGACTGGTCGCCGAACTTGCAGAAGTCGCCGACGCTGACCGGCCGATCGGCATAGAGCGTCAGGCCGGAGAGGAAGTTCTGCAGCGTCGGCTGCGCCGCCAGCGCCACCGCCAGGCCACCGATGCCGAGACCGGCAATGACGCCTTCATAAGGGATGGCGAGCACTTCGGCCAACAGCAGGAAGGCGACGACCAGCACGGCGACGCGCGCGACGCCGGTGGACAGCGAAATCAGCGTGTCGTGATAGCCGGGCACTTGCCACAGCCCGCGATAGTGTTCGGCGACCTTGCCGATCAGGTGCCAGACCACCGGCACGGCGCCGATCACGATCAGGCTCCAGGCGATTGCCTTGACCGGGGCGGCGACCACTTGCGGCAGGCCGAGCGGGCGCAGCGTCAACAGCAGGAAGAAGCCAAGCACGATCGAGCGCACCGCCCATTCGACGATGCGGAAGAAGGCCGAGCTGTCCGTCCTTCGCACAAACAAGGAAATCAGCGCATTGGCGATGAAGCCGAAGACGATGCCGGCCACTGCGGCAAGGCCGAGCATCCACCACTGCCAGTGCTCCATCGGTCCGGCGCGGGTGAGCAGGCCGGGGCTGATCTCGCGGGCGAGGCCACGGGCGATGAAGAACGGGTCGGTGCTGGCGAAGGCAGCGAACTCCGGCGCCACCGGCACGTCTTCCACGTCGGCGTAGAGCGCGCGGATGTGGGCGAGCGTCTCGGGCGTGAACTGCCAGATCTTGCCCTTCTCGGTCTCGACAGGGCCGATGACGATGTTGCCGGCGGGATGCTCGAAATAGATGAAGGGGGTGTTGCTCTTCGGGTCGTCGGGGATCTCCTGCCAGTAGACATAGCCGATGCGGTCGATGACCTTTTTGAGATAGCGCTCGAGCAGGAACGCCTCGTCGCCGCGCACCGCCTGACTGTAGTTGCGCAGGTCGAGCGCCGCCTGTGCCGGATCGCCGGCCTCGGTGAGGCCGCTCAACAGTACCTTGAACGTGTCGCGCGGCGAGGCACGCTTGCTCGGATCGTCGACCATGTCGACGGCTTCGCCACGCGCTTCCTGGAATTCGGCGAGCTTTGCCTGGAGCTGGGCAAGTGGCGGCCCGACGATAAACCACTCGCCATTCTTGCGGCGAAAGGTGAGATCGAAGGAAACCCTGGTGCCATATTGCGGGAGCGTCGCCGTCACCTCGTCGCCGGCAATCGTATCATGCGGCAGGCTCCACAGGCGGAACGTCGCGTTGTCGATGACGGTGAACAGGAGCTTGGTGTAATCGGGCATGTTGAGGCCGCCGCGGTCGGCCTCGGTGACGTCGACGAGGCCCGCTGCCAGACCGGCAAGACCCATGCCGCCGCCGGTCGCGCGCGGCACGTTGTCGGCGCCGCTCTCGTTCATCGTCTGCAGGAACGAGCGCATGGTGCTCATCGGGCTCGACTGGTCGACACGGACGTCCTCGACGGCGCTGACGCGCACGCCTGTCCACCATTCGGCGGTGGCGACATCGAAACGGCCCATGAAGCTTTCGCCGTCAGGCGACTGGACGAAGGTGAAGGCGCCCTGGCGGTCGCCTTCGAACCAGTGGCCGACAAGCTTGTCGCCTTCGGCCTTGGCCTCGATGCGGCCGTTGTAAAGCGGGTAGACGCCCTTTACGTCGGCGCCGGTCTGCTCGAACTTGATCTGGGCGCCGCCGCCGCGCCATTTCGTGTCCCACACGCCGGTCCAGCTGGCCGCGTCCTGCGCATGCGCCTGCGGCATGGCCGGCAGCAGGCCTGCAAGCGCGAGTGCGCCGACCAGCGCGACCGTCCGGATCAGCATCAGCAACAGCCGATCCTGTCTCGCCGCAAAAAAGGGGGTCATTCTGTTGCCCTTCTTCTGCCGGCGATTCTGCTGGGCCGGCCAGAGAAGGTTATTCCGCTTGAAGATGAATATTCTGTTTCGGCCGGCGCCGGCGAAGCCGGTCAGTCATAGGTCAGATCCGTCGCCTTGCCGCCGAACACGCGGTAGGCAAAGAACGAATAGAAGATGATGATCGGCAGCACGACGACTGTCCCGACCAGGATGACGGCCAGGCTTTCGGGTGCCGAAGCAGCCTGCCAGATGGTCAGCCGGTCGGGCACGACGAAGGGGTAGAACGACCAGGCGAGCCCGGCAAAGCCAAGCGTGAAGATCGCGGCCAATGTCAGGAACGGGAGCAGCGCGTGGCGATCGTCGGGCTTCGGCAGATGAAAGGTCTGGCGCCACAGCCACAGGAACAGCACTGCCGACAGGATCGGCAACGGCGACAAATAGAGCATGGCCGGCCAGACGAACCATTTGTCGAAGATGCGCGCGCTGGCAAAGGGCGTGGCCAGTGATACTGCAACCATGCCGAGCGCGGTCAGCACCAGTGCCGTGCGCAGCCACAGCACCGCTTTCTTCTGCAAGTCGCCTTCCGTCTTGTAGATGACCCAGGCCGCGCCCATCGCCGCGTAGGCGGCGGCAAGGCAGAGCGCCACCAGCGCCCCGAAAGCCATGCCGCCAGGGCCGACGTCGAGGCCGAGCACATAGACGCCGAGCATATAGCCCTGCGCCAGCGACGCGATGACCGAACCGAGGAAGAAGATGCGGTTCCAGCGGTGCTTCCTGCCGGCCGGCACCTTGGCACGGAAATCGAATGCGACGCCGCGCAGGATCAAGCCGACCAGCAGGACGAAAACCGGAATGTAGAGCGCGGTCAGGATGGTGCCGTGCGCCAATGGGAAGGCGACCAGCAGCAGGCCGACGGCGAGCACCAGCCAGGTCTCGTTGGCGTCCCAGAACGGGCCGATGGCGGCGATCATCGTATCCTGCTCGGTGTCTTCGGCTGCGGCGAACAAGATGCCGATGCCGAGATCGAAACCGTCGAGGATGACGTAGATCAGGATGGCGAGGCCCATCAGGCCGGCGAAGATCAGAGGCAACAGGGTCGGCCAGTCGAAGCTCATGATGTTTCTCCCGGTTGCGCAACCGGTTGCGACAGCGGCCTGTTCATGACGCCCGGCAGCGGCGAGGTGTCACCATCCTTCGCCGCCTTCAATGCCAGATGCACCAACACGCCGAGATAGGCGATCAGCAGCAGCACGTAGAGGATGAGATAGACCGCGAGCGACAGCGCGACATGGCTGCCGGCGACCGGGCCGACAGCATCGGCGGTGCGCAGCACGCCGGTGACCAGCCAGGGCTGGCGGCCGATCTCGGTGGTGTACCAGCCGGCCAGCGTCGCCAGCCAGCCGGACAGTGCCATCGGCACCATGACCAGCGCCAGCGGCTTAGGCAGGCTGTGGCGACGCTTGAGGAAGAAGGCCGCCGACCAGGAGACGACGAGCATCAACAGGCCGGTGCCGACCATGATGCGAAAGCCCCAGAACACCGGAAACACCGGAGGATGGTTGCCGGCATAATCGTTCAGCCCCGGTACGATGCCGCCGGCGCTGTGCCTGAGGATGAGGCTGGCGCCGTCGGGAATGGTGAGCTCGAACCTGTTCTCCTTGGCCGCTTCGTCGGGAAGCGCAAACAGCACCAGCGGCACGTTGGGACCGGTGTTCCAGTTGGCCTCCATGGCGGCGATCTTCTGCGGCTGATGTTCAAGCGTGTTGAGGCCGTGCTGGTCGCCGGCAAAGATCTGGATCGGGATCAGGATCGCGGCGGCGAAGACACCGGTGCGCAGCGCCTTCCACATCGATTCCGAGCGATCGCCGTAGAGATAGCGCAGCGCCGACAGGCCAGCGATCAGGAACGAGACGGTCAGCCCCGAAGCAAGCAGCATATGAACGAGCCGGTAGGGCATGGACGGATTGAAGACAACGGCCCACCAGTCGGTGGCGTGCGCAACACCATCGCGAATTTCGAAGCCGGCCGGCGTCTGCATCCACGAATTGAGGGCGATGATCCAGAAGGCGGACAGAGTGGTGCCGCCGGCTACCAGCACCGTCGCCAGCGTGTGGACGCGGTTTGAGACGCGGCGGAAGCCGAACAGCATGATGCCGAGGAACGCCGCCTCGAGGAAAAAGGCCGTCAGGATCTCGTAAGCCAGCAGCGGGCCGGCGATGTTGCCGACCGTCTCCATATAGCCCGGCCAGTTGGTGCCGAACTGAAAACTCATGGTGACGCCGGAAACCACGCCCATGGCGAAGGACAGCGCGAATACCTTAACCCAGGTGAAATAAGCGCGCATCCAGGCGGAGTCGCCTGTCGCGTTGTAGCGGAGCTTGAAGAACAGCAGCACCCAGCCGAGCGCGATGGTGATCGCCGGGAACAGGATGTGGAACGAGATGTTCGCGCCGAACTGTATGCGCGACAGGATGAGCGGGTCCATGGCGGCTCCAGCTGCTGCTTGTTTGTACAAGGATAGGCTTCATGCGCCGGGCGGTCAAAGCGGCGTCCCGCCGCGAGGCGGAACGCCGCAGTGCCGGTTAATCTGCTTTTGCGTGGAATTTTGCTGGACGACCAGGCGGGTGTTGCCTATTCCGGCGAACCTCGATGTCCAGAACTGTCAGGAGCGCCATTGACATCCGGATTTGCGCACCGACATTCAGCGGATTAAATCAACAACTCTGTTTCAAGCAGCCGTTTTCAGCCATGCAGCCGATCATCTCGATTTCCGGGGTCACGAAGACCTACGCCACCGGCTTCAAGGCGTTGAAGGAGATCAATCTCGATATCGTGCGCGGCGAGATATTTGCGCTGCTGGGGCCGAACGGCGCCGGCAAGACGACGCTGATCTCGATCGTCTGCGGCATCGTCAACCGCTCGTCGGGCACCGTCACGGTCGACGGCCATGACATCAACCGCGACTACCGCGCTGCGCGCGGCCTGATCGGGCTGGTGCCGCAGGAACTGACCATCGATGCCTTCGAGAGCGTGTGGGCGACGGTCAATTACAGCCGCGGCCTGTTCGGCAAGCCGGCGGACAAGGCGTTCGTCGAAAAAGTGCTGCGCGACCTGTCGCTCTGGGACAAGAAGGACGCCAAGGCGATCACGCTGTCCGGCGGCATGAAACGCCGGCTGATGATCGCCAAGGCGTTGTCGCACGAGCCGCGAATCCTGTTCCTCGACGAACCGACCGCCGGCGTCGATGTCGAGCTGCGCCAGGACATGTGGGCGATGGTGCGCCGGCTGCGCGAAGACGGCGTCACCATCATCCTGACCACGCACTACATCGAAGAAGCCGAGGCGATGGCCGATCGCGTCGGCGTCATCAACCGCGGCGAGATCGTGCTGGTCGAGGACAAGGCCGAGCTGATGCGCAAGCTTGGCCGCAAACGGCTTGTGCTGGAACTGCGCAGCCCGTTGGCCACCGTTCCCGATGTTTTTTCGCACTACGCGCTGGAGCTTTCGCCCGATGGCGGGCAGCTGACCTATACCTATGACAACCAGAGCGAACGGCCGGGCGTCGCCTCGCTGATCCGCGAGCTCGAGGCGGCCGGCATCCAGTTCCGCGACATCGATACGGAAAACAGCTCGCTCGAGGAGATCTTCGTCAATCTGGTGAGGAAACAGGCATGAACCCGCGCGCGGCCATGAACCTTCATGCGGTATGGGCGATTTATCGGGTGGAGATGGCGCGCGCCCTTCGCACTGTGCTGCAGAGCATCGTTTCGCCGGTCATTTCGACGTCGCTCTATTTCGTCGTCTTCGGCTCGGCCATCGGCTCGCGCATCACCGAGATCGACGGCATCAGCTACGGCGCCTTCATCGTGCCGGGGCTGATCATGCTGTCGCTGCTGACGCAGTCGATCTCCAACGCCTCCTTCGCCATCTACTTTCCGAAATTCGTCGGCTCGATCTACGAATTGCTGTCGGCGCCGGTGTCCTATCTGGAGATCGTCATCGCCTATGTCGGAGGTGCGGCGACAAAGTCGATCGTGCTTGGCCTGATCATTTTGGCGACGGCCTCGCTGTTCGTGCCGCTGACGATCGAGCATCCGTTCTGGATGCTCGCTTTCCTGGTGCTGACGGCCGTGACCTTCAGCCTGTTCGGCTTCATCATCGGCATCTGGGCAAGAAGCTTCGAGCAACTGCAGCTGGTGCCGCTGCTGATCATCACACCGCTGACCTTCCTCGGCGGCAGCTTCTATTCGATCAACATGCTGCCCGGCATCTGGCGCACGGTGACGCTGTTCAACCCGGTGGTCTACCTGGTTAGCGGCTTCCGCTGGAGCTTCTACGGCAAATCCGACGTTTCGGTCGGCGTCAGCCTCGGCATGACGGTGGTCTTCCTGCTTGTCTGCATAGCGATCGTCGCCTGGATCTTCAGAACCGGCTACCGGCTGCGCAACTGATCGATTGGCCTTGCCAAGCAAAGCAGCCTTATCGATCAACGGAAACAGCACTGAGTGCAGCCCCTGCAACGATAGCCCCTTGACCTTCATGTTTTGTTATATATCATGTTATGATTTATCGCGAGGCGGATTGGCCTATGGAAGACGTCATACGATCGCTTGGCTTCCTGTGCCTGGGCAGCAGGATGAAGCGTATAGGCGAGCAACTGCAAGCGGAGGCGCAGCGCCTTCTCGACCGGCTGGATGTTCCGGTTCAGGCGAGCCAGTACCCACTGCTGGCCGCGCTCGACAGGCTAGGCCCCCTGCCTGTCGGGGAACTGGCGCAATCCCTTGGCATCGCGCAGCCAGGCGTAACGCGAAGCGTCTCGCTTCTCGCCGAGTTGGGATTGCTCGAGGTCAGTCCGTCGATCGATGACCAGCGGCGCAGGATCGTCTCCCTCACCAGGGACGGCCGGCGGCTGGTCGATGTCGCAAAGCGCGAGGTCTGGCCGCGCATCGAGAACGCCGTCGCGGATCTGTGCGCGGATCTTTCGGGGCCGCTTCTCGATCAGTTGGCCGCCATCGAGGACGGCCTCGCCGCGGCTCCTCTCGACCGTCGTGCACCAAAACCGAGAGATGCCGTGCAATGAAACACCTGCTTGACCGCCCGATCTGGAGCGCGCTTCAGACGCGACATCAGGCCTTCGCGCAAGGTGGCAACCTCGCCAGGCGATATCGGCCGTCGATTGTTCCTTTCGCCGCCACTGGCGCGGACGACGCGGAAAGCCTGCGGGCGCTCGAAAAGCTTGTCTCCCCGGGCGAGAGTGTGATCCTGCTTCAAGCGGACGCCATTGCTCTGCCCACGGGGCTTTCCGCGACTTCGACCGCGGCCGGGGTTCAGATGATTGCCGAGCAGCCATTGCAGATCGTGTCCGACGGGCGCGTGCAACGTCTGACGCGAGACGACGCCGCTGAGATGCTGGCTCTGGCGTTGGTCACCAAGCCTGGCCCATTCACGCTCGAAGCCTTGAGCCTGGGCGATTTTTGGGGTGTGAAAATCGAGGGCAGACTTGCAGCAATGGCCGGCGAGCGCATGAAGCAACCTGGCTATACCGAACTCAGCGGAGTGTGCTCACATCCGAAATTTCGCGGCGGTGGCCTGGGCAAGCTGTTGTCCATATTCGTGGCAAACCGGATAGTGGCGCGCGACGAAATTCCCTATCTCCACGCTTATGCCAGCAACGCCACGGCCATTAGACTTTACGAGTCCATTGGCTTCAGGTTGCGAAGCACAATGAATGTGGCCGTGGTTCAGCGCACCGAATGATTCGTCGGCGCATAATGCGTAGCATGGATGCATCCCGCATCGGGAAGGAAGGATTTCGTATCGCCGAAATCCTTCCTTGAGACTGCAAGACCTTGCTGCGTGTCAGACCGCGATCTTGCCACCACCTTGCCTGGTGATGGCAACGACCGCCGGCCGCACCGGCATGTCCGGCTTGAAGTCGGGCCAGCGGGTCGACAAATCCTCATAGTAGGACGGACGGCCGAAAGCCTCCCAGTCCTCGCCACCGTCGCCTGGATGCTGGACGGCAACGAAAGCGGTCTGGTCGTCCGGCGCAAACAGGGGACCACACATTTCGGCGCCGATCGGCACGCGGAAGAACAGTTTTGAGGTCGCCCGCGCCGGCCCTTCCGTATCGACCGCCCACAGACCGTCGGTGCGGCCAGTGGCCTTCGGACCCTGACCGTCGGTGGCGACCCAGAGGCGGCCGGTCGAATCAACCGCGCAATTGTCCGGCATGCCGAACCAGCCATTGGCCGTGGTTGCGGTCGAGAAGGTGGCGCCGACTGCCGCAACCGAGGGCTCACCGCATTTCAAGAGCACCTCCCACTTGCCCTTGGTGGCGGCAAAATCGCCACCGTCCTCGACGATCTCGATGATGTGGCCAAAGGCATTTTCGGCACGCGGGTTGGCGGCATCGACCTGATCGGCCTTGCGCTTCGAATTGTTGGTCAGCATGACATAGACCTTGCCGTTGGCGGCATTGGGCTGGATGTCTTCAGGGCGGTCCATCTTGGTGGCGCCGAGCAGGTCGGCGGCGCGGCGCGTCTCGATCAGCACGTCGGCCTGGCTGGCAAAGCCGTTCTCCGCCGTCAGCGGCCCTTGGCCGAAGACGATCGGCAGCCATTCGACCGAACCGTCGTCGGCAAACTTGGCGACATGCAAGGTGCCGTCGTCGAGCAAATCCATATTGGCGGCGCGGTCGTCCGGATTGAACTTGCCTGTGGTGACGAACTTATAGACATAGTCGAAGCGCTCGTCGTCGCCGAGGTAGAAGACGACACGGCCATCCTTGGCGACGATCGATTCGGCGCCCTCATGCTTGAAGCGGCCCATTGCGGTGCGCTTCTTCGGCACCGAAGTCGGATCCTGGACGTCGACCTCGACGATCCAGCCAAAGCGGTTCGGCTCGTTCGGCTCTTTGCCGATGTCGAAACGGTCGTAATGCGCTGCCCATTCATAAGCACCTTCGGGAATGCCGAGCCGCTTGTAATTGGCCGCTTCCTTGTGGCCTTGCGGCAGCTCGCCCGAGAAATAGCCGTGGATGTTCTCCTCGGCCATGACATAGGTGCCCCACGGCGTGACGCCGCCGGCACAATTGTTGACGGTGCCGACGACTTTCGTGCCGGTCGGGTCGGCGCTGGTCTTGACGCGGTCGTGGCCGGCGACGGGGCCGGACAGCGCGATCTCGGTGTTGGAGGTGATGCGGCGGTTGAGCTTGCCGTCGCGAACGACCTGCCATTTGCCGGCTTCCTTGCGGATCTCGACAATGGTGCCGCCATGCGCGGCCATCTCGACGTCGACTTGTTCCTTGCTGAGAGGCGCCTGCTTGGCTTTGCCATCGACGATGGTGACGAGGCCTGGAAACATCAGGTGCGGATTGGTGTATTCGTGGTTGACCACCAGCAGGCCGTGCTCGGCCGAGCCGTCGATCGGGATATAACCGACATAGTCATTGTTGTAGCCGAATTGTCTGGCCTGGGCTTCCGCCGACTGTTTTGTCGGATCGAATTCCGGCGAATCGGCGAACAGCGGATCGCCCCAGCGCAGCAGCACGTCGGCGTCATAACCGGGTGCAACGTGATGCTTGTCGTCGATGCCGGCCTCGAGCTCGTCGAAAGCGAAGGCGGAGCCTTCGGCGGCGCGGGCGTTGTCGGCGGTGATCAGCGCCAGCGGGCTGACGGTAGCGGCTATGGCCGAGACGGCAAGCGAGCCCTTGAGGAAGCCGCGGCGCGAGAACCGCGCGGCGATGATCTCACCCATGGTGCGGTTGTCGCTGGGATTGGCTCCTGGCCCATCGTTTTCCTCGAGCAGGCTGGTGCGGAAATGGACGTCAGGGGTGCGATGTTCGGTCATAGGGGCCTGCCTCTGGCTGGATGGATTGCTGGAGCGTGTTGCCTGGCCAATCCGGTATCGCCGGCAGGTCACAGTTTGATGACATGCCGGCTAATTGCCAGCTGCGATTTCGTGCCCAACATCAGCCCGCTTGACCGCGACCGGCGCTTCGGAAACAAGAGCTGCGGCAGGCGCGCAAGGACCGCATCGGGAGGAGCAAAAAGTGAGTTTCTGGGGACTTGGGCAGCTCTGCATTTCGACAGTGATCTTCCTGCTGGCGGCTACGGCGGCGAAGCAATGGGGGCTGGCGCCGAGCTTTGGCAAGATCGTGCTGACGTTGGCGCTCTATTCGCTCGGCAATCTGATCATGCTGAGGCTGATCCGTGAATTCGGCATGTCGGTGTCGTTCAGCCTGTCAGCGGTGATCCAGCTGGTGTCGGTGAACGTGGTGGCGCTGGTCTTCTTCGGCGAGCGCGTCAATGCCTTGCAGGCGACCGGCATCGTGCTTGCCATCGCAGCTGTGGCGCTGATTACGCTCGGGCCCTATCTGCAAAGGCTGTAACTGCGATCGGGCCGATGAAGAAGACTGCAAGCAGACTGCGCAACTGGCTGGAGTTCCCGGTTCTGCTGGCCGGGCTGATCATTGCCGGCGGGCTGTGGGGCTTCGAGGAGCTAATGGAGATGGCGCGGGCCACCACGCCGCATGCCTTCGATACCGAAATCCTGCTTGCCTTCCGCAAGGCCGGCCAACCCGACAATCCGATCGGACCGGCGTGGCTGGAAGGAGCGATGCGCGACATCACCAGCCTCGGCAGCGCCAGCGTGTTGGTGCTGATCACGGCAGCAATGATCGTCTATCTGCTCCTCATCCGCAGGCCAGGCGCGGCGCTTCTCATGTTCATCGCGGTAGCGGGCGGCCAGATCCTGTCAAGCGTGCTCAAGTTCGATATAGACCGGCCGCGCCCCGATCTGGTCTCGCATCTCGCCGACGTGGCATCGCTTTCGTTTCCGAGCGGCCACGCCATGCTGTCGGCGGTGACATATTTGACGCTGGGCAGCATGGCGGCGCGGTTTTTGCCCGGGCGGACAACGAAGATCTATGTGCTCGGGCTGGCGGTGCTGACGACGGTGGTGGTCGGCATCAGCCGCATCTATCTCGGCGTCCACTGGCCGTCCGACGTATTGGCCGGCTGGTGCGCCGGCTTTGCCTGGGCGATGCTGTGCTGGCTTGCGGCCCGGTTCCTGCAGCGATGGCTCGGGCGGGCCGGCGGCACCTGACTCATGTCAGTCGATTTGCGGTCAAATCAGCCTGTTGATCAGGCCATGGCCGCAGCCTGCCAGCAGGAAAACCATCGACAGCAAGGCTGTCGAGGTCGCCAACGCATTGAATACCTTCACCTGCTCATCCTTTTTGAGTCGTTGCCTGTGAAATCGGGATCGCAATGGATGTCCCGCCAAACGATGCCGAAATTGTAGCATGCTAGCGCATCGGCTGGCAAAGAGTGCTGCATGTTTCACATATGCAAGATGATGCTTGAACCATCATAATGAAGGTATTATACGTGATATCGCAGACTCAGACGGGGGTTTTGGCCGATGATCACTGCCGCGCAGATGCGTGCCGCGAGGGCGCTGGCCGGCATCGGCCAGAAGACGCTCGCCGAGCGCGCCGGGGTTTCGCTTCCAACCATTCAGCGCATGGAAGCGAGCGACGGCGTGGTCCGGGGCGTGGTCGATACGCTGATGAAGGTCATCCAGGCCCTTGAAGAGGCCGGGGTCGAGCTGATCGGCGACAACCAGGCGAGCGAGCGTGGCGGCAGGGGCGTTCGCCTCAAGCCTGTCACGCCGCAGAACCCGCAAGGCTGACGGTACTGCCGCATCGCCGAAAATCGAAATCGATTTTCGGATAGTCCAATGCGCGGTTCAAAAGTGTTGGAGTGTACCTGTGCGTCGATTTGGACGCACGCCGCTCCAAGTCGCGACGGCGACCGCCGACAGTCCTGCCGACGATCCCGCCGCCTCCTTGGTTTCATGGGGAAGGCACTCGATGGATCAGACCCGGCGGGCAGTGCATCAATCGGCACGGCCGACATTTTCCGAACTGTTCACGCCGAAGCTGGTGACGGTGCTGCGCGAGGGCTATACGCTCGCGCACTTCAAGGCGGATGCCATCGCCGGGCTGACTGTCGCCATCGTGGCGCTGCCGCTGTCGATGGCAATTGCCATTGCTTCAGGCGTGACGCCGGAGCGCGGGCTCTACACCTCGATCATTGGCGGCTTCCTGGTCTCGGCGCTTGGCGGCAGCCGTTTCCAGATCGGCGGCCCGGCCGGCGCCTTCATTGTGCTGGTGGCTGCGACGGTGGCGCGAGTTGGCGTCGACGGCTTGCTGCTGGCGACGATGATGGCCGGCCTGTTCCTGCTTGCCATCGGCTATCTCAGGCTTGGCACCTACATCAAGTTCATCCCCTATCCGGTGACCGTCGGCTTCACCGCCGGCATCGCCGTCATCATCTTCTCCGGCCAGATCGTCGAGCTCTTCGGGCTGAAGCTCGCCGGCAAGGAACCGGGGCCGCTGGTGCCGAAGCTGATGGCCATCGGCGAGGCGGCCGGAACGATCAACCTCGCCGCAACCGCGGTGGCGGCACTGACCATCATCACCATTGCGCTGTTGAAGCGGTTTCGGCCGAAGTGGCCGGCCATGCTGATTGCCATCGGGCTGGCATCACTCGTCGTGGCATTGCTCGCCATGCCGGCCGAAACGATCGGCACGCGCTTCGGCGGCATCCCGCGCAGCCTGCAATGGCCGGCCTTCCCGCCGCTCAGCCTCGACAGGATAATCGACGTGCTGCCGGACGCCATCGCCTTTGCGCTGCTCGGGGCGATCGAATCGCTGCTGTCGGCCGTCGTCGCTGACGGCATGACCGGAAGGCGGCATCGCTCCAATTGCGAGTTGGTGGCGCAGGGCTTCGCCAATATCGCCTCCGCCTTGTTCGGCGGTATCTGCACCACCGGCACCATTGCCCGCACCGCGACCAATGTACGGGCCGGCGCGCATGGACCGGTCTCAGGCATGATGCACTCGGCCATCCTGCTTGCCCTGATGCTGGTGGCGGCACCGCTGGCCAGCTATATCCCGCTTGCGGCACTTGCCGGCGTGCTGGCGGTGGTGTGCTGGAACATGTTCGAGAAACAGGCCTTCGCCACCTTGCTGCGCGCCTCGCGCGGCGATGCGCTGGTACTGCTGGCGACGTTCCTGATCGTCATCTTCCGCGACCTGACCGAAGGCATCGTCGTCGGTTTTGCGCTGGGCTCGATGCTGTTCATCGACCGTATGGCCAAGAGCATCGCGGTGGAGGCGGACCATCAATCCTTGGTCCAGGAAGACGTTGCCGACCGCGCCAGCGCTTATGATTCCAGCGAGGCGAGCGATGCCGATACCGTGGTCTACCGGATATCGGGCGCCTTTTTCTTCGGCGCCGCCTCGACCGTCGGCACGGTGCTGGACCGCATCGCCGACCAGCGCAGGAACTTCATCCTCGACTGTTCGGCGGTGCCGTTCTTCGATTCGACGGCGGCCAATGTTATTGAGGGCGCGGCCCACAAGGCCAAGCGCGCCGGCGTTCGCTTCATTATCGCAGGCGCTTCACCGCAGACACGCCGCATGCTGATCAACCACGGCGTCAAGCGGCCGCTGGTGACTTATGCCGCCTCGATCACGGATGCGCGGGCGCAGCTGAAGAAAGCCGCGCCCGCCGCCTGAGCCGATGGCTGGCTTAGTCGAGGCCTAATGCCGCGATCTCTCCGTCGTTCATCAGCGGCACGAAGATTGTCGACTTGCCGTCGGTGCCGATGTCGGCGCTGCCCGGCTTGAACGTCGCAACCGCTTGCGGCGTGCCGCCGGCTTTGTAGCTGTAGAGCGTGCCGGTCATATACGCGGTGGCGTAAACGCTGCCGCCGATGGCGACGACGCCATCGAGGTTAGCGAACTTTTCTGCGCCGGGCAGTGACGCAATTGCCTTGGTGGCGAGATCGACCGAGAGCAGGCCGCCCGGCTCCGCGGTGCTGAAATCGGGCTTGATGCCCTTGCCCCACGAAGCGACGATCAGCCGGCCGCCATCGGCGAAGATGCCATTCGGCGAAGCAAGCGCCGCATCCCTGACGAACAGTTCGGGCCGGTCGCCGTCGATGCGATAGATCGTATCGGTAAGCATATCAGTGACGTAGACCTTGCCGGACGCGTCGGCGGTCACGTCGTTGAGGAAGACCGCGTTCGGCACGTCGATCGTCGATGTTAGCTTGCCGCTTGCGAGATCGACGACGCGCACATGGGTGAGGTCGGCGACGTAGAGTTTGCCGTCGGCAATCGCCATGCCCTTGGGCGCGTCCATGCCGTCGGTCCAATGTTGCGTAACCATCTTGCCGTCCACAGACAGGACCGACAGGTATCCATTGCCGTCGGCGTCGCCGGGATTGCCAACGATATTGGAGATGATGATGCGTTTGCCGGCGGCATCGAACAGCGCCGATTCCGGCTGCTCAAGCCCGGTAGCGCGCCAGAGTTCGGCCGCCTGAACTGCCGGCGCGGCGGCGATGCCGACCAGGGCGAGAAGTATCGAGGTGAAGAGGCTCTTCATGGCTAGTCTCCTGTAATGGAATGGGGGAGAGCTAGGCCTTTCGATACTTTTCGGGAAGATGTATCGGGACTAGTACCGAAGGCTGATACCAAATCGCGTAAAAGAGGTGCATCCCATGAACGGCCCGATCTTCGAAGCGCTGAAGCGGACGCTTAAGGCCAAGGGCGTGACCTACCGTGTCCTTGCCGAGCGGATGGGCGTTTCCGAGCCGACGGTGAAGCGCATCTTCCATGAGCGCAACTGCAAGCTCGACCGGCTGATCGAGATCTGCGATGCCGCCGGCGTGGAGTTGGAGAACGTGCTCGGCTCGATGAACAGGGGACCGGGACCTGCCAACCGGATCGCGCCGGAGATCGAGCGCAGGCTCGCCGGGCGGCCGGCACTGCTGTTCGTATTCGTCATGCTTTCCGAGAAATTCACGCCAGAAGGCATCATGCGCTCACAAGGGTTGAGCGAGGCTTCGATGTTCCTCTATCTGCGCGACCTCGAGGAACTCGGCCTGGTCGCGCTTGGTGGCGGCCTGTCGGCAAGGCTGCTGGTCGAGGCGCCGATCCAGTGGAATTTCGACGGGCCATTGCGGCCGCTGTTCGAGATGACCAACAAGAATTTCATCGGCTGGGCCATCACCCATCTTGAGCGCGAGGCGACGTTCGTCAGCTTCTCCAGGCGGATGCGGCCGGAAACGGCGGAAATGGTCAGGCGCGAGGCGGAGGAATTGGCGGAGCGCGCCAAATTGCTTGCTCATCACGACCAGCACACGACGCCCGAAGACGGGCTGGTCGGCTACAAATGGACGTTTGCGTTCGGCGCAACGCCGTTCCCGGTGATCATGCCGATCGGGCCACATCCGCGCGACGCAGGCGCGCGGACGGACGATCGAGTTGCGGCCGCCGCAAACGGACGACGTCTGCCGGCCTAGGCAAATCACGGAACGACTGAGGTCGGATTCTTGGGTTTAGGCTGCTGTCCTCCACAGACGCCTTGTAAGCCGCGAAGACTAGGCAGGCGCGCCGAAAACTAGGCAAGCGGCGCCTATAAATTGGGTGACCGTACCGATGTGCATGGACATCGGCTTGCGTAGGGTGAGCCTGTGATTATCCAGGCTGCTTTGCAGTCCGGGGCCGGCGTCAGGAGGTGCGCACGGGACACCGGCCAGTAATTTATGCATCGCTTCGCAGCTTACGGGAGCACGTCGCGAAGCCGTCGCATTCGTTGACCGCAATGCAAACCTGAACGCTCTTTCGTGGCGTTGTTTCTTCATCACGGCGGTGTCTCCCAAATTGATGGCGCTGCCGATCAAGGAGGTCGTGACCATGAGCGCGCTCTCAAGGGCATGCTTGCCTTGCGTCGTAAGCGTGATCCTGGCGGCGACACTTGCCGCGTCCGCGGACGAGCCGGAGCTTAGAGGACCCAATGCCGATCCAGGCTCAGGATTGCCGCCGTTGGTCCTGCCTTATATCGAATTGCTCAGCGCACCCGGTGTAGTAGCATCAGCGACGCTTGCCGCGCCCGCGGGCGACTCGGAGCTTATGGGACCCGATCCCGCCCGGCCCGGCATCCAATTGCCCGGCGCACCTGGTGCTCTTGCTCCCATGAAGATGTCTGACCGCTCGCAGCCGGCCGCGCTAATGGCAATAGCGGTATGGCTTTCGTCTGAACTCGGCCTTCCGTCCTTCGTACCTGCGCGCAGGATGGCAGGTTTGCGGTTTCGCGACGTGGCGGCGGATCGCTGGAACAGCAGCCCCAATTTTGCCAGTCCGGACAATGTTGGCAAGCAGCCCACTGTTATTGCTATCTACGATGACGAAGCACGGACTATCTTCTTGCCGGAGGGCTGGACAGGCGGCACCCCGGCGGAGCTGTCGGTACTTGTGCATGAGTTGGTCCATCACGTCCAAACCGTGGCCGGGCTGAAGTTTGCATGCGCGGAAGAACGCGAGAAGGCGGCCTTTGAGGCGCAAGAGCGGTGGCTTGCCTTGTTCGGCAGCGACCTTCTGAAGGAATTTGAGCTCGATCCTTTCACGCTGTTGGTTCGCACGAACTGCCTGTATTGATGCTGAAGCCGCTTCGGGGGCAGCCAGTCTGACTGAGCTTCTTACCCAGAGTATCGGCCGCAAAACCGGTTCTCGGAGGGCCCCATGCTCAAACCACAAGATCGAGCGGCTATCCGGCGGTCTTCGTCTCCGGAGCGGCCGCGACCGCCTTGTCATCCCAGACCATCTGCCGGTAGTCGAAGCCGTATTCCAGCGTCGGCTTGACGATGCGGAAATAGGGCGACAGGTCGAAGTCGCGCGGCGTGTAGAGCGAGTGATGGCGGATGTGCAGGATTTCCTTGCGCGAATAGCTCGACTGGGCCGAGGCACGGCCAGGCGCGCGGGTAATCTCGGGTAGGATCGGGTAGCGGATCTGGCCGTAAGCCTCGGCGATCAGCGACGAGCAGATGGCGCGCGTCGGGTCGCCGGAACCGAAAGCCAGCATGCGGCGGCGCCAGCGCACCGGCACCGGCGGCGTCGGCAAGAAGTAGCGCAGCATGTCGAATATGTTCTTGAGATCGTATCTGAGACCCAGCCTGCCGATCATGAAGGCGACGACCGCTTCGCGATCGTCGGGAGCCAGGCCGCTCGCCCGGCAGATGCGGGTGTTGTAGCTGCGGTAGCGCGACAGCGGCACGGCGATGCAGCCATCGCCGAGCGTGACCTCGATCAGGCGCCGCCGTTCCGACCCGTCCTCGGGCTCCGGCAATGCATCGCCGACATAAAAGGCGGCATGCGACCAGGTCGACTGGGTGAGGTATTTGATCGCCGCCGAGATCTTCTGGTTGCCTTCGATGAGCAGGATGTCGCCGGGCTCGAGCGTGCGGCGTAGCGTTTCGGCGTCCGACGGCGTGTAAGGCTCGTAGCCGGACGATTCCTCCTGCAGCCGGCCGGCAAGCCAGCGGCCAAGTCGGTCCAGAAGCGTGTCGCCGGGCTCGGTCATGCCAGACGGCGATTACCACAGGGCGACAAATTAGACCATGATCAGCCCACGCCAGGCGCGCCGGCGTCTTCGTGCGGTACCGCTATGAGATCCTCGCGCACCTTACGGGCGAGCTTCCTCGTCGAGCGCTTCGGACTGTCGCCGAAAAGCTCGGCCGCCTCGGCGAGGCAGGTTTTTTTCAGGCCCTTTTCCGAGCGCTTCAGCAGCTTGCCAAGCAACCGCGTCTCCTCAGCGGGGCCAAGCGGCTGGTCCTCGGCATCGAGAAGCGCGCGCATGACGAGCACATCGTGCAGTTCGCCGAGCCGCTCGCCCAGTTCGTCGACGGCCTTGCGCCGCGTCTTGATCGGCGTCGGCCACAGCCTGCCGAGCAGCGACAGATGCATGCCATGCGTCTTGGCCGCCTTGCGCAGATCGTGAAAATCATCGGCCGCGCCGCGCGAAGCGGCCTTGTCCAGCGCTTTCCTGGCGCGGCGCAAAGTGATGCGCGCGCCTTCGGCGAGCACGTCGGCAGCCTGCTCCGGCTGGTCGGGCAAAGCGAGCTTGTCGATGCGGACGACACCTTCCTCGCAAGCGGCAACCGCCGCGCCTATCGCAGCGTCGAGGCCCGCTCCGACATGCAGCTCATGCTGGCGCGCGACGAGCCTGTCGCGGACGGCACCGAGACCGCCGCCGGCACTTTGCTCGGGAAAGCTTGCCGCCAGCCGGTCGATTGTTTCGACCAGCGCAGTCGCCTCACGCGGACCGGCAAGCAGGGCCGCCACCTGGCGGTAGCACTGATTCTCGGTCACGCAGAATGTTTCGTCCCCGGAACGAACTAGGCGCAGTAAAGCGCGGACGTTTTTCAACCGCTTGCGGCACTTGTGCAGCGCCTGTTCGGGCCTGTCATGCGCCGCGTCCAGATGAACGAGCGCCCTGCCGATCTCCTCGGCGAGGATGCGCCTGACCTCGCCGGTCAGCGACATGCGCGGATCGATACGAAAGCTCATGCGACGATCTCCGGAATCCCCCCAAGGGCGAGCGACGCGTTGTAAAATCTCGGCTCGCCGGTGACTTCGCGGCCGAGCCAATCTGGCAGCATTTCGTCCGGTACATCCTCCTGCGTCTCGAGCTCGGCGATCACCAACCCCGCAAGCGTCCCGCCGAAGACATCGACTTCGTAGAGATAGCCGCGGTGTCTAACATGGTGGCGTGTCTTCTCGATGACACGTCCGATGGCAAAGGCCTGCATCTCTTGCGCCTCCGCCAAAGGCACCGGATATTCGAATTCATCGCGCTCGCGGGCCTGGCTGCCGAACTTGAGCGTCAGCTTGGCAGCGGCATCATTGCTGATGCGCACACGCACCGTGCGGGTAGGCTCGGCGACAAGATAGAATTGACGGATATGAATGTCCGCCTTGACCATTCCCCGCCATTCCTCACCTGAGACCAGGAATTTACGCTCGATTTCCTTGCCCATGGCGAGGCACTAAAGCGCGCACGGCCAGAGTTGGCAAGCCGCTTGACCGCAGTTGACTTTAATCATTCGATTGATTAAAGTATAGACCATGATCAAATCGCCCAGTGCCAGCGGCCTTCCTCATGAAGCGCCCAAGACTGCCGCGGATATGACGCGGACGGCCCTCGTGCGCGCGGCGCTGAAGCTGTTCGGACGCCAGGGTTTCGACGGCACGTCGACGCGCCAGATCGCGGCTGAGGCCAAGGCCAATATCGGCTCGATCGCCTATCATTTCGGCGGCAAGGAAGGGCTCCGCAACGCGGCGGCCGACTACATCGTAGACACCATCCAGACCATTGCGGGCCAGGCGATCGGCAATCTGCAAGCGCCGCCCGCGGCATTGGCGGACACCGAGGCCGCGCGGGCACATTTAGCCGTCGCACTGGAGCGGATGGTCGCCTTCATCGCGGCAAGGCCGGAAGCCGGCGAGATTGTACAGTTCGTCCTGCGTGAGCTGTCGCATCCAACCGCCGCGCTCGACCGTATCTATGACGGCGTGTTCGAACCGGCGCATCACCGGCTCTGCCTGATCTGGGAACAGTCGACGGGCGAGCCGGCCGAGAGCGAGCGCACTAAACTCACCGTATTCACGCTGATTGGCCAGGTCGTCTATTTCCGCATCGGCCGCGAGGCGGTTATGCGCCGGATGGGCTGGCGCGAGATCGGCGATGACGAGGCCGGCAAGATCGCGGCAACAGTAACCGACAATCTCAGCGCGATTTTAGCTCGGCGCGATTTGGCTGTCCGGAAGGATCGTGGATCATGAGCCTGCTCTGTTCTTTGCCGCTTGCCGCCCAGCTTTTCAGCGCCTGCGCGCCGGCAGCACCGCTCGCCGTCGGCTACGTCGAGGGCGATTATGTGCTGCTGGCGCCGATCGAGGTGGCCCAGGTCGAGACGATTGCGGTCAAGCGCGGCGACCGCGTAGCGCCCGGCACGCCGGTGGTGACGCTGGAAAACGCCGACGCCAAGATCGCCATCGCGCAGGCCGAGGCGGCCCTCGCGCAGGCCCAGGCGCAACTTGCCGACCTGCAGGTCGGCAAGCGGCCGGAAGAGATTGCAGTGCTCAGGGCGCAGGTCGACATGGCCAAAGCGCAGGCCGCCGACGCCAAACGCAGATACAGCCGCGCCAGCGATCTGTTCAAACGCGGCACCGGCACGCAGGCCGATTATGATACGGCTTCCGCGGCGCTGGAGACGGCCAACGCGCAGGTCGGCCAGGCGGAAGCCAATCTCGCTGTCGGCGGCCTGCCGGCACGGCCGGAGACGATCAAGGCCGCCGACAATCAGGTCAGGCAGGCGCAATCGGCGCTGGAGCAAGCGCAATGGCGACTGTCGAAGCGTGTGCTCACGGCGCCCTCGCCCGGCAGGGTCAACGATGTCATCCGCTATCCCGGCGATACAGCCGGGCCGACCGCGCCGGTCATCTCCATACTGCCGGACGGCGCAGTGAAGCTCAGCGTCTATGTGCCGGAAAGCGCGTTCTCCTCGGTCGAGGTCGGCACGCTGCTCAACGTCCATTGCGATGGTTGCGGATCGGGCGTGAAGGCACGCGTCAGCTATGTGTCGCCGGATCCGGAATTCACGCCGCCGGTGATCTACTCGCTCGAGACCCGGCAAAAGCTGGTCTATCTGGTCGAAGCGCGGCCGGAAGGCGACGCCAGCGCATTGCAGCCCGGGCAGATCGTCGACGTCGATCTGGCGGACATCGGAAAATGAACGTCATCGACGTGCACGGCCTGGTCAAACGCTTCGGCGACAAGACTGTCGTCGACCATGTGACGATGACCGTGGCCGAGGGCGAGATCGTCGGCTTCCTCGGGCCGAACGGCTCGGGCAAAACGACGACCATCCGCATCATGTGCGGCTTGCTGACGCCCGATGAGGGTGAAGGCACGGTTCTGGGCTTCAACATCCGCACCGACAGCCTGCGGATCAAGCGCGAAGTCGGCTACATGACGCAGAGATTCTCGTTCTACGAAGACCTCACCATCGGCGAGAATCTCGAATTCGTGGCACGGCTCTACCGGCTGAAGCCGCTCGACGAACATGTGGCCAAGACGCTTGAGGAGCTCGGCCTGACATCACGCAGAAACCAACTGGCCGGCACCTTGTCCGGCGGCTGGAAGCAGCGGCTGGCGCTGGCCGCCTGCATCATGCACAAGCCGAAACTGCTGCTGCTCGACGAACCGACGGCTGGCGTCGACCCGAAGGCGCGGCGCGAATTCTGGGACGAGATCCACCGGCTGGCGACCGGCGGGCTGACCGTGCTGGTCTCCACCCATTACATGGACGAGGCCGAGCGCTGCCACCGCATCAGCTACATCTCCTATGGCAAGATGCTGGCCACCGGCACGGTTGAGGACGTGGTGAGGAATGCCGGGCTGACCACCTTCGTCCTGCAAGGGCCGCGGCTCGATCAGGTCGCTGCCGCACTTCATGGCCGCCCAGGCGTCGACCAGGTGGCGCCGTTCGGCGCGGCGCTGCATGTAGTCGGCTCCGACAGGACGGCGCTTCAGGCAGCGCTCGCCGACGTCGAGAAAGACCACAAGGGCGTCAGGGTCTCGCCCGGCGAGACCAGCCTGGAGGATGTGTTCATCCAGTTCATGTCCGGTTCGAAGGACAATATGGGATGAAGAACGGGATAAACAGCGTCTTTTCCTTCGCCAGGCTCGGTGCGCTGCTGATCAAGGAGTTCATCCAGATGCGGCGCGACCGCATCACCTTCGCCATGATGCTGGGCGTGCCGCTGATGCAGCTGGTGCTGTTCGGCTATGCCATCAACAACGATCCGAAGAGCCTGCCGGCAGCGCTGGTGGCGATGAGCAGCGATCCTTACACGCGAGCCATGGTTTCGGCGCTGCAGACCACCGGCTATTACCGCTTCGACCATGTCGCGCAAAGTGCCGCCGAAGCCGAATTCCTGATGGCGCGCGGCGACGTTGCCTTCGTCGTCACCATTCCCGCCGATTTCGCCCGACGGGTCGAGCGTGGCGACAGCCCGCAGATCCTGATCGAGGCGGATGCGACCGACCCGGCCGTCGCCAGCGGCGCCATCTCGACGCTCGGCACCGTTGCCAACCAGGCGCTGCTCAGGGCGCGCGGCATGCAGGAGACAGCGGCCGAAGCTGCCCGGGGCCAGCTCCAGGTCGTAGTGCACCGGCGCTACAATCCGGAAGCCGTATCGCAATACAACATCGTGCCCGGCCTGCTCGGCGTCATCCTGCAGATGACGATGGTAATGATGACCTCGATCGCGCTGACGCGTGAGACCGAGCGCGGCACGATGGAGAACCTTCTGGCGATGCCGTCCAGCCCGCTCGAGATCATGCTGGGTAAGGTGCTGCCGTATCTGGCGGTCGGCGCCGTGCAGGTGCTGGTGGTGCTGGCGGCATCGAAGCTTCTGTTCGCCATCCCCTTCACCGGATCGATGTCGCTGCTGTTGACGGCCGTCCTGATCTTCGTGCTGGCGCTGGTGCTGCTCGGCTACACGATCTCGACGATTGCCCGCACGCAGATGCAGGCACTGCAGCTCACCTTCTTCTTCTTCCTGCCGTCGATCATGCTGTCCGGTTTCATGTTCCCCTATCGCGGCATGCCGGACTGGGCGCAGATTTTCGGCGAGGTGCTGCCGCTGACGCATTTCCTGCGCATCATCCGCGCGGTGATGCTGAAGGGCGCCGAGCTGCCGGCGGTGGCAACGGAGATCGGCTGGCTGGTGGTGTTCGTGGCGCTGTTCGCCGGCGTGGCGCTGGTGCGGTTCCGCCGGACGCTGGATTAGGGTCGAACTCGATCCGCTTGTGCAAATGACCGAGATTCACACCGGCTTGGCCTGACCCGGGACCGGCGCCAATTCAGGTGCATTGAGCCCTTCGAAGGGATCGCGCCAGGTGTCGATTTCTTCAAGCTGCCGATACCAGCGACCGACAGAAGGATAATCATCGAGCGGCAATCGGGCGACGTCGTTGAAGGGCAGAAACGTCGCCATTCGAAAGTCGGCATAGGAAACCGAACTTCCGACCAGCCAGTCTCGCTCGGAAAGCTCGGCATCAAGTATTGCGGCGGCGGTGCTGAAGTCGCTCAGGCCCTCCTCAACCCGCGCTTGATCGATCGGGCCGAGCCCATAGCGCTGTTTGGTCCCGCGTTCGAAATGCACGACGTCGCAGGCTCTTGCGAAGTTCTCTTTGCCCCAACTCAGCCATCGGATCATCTCGGGCTCGTCGTCGCCGGTGCGCCAGAAATGCGAATGCGTGTCGCGTGAAAACCGGCAGGCTATGGCGTCGGCCTCCCAGAGGCTTTTTCCCAAGCCCACAAGGATAGGCAATGAAAGATTTGGATTGAGCGGCCGAAAGCGCTCGGCCTGCCCCGGAGCGAAGGGAGAGGCGAATTCGAACTCGACCTTGGCTTTGAGATACCGTGCCACCGCGACCGCGAGGCGAGGATTGGGATTGCGGCTGAAGAACAGTTTCATTGATCTCAGTCTTTGAAGGGTACCGGTTCGACCGGGCGCAACGGACGCTCAAGCACCTCGAATCGGCACATGACCTGGAACTGGTTGCTATCCTAGCCGGCAGCAATGATCTCGGCATAGGTGCTGAGATCGACATTGCCACCGGAGAGCGCCACGGCAATGCATTTCCCGGCAAGGTCGATCTCGCCTGACGACAGCGCGGCCAAGCCGACGCAACCGCCAGGTTCGACGACCAGCTTCAGGCAAGCCATGGCATCGCGCATCGCCTGTGCCACCGCCTTGTCGGAAACGGTGATGGCGCCGGCGAGATTCTTGCGGTTGATCTCGAAAGTGATCGCGCCCGGCTCTGCGACGAGAAGGGCATCGCAGATCGAGGTGTTGCCGGGCGCGTTCGACACCCTGGCGCCTTTGATCAGCGAGCGGCGTGTGTCATCGAAATGCTCGGGTTCCACGGCCCAGACGGCGGTGCCCGGTGAGGCGTCCTTGACCGCGATCGAAATGCCGCTGCTCAAGCCGCCGCCGCCGCAGGGAACGACTACCGCATCCAGGCTGACGCCAAGCGCTTGTGCTTGGCGCATCAATTCGAGGCCGATCGTGCCCTGGCCGGCGATGATGGCCGGATCGTCGTAGGGCGGCACCAGGACCATGCCCCTTTCCACGTAAGAACGGACGACGGCAGTGCGATCGTCGCGGACCCGGTCGAAGGTGATCACTTCTGCGCCCATCTTCCTGACATTGCCGACTTTCATCGCCGGCGCATCGGTGGGCATGGCTATGACGGCCTTGACGCCGAACATCGCCGCTGCGGCGGCAACGCCTTGCGCGTGATTACCCGACGAGAAGGCGACGACGCCGCCAGCGCGTTCTTCCGCCGAGAGCGAGGAGAGCTTGTTGTATGCACCGCGGAACTTGAAGGAGCCGGTGCGCTGCAACGTCTCGGGCTTGAACAGGATCCTGGCGCCGAAGCGCTTGTTCAGCTCCGGCGATTCGATCAGCGGCGTTTCGACGATCAGGCCGGACAATCGCGCTGCTGCGCTGCGGATATCGGCGATGCCGGGAGGGGTGGTCATGGCGAGGTCCTGCAAGAAATGAGACCGCCTATGGTGCACGGAAAGGGAGGCCGCGCACCAATGAAAAAATGTGACGGTTACAATTCGTCTTGCAGGCAGGAGAGGAGCGTGCCTGCCACCTGCCGCCTCCTCGTCTCTCCGCCATGCGGTCGTCGCTTCAATCGACAAATCGTTGCCGATTGACCGGCTTGGCCGCCGCTCCTCACCCCAACAGCGTCTTTTGCCGTTTGGGACCGCCCATCTTACGCCAGGTGTTGAAGCGGTGGGTGGCGGCGGCGAAGGAGATCTTCATCTGCTGGGCGACCGAATAGCGCGACTTGCCCTCGTCGAACAGGCGATAGCAGCACTCGACACCCTCCTCAGTCAACTTGCCATCGGGAGCCTTGTTGTGCGGATTGGCGGGATCGAATTTTTCGACCTGCTGCTCGACCAGGCCTTTCAGGCGCTGCAGATCCGCCTCGATGTTGGCGATCAGGTCGAGGACTGGTTTGGGATCAAACGGCTGCTGTTTTTCCGGCATCTGCGGGTTCCTTTCTCTTGGTTCAGATTCGGTTATATAAGTGAACGTTCACCGATAGCAAACGACGACCTGCTCGGGGGTTCGAAATCTGTAGCTTTTGAGCATGAGTGGAGCACGCACGATTGACCGGCGACGTGCAAGGTCATAGTTTAGAACTATTCTAAACTAGGGTGAATTTCTCATGCTTTCCCGCGTTTTCGGCCTCGGCCGCCGTTCCTTTGAATCGCTCTCGGAACAGGAGATCCTGGCGCTCGCCATCTCCTCCGAGGAGGATGACGGGCGCATCTATCGCGCCTATGCCGACGGGCTGGCGGAAAGCTTTCCGCAATCGGCCAAAGTGTTCGAAGAGATGGCGGAGGAAGAGGACGGCCATCGCGATTCACTGATCGAGCTTTACCGCAAGCGTTTCGGCGAGCGGATACCGCTGATCCGGCGCGAACATGTGAAGGGTTATTACGAGCGCAAACCGGACTGGCTGGTGAGGCCGCTCGGCGTCGATCATGTGCGCAGCCAAGCCGAGGCCATGGAGCGGCAGGCCTACCTGTTCTATGTCGAGGCGGCCAAGCGCACAGGCGATGCGTCGACGCGAAAGCTGCTCGACGATCTGGCGATCGCAGAACAGGGCCACGAGACACTGGCGCAGCGGCTCGAACAAAAGCATGTGCCGGGCGCGGTCAAGGACGAAGAGGCGGCGGCCGAGCAGCGCCAGTTCATCCTGACCTACGTACAACCGGGGCTGGCGGGGCTGATGGATGGGTCGGTGTCAACACTGGCGCCGATCTTTGCCGCCGCCTTTGCCACGCACGACACGTTCCAGACCTTTCTGGTCGGGCTTGCTGCCTCGATCGGCGCCGGCATCTCGATGGGTTTCACCGAAGTGGCCTCCGACGACGGTAAGTTGTCGGGCCGCGGCTCGCCGGCAAAACGCGGTCTGACCGTCGGCGTCATGACAACGCTGGGCGGGCTCGGCCATGCGCTGCCCTATCTCATCCCGCTTTTCTGGACGGCGACCATTGTCGCCGCCGTGGTGGTTTTCTTCGAGCTGTGGGCGATCGCCTTCGTGCAGAACCGCTATATGCAGACGCCATTCTGGCGCGCCGCCTTCCAGGTGGTGCTGGGTGGCGCGCTGGTGTTTGCGGCAGGGGTGCTGATCGGGAATGCATAGCAGCCCCTATCCGTTCACCACCCGGCTGTCTGCTGGCGCCTCGGCGCGTTCGGTCAGGCCGTAGTCGCGCACGACGTGGGCGATGCGCAAACGATAGTCGGCAAAGATACCGCCGCGCCCGGCTTTCTGGGCCTGCCGATGTTCCTGCGTGTTGCGCCAGGCCTTCACCGCTTCCTCGTCGCGCCAGAAGGACAGCGACAGGATGCGGTTCGGATCGGCAAGGCTCTGGAAGCGCTCGATCGACAGGAAACCGTCGATGCCGTCGAGCAGCGGCCGCAGGTCGGCGGCGATGCCGAGGTAGGCTTCGCGCTTGCCCGCCGCCGGCTCGACCTCGAAGATGACGGCGATCATGGCTTCACCAAAGGACCATGCGGCGCGGAGGCCAGCTTGAGGAAGATGCGATCCTCCTTCAGGATGAATTTTTCCCGCCGGGCGAACTCGTAATTCGCCTTGCCGGCGGGATCGGCGGCGAGCCGGGCGCGGTAGACTTCGTAGGCCGCAAGACTGTCGATGTTGTAGGCGGCATAAGCCGTGGTGGCCGAGCCTTCGTGCGGCGCGAAATAGCCGATCAGATCGGCGCCGCAGCGCGGGATCGCCTGCCCCCAATTGCGGGCATATTCCTCGAACGCCGCCTTGCCGAACGGATCGATCTCGTAGCGGATGAAGCAGGTAATGGTCATTTTCGCCTCCTTGGCGGGTGGATGTTTCTTGCGACCACAGTTCGAGCCGGGTCGAAACGTTCCGAAGATCGATATGCTAGGCAATCCCTCGCTGATCATGCCTGCCAGAAGGATTTCGCGTATTCGCGACGGACGTCTTCGGGTGTCAGGCCAAGGTCACGCAGCAGATGATCGTCGATTTCGGCGAGATCGAGGCGCTGCGAATGACGGTCGTACCACCGCTTCAGGAGCCACAGCCGCAAGCGGCGCAAGACAATTAACGGGAACGGCCGGCGAGCAGGCGCGGCGCTGAGAATGGTCCTTGCAGGCATCGTCGTCTCCTTGATTTGCATCGAGATTAATGCTTGTCTGACGAGGATGCTTCGATGAGGAACGAACTATGCGCGAAGGCCCTGACATAGCCCGCATTGCCAGCCTGGTCGGCGATCCGGCGCGGGCAAACATGCTGTCCGCACTGATGGGCGGCACAGCACTGACGGTGAGCGAACTGGCACTCGAAGCCGGCGTGTCGCTTCCGACAGCGAGCTCCCATCTATCGAAGCTGATGGAAGGCGGGCTGCTGACGCTGGCGAGCCAGGGACGGCACCGCTATTACGGCCTCGCCGGCCCGCAGGTGGCAGGAATGATCGAAGCCATCACCGGCGTCGCTGCTGCTGTCGGGCCGCAGAGGGTGCGACCCGGCCCTCGCGACGCGGCCATGCGCGTGGCGCGGGTCTGCTACGACCACCTCGCCGGCGAGCAGGCGGTGGCGATGCTGGACCGTCTTGTCGCTCGACAAGTGCTCCTGCGCGACGACAAGGAGATCCAGCTTGGGCCGTCGGCCGCCTCGCATTTCGCCGCGATCGGCATCGACATCCATACCAAAGCGCGGCGACCGGTGTGCCGGGCGTGCCTCGACTGGAGCGTGCGGCGTTCGCACCTTGCCGGCACGCTGGGCGCCGCCATTCTCGACAAGATCCTCGCCGAGAAATGGGCGCGGCGCGAGAAGGACAGCCGTGCCGTGATCTTTTCACCGGCAGGCAAGCAGGCCTTCGAGAACACGTTTCTCGCCTGACAGATCGCTTCGACGCGCTAGTACGCATTCGTCGTTTCACGGAAACGCCGAACCGCTCTGTCTTTTTGTTTTGACGCAATTCCGGGCGGAAAACCTTTTCATACTTTTCCTGGAATTGCTTTAAAGCGCGTCGCGTTCGACCGGCCTCATGCGATGCGCTTTAGGTCCTTGTTTTGATGCATGTCGTTATCGCAAAACCGCTGCACACTTTTGCGCGACATGCACTAGTCGCGCTTGAGCAGCTTGGCCTGCTTGAAAAAATCCGCCCAGGGGTCGGCTTGCCCGAGCCGCTTCAGCGTCGTCTTGTCGCCGATCGGAAAGGCGTTGGGCGGCAATCCGGCCTCGATCTCCGCCCAGGTCACCGGCATCGATACCGTGGCGCCCTTTTTGGCGCGCGACGAATAGGGGGCGACGGTGGTGGCGCCGCGGCCGTTGCGCAGATAATCGACGAAAATCCTGCCCGTGCGTGCCTTCTTCGACAGCGTCGCCGTGTAGCGGTCGGGTGCGGCCTGTTCGAGCGCTCGGGCGAACTCATGGGCGAAGCCCTTGACCTCGTCCCAATCCGCCGACGGCTTCAGCGGCACGACGACGTGGTAGCCCTTGCCGCCCGAGGTCTTGACGAAATTCGGCAGGGACAGTTCGTCGAGCCGGCCGCGGATGTCGAGTGCCGCCGCGCGCACCGCCTTCACGTCGACGCCCTCGTCGGGATCGAGATCGAAGATGATCTGGTCGGGCTTTTCCAGCTCGTCGGTGGTCGAGCCCCAAATATGGATCTCGACGACGCCCAGTTGCACCAGTGCCACGAGACCGTCGAAATCGCGGATGAACAATATCTCCTCGCCGTCGGTCGGATCCTTCATCACGGCGATCTTGTCGTGCATGCCGGCCGAGGCATGCTTCTGGAAGAAGCGTTGGCCGCCGACGCCGTCCGGCGCCCGCACGAGGCTGAGCGGCCGATTGATGACGAACTGCTTCATGCGCGGCCAGACCAGCGCGTAGTGATCGACCAGATCCTGCTTCGATACGTTCTCCTCGGGCCACAGAAGCTTGTCAGGGCGGGACAGCGTAACCGAGGTTTTCGCCGCGCCTGCGGTTTTGGTGGGCTTTGGCTTCGGCTCTGCCGTGGCTGAGCGTGCTTTCGGTTTCTCCTGCACGACTTCCTCCGCCGGCTTGTCCTCGCGCAATCCCTGGAAGGACGCGTGGCGTATTATACGGTCCGACGTCCAACTGCGAAACTCCACTTCGCCGACAAGTTCGGGCTTGACCCAGACCAGCCCCTTGCCCCTTGGCACCGCGCTGTCGAAGGGCGAGGTTGTCGTCTTCAGCGCATCAAGCCTTTTCTTCAGCTCGTTGGTGCTTTTGGCCGTGAAGCCGGTGCCGACGCGGCCGGCATAGCGCAGCTTGCCGCCCTCGTGATAGCCGACCAGCAGCGAGCGCAGGCCACGCCCGGTCTTGTCCGACGGCATGTAGCCGCCGATGACGAATTCCTGGCGCGCCGTGCATTTCGACTTCACCCACGAGGGAACACGCCCGCTGCGGTAGGGCGCATCGGCACGCTTGGAGACGACGCCTTCGAGGCCCAGGCGGCAAGCATGCTCCAGCATGATCTTGCCGGGCTCGGCAAAGTGGTCGCTGAAGCGCACGGCCTGCTCTTCGGTCTGTCCGGCGAGCAGGCTGCGCAGCCTTTCCTTGCGCTCGACCAGCGGCTCGGAACGGATGTCTTGACCATTGAGCTGCAACAGGTCGAAGACATAGTAGATGAAACGGTCCGTACGGCCCGCCGACAGATCTTGCTGAAGCAGCGAAAAGGACGACACGCCATTATCCGCCAGCACGACGATTTCGCCGTCGATGACGGCATCGGTACATTTCAGGCCGCCAAGTGCCGCGATAATTGAGCCACCGAATTTGTGGGTCCAGTCGAGGCCGGTGCGTGTCAAAAGCCGCACCTCGGTACCGGCAAGCTGCGCCTGCATGCGATAGCCGTCGAACTTCACCTCATGCAGCCAGTCCTTACCGGGCGGGGCGTCCCGCTCCAGCGTGGCGAGCGCCGGCTCGACGAATTCGAGCCGCCTTGCCGCGACAGCCTTCGCTTTGCCGGCGGCCGGCCTGTCGGACTGCCAGACGCTTGGCTTCTTGCCGTCGGCGGTCTTGCCTTCGCCGACCTCCTCGATGGTCAGGCCGGATTTCACCGATTGCGGCGCCTCCTGCAAAATGTCCTCACCGGGACGCGCGGCGGCATCGTCGGACTTGATCAGCAGCCAGTTGTCGCGTTTTTCGCCGGGCCGCGGCTTCAGCCGCACCAGATGCCAGGCGCCATGCAATTTGTGGCCATGCAGTTCGAAATTGATATGGCCTTTCTTCATCCCTTTGGCAGGGTCGCCTTCGGGGACCCACGTGCCTTCGTCCCAGACAATGACCGAGCCGCCGCCATATTGGCCCTTGGGGATGGTGCCTTCGAACGGCGCATAGTCGATCGGGTGGTCCTCGACATGCACGGCGAGCCGCTTCTCATGCGGGTCGAGGCTCGGGCCTCGCGTCACCGCCCAGCTCCACAGCACGCCGCCATGCTCAAGGCGAAGGTCGTAGTGAAGCCTGGTGGCGGCATGCTTGTGGATGACGAAGATGCCACCCGGCACGGCTTTCTTGCCGCGCGCGAGCTTACCGGCCGGTTCGGCGGTCTTCTTGAAATCGCGCTTGGCGTGATATTGCTCGAGGCCGGCCATGGTCTGATCCTAAGCCGATTTGCGCCGGGCGGCTTTGGACTTGGCGCCTTTTGCCGGGCGTCTGGCCTTTGCCGGCGGGCTGGCCTCCGACGAAAGGCTCTTCTTCAGTGCATCGAAGAGATTGACGACGTTGGAGGGTCGCGGTTCTGCCTTGGTCTTCGGTGCCTTCTTGCCGGCCTTCTTGGCGCGGACCAACTCGATCAGCGCGTTTTCGTATTTGTCCTCGAATTCGGAAGGATCGAACTTCGCCTGTTTCTCATCGACAATGTGTTCGGCCAGCCTGATCATCTCGGCGTCGGTCGTCACCGGCTTGATGTCGCCGAACACCATCTCCGGCCTGCGCACCGTATCGCCATAGCGCAGCGTCGTCAGCAGCAGGCCCTTGCCCAGCGGCTCGATGACCACCGGACGCTCGCGGCGGTAGAGCACGATGCGGGCAAGGCCCGCCGTCTTCTTGGCGGCCATGGCGTCGCGGATGACGGCAAAAGCCTCTTCCGAGACATCGTCCGCAGGCGTCACATAATAGGGCGTGTCGAGATAGATCTGCTGGATCGAAGATTTTTCGATGAACCCGTCGAGGCTCATCGTATGCGAGGATTCGATCTGGACGGCTTCGATCTCCTCCTCCTCGATTTGGACGAAGTCGCCGTCGCCGATCTCGTAGCCCTTGATCTCGTCGCCTTCATCGAGCGGCTTGCCGCTTGCCGAATCGACATAGACGCGCCTGACAGTGTTGCCAGTCTTGCGGTTGAGCACGCGGAACGAAACTTTTTCGGCTTGGGTGACGCCATTGGTCACTTCGACCGCGCAGGTGACCAGCGAAAGCTTGAGATACCCTCTCCAGGCGGGGCGCGGCGCCATGACAAACTCCCTGCGCGACAACGTTCAACCGAGAACGGGCAAAGTCCGTTCCGGTTCCGGCGGCGCAAAAGGCAAGTCCGGGCTTTCGGCCCAGCCTTGCCTGAACTCCATTCTCGATCGCGGCCCTACTCGGCGGCTTGCAGGTTGATCTTGCTTTCCGCCATCTCGGTAAGCTTGCGGTCGGTTGCCTGTTCCTCCTTGAGGTTGTTGGCCAACACATTGGCGCAGTCGCTGCGGCCCAGTTGCTTGGCCCAGGCAATCAAGGTGCCGTAACGGGTCATCTCATAATGCTCGACCGCCTGGGCGGACGCGATCAGTGCAGCGTCGAGGACCTCCTTGTCGGCGATGTCGCCGCTGACCTCATCGGCCTCTTCGAGAATGCCATCGATGGCCGGGCAGTCGACTTCCTTGGCCTTCACGCCGTGCAGCTCGAACACCTGCTCGACACGCTGAATATGACCCTTGGTCTGGGCGAGATGCTTCTCAAAGCCGGCTTTCAACTGCGGATCACTCGCCTTGTCGATCATCTTCGGCAGCGATTTCTCGATCTGTTTCTCGGCGTAATAAATGTCGCGCAGCGTGTGCACGAAGAGATCGTCGAGTGTTTTGATGTCCTTCGAAAAGAAGCCCATGGCCTTTGCCTTTCCATTGCTCTTGCTGTTTCGGATTTTTGGCTGCGGCTCCAGCCGGAAGCTGCAGCCCGCGCAGCCGGTTCGTCCCGACACTGGGAAATCAACGTGCGGCTGACGGGCGGGTTCCTGGTTTTTCGACCACGTGCACGGAAATTTCGCCGTGGCAGCAAAAGTGAAACAAACGCGCGCCTCGGCGACATTCAGGCGAAACATATGTGATGCAAAAGTCACACTGGGCGAAATGCCGACGGACAGCACGGAAACACCGCGAATCAGCCGCATTGCAGCCATGAACAAAGGCATTTTCGACCAGAGATTAACATCGCGTTCACCGACTATTCACGCCTGGACGCTATGATCCCCGCAATTCGGAAGGGACATCCGAAACGGGACAGGGACCGAGTAAAATGAGCTTCTGGAATCAAATCGCCGGCTATGCCGCCGCCATTCGCGAATTCGTCGCGCCGACCTATCGGCCCGAGCGCTATTACATGCGCGGCCCAGGTCCCGCCTGCGCGCGCCGTGGCAACACGCTTGGGATCAGCGTGCACTGATGATGACCAGGGAAAGCCGTCACGACAGCCGTATCTGCCGGCCTGACGCCGACAACCGGTCAACGACCTATCGCGCCGAGCGCCCTGCGCTGACCGACAGACGGCGGGCGACAACGCCAAGCCTCTAACATTCCGGGCTTTGATCCAGCCGCCGGCAGGCTTAGTGTCGCCTGACACCAGCTGCCGGGCGCCACGTGATCGTCAAGCCGAACCATTCTCCTGAGCCGCCAGAATTCGAATCAAGTCGCCCGTTGATCGTATTCGACGGCGTCTGCGTGTTGTGCTCGGGTTTTGTGCGGACGGTGGTAAAGCTCGACCGCAAGGGCCACTTCCATTTCGTAACGGCGCAATCGCCGCTCGGCGAGATGCTGTTCAAGAAATACGGGCTGCAGACGGATCGCTACGAGACCAATCTCGTCATCGTCGATGGCGCGGCTTTCACACGCCTGGACAGTTTCGTTGCCGTCATGGCCGAACTCGGCTGGCCATGGCGAGCGGCGCGGATCCTGCTGTTGTTGCCGCGCCCGCTTCGCGACTGGCTCTACGATCGCATCGCAAAGAACCGCTACGCCCTGTTCGGCAAGAAGGACAATTGTGAAATCCCTTCCGCCGAGGTGAGGGCAAGATTGATCGGCTAGGCTCATCGCCGTGGCCGGGAGCGGCGCGGGGCATTTTGGGGGAACTGCGGATGAAGGTTCTTGTCGTCGGCGGTTATGGCACCTTTGGCGGTCGCACCGTCGAGCTTTTGGAGGGCGAGCCCCATCTGATCCTGTTCGTCGCCGGGCGCTCGCTCGCCAAGGCTGACGCGTATTGCAAGAAGCGCGCCCCGACCGCAGCGCAACTAGTGCCGGCACTGTTCGACCGTGACGGCGATCTCGCCGTGCAACTCGCTGCATTTGAGCCTGATATTGTGGTCGACGCGAGCGGTCCGTTCCAGGCCTATGGCGAGGGATGCTATGGCCTGATCGAGGCATGCATCGCCCGGCGCGTCAACTATCTCGATCTTGCCGACGGCTCGGATTTCGTCGCCGGTGTCTCTGCGTTCGACGAGGCGGCGCGAAACGCCGGCGTCTTCGTGCTATCCGGAGTCTCGAGCTTTCCGGTGCTGACGGCGGCGGTTGTGCGCCGCCTGTCTTCGGACCTGACGCGGGTCGACGGAATTCGCGGCGGCATCGCGCCGTCGCCCTTCGCCGGTGTCGGCGGAAACGTCATTCGCGCTATCGCCGGTTACACCGGTCAGCCGGTGCGCCTTGTTCGTAATGGCCGTCCCGAACAAGGCTGTCCGTTTACCGAGCAGCTGCGCTATACTATCGCGCCGCCGGGCCAGCTGCCGCTTCGAAACACGCTGTTCTCGCTGGTCGACGTTCCGGACCTGCGTGCTCTGGCCGAGCTTTGGCCGGAGGCGAGGACCATCTGGATGGGAGCCGGGCCGGTACCCGAGGTGCTGCACCGCGCCCTGATCGGCCTCGCCTGGCTGGTGCGCGCCGGGTTGATCGGTTCGCTTTCGCCGCTGGCGCCGCTGATGCATCAGGCGACGAACCGGCTGCGCTGGGGCGAGCATCGCGGCGGCATGTTCGTCGAGGTGGAGGGATCGGACCGCGCGGGCGCCACCGGCAAGCGCTCGTGGCATCTCTTGGCCGAGGGCAACGATGGGCCGCTGATCCCGTCGATGGCGGTTGAAGCGCTGGTCCGCAAAGTGCTGGCCGGACATCAGCCCGCGCCGGGCGCACGGGCGGCGGTGCGCGATTTAGAGCTCCGGGACTATGAGGCCCTGTTCGCCGGGCGGACGATCTACACCGGCTTCAGGAACGGGGCCGCGGACGAGGACAAGCCGCTCTATACCGAGCTGCTCGGTGCCGCCTGGCAAGGCCTTCCCGAGGCAATTCGGTCAATGCATGACCGTACGATCACGGCCGCAGGCCGCGCTAGCGTAGAACGCGGGCACAATGTTCTTGGCCGGCTAATGGCCTGGATGGTCGGCTTCCCCGGAGCAAGCGAGGACATTCATGTCCGCTTCGACACCGACAAGGGCGGCGAGACCTGGACGCGGACATTCGGCAAGCACAGTTTTTCGAGCCTACAGTTCGCAGGCCGGGGTCGATCGCAGCGCCTGCTGTGCGAACGCTTCGGCCCGCTGACCTTCGCGATGGCACTGGTTGCCGAGGACGGCCGGCTGGCACTGGTCTTGCGCCGCTGGAGCTTTTTTGGCTTGCCGCTGCCGATCTGGCTCGGTCCACGCTCGACTTCCTACGAAACGGTGGAGGATGGCCGCTTCCGCTTCCATGTCGATATCTCGCATCCGCTTGCCGGCATGATCGCCCGCTACCGTGGCTGGCTAGAGCCTTCCGACCCGCACGGCTCCAGCGAGATCGTGTCGCCTGCCACCTTGCCAAATTCGCGGCAGTCCTGAGCCGTGCACAGCGTCCAGCCTTGACCCGTGGCGCCCGAGGCGGCGAGCACCAGGCGCCGCTGTGGCCCGACCCGGGGCGCATAGACCCACCAGCCGTCGCGCAGCGCCGAGCCTTGCGGCGGCTCCATGCCGGCGCCCGAGCCCTTGATTCGTGCCTCGACGAGTTGCAGGCCGGACGGCAGCACCTTCCAGTCTTCCTGCCACTGGGTCTTCTCCACAGAATGCGTCCAGGAGAGCGTGAAGGCGGCGACCGCGAGCGTCATGGTCTTGCCGGCCGCGACGATGCAGAGGCTCATGCCGAATTGGCCAGTGACGCCTGCCGCGCGCGCCAGCAGTGCCACCCGATCCAGGCAAGAGACAGCGCCCAGCCCGCCTCGTCGGTGAGCGGCAGCGCCGCAACCAGCAGCACGCCAGCGGCGAAGGCGACGAGGCGTTCCCACCAGGCCATGCGCCGGGCGAGAAAGCCGACGGCGGCGGCGCCCCACAGGACGATGCCCATGCAGGCTTTGATGACGATGTAGGCGACCTCGACGGGATAGCCGAACTGGGCGGCGATCGGGCCGGGGTCCTGCAGCATCAGCGCCGGGGTATAGACCGCCATGAACGGCACCACGAAGCCAGCAATGGCAAGCTTGGTGGCCTGGATGCCGATCTTGAGGCCGCTTTCCTTGGCCATGGGTGCGGCGGCGAAGGCGGCCAGCGCCACGGGCGGGGTGAGATCAGCCATGATGCCGAAATAGAAGACGAACATATGGCTGACCACCAGCGGCACGCCGAGCGACAGAAGCGCCGGCCCGGCTAGCGACGAGGTGATGATGTAATTGGGAATGGTCGGGATGCCCATGCCGAGCACCAGGCAGGTGAGCATGGTCAAAAGCAGCGACAGGAACAGATTGTTCTCGCCGATCGAGATGATCCAGCCGATGAAGGTCGAGGCGATGCCGGTGAGCGTCAGCGTGCCGATGACGATGCCGACGATGGCGCAGGCAATGCCGACCGGCAGCGCGTTCTTTGCTCCCTCGGCAAGGGAATCGACGCATATGCGCAGTGTCTCGCGCCCGCCCTTGAAGGTGAGGCAGGCGACGACCAGCACGGCGATGACCAGGCTGAGGATGTTGACGCCGAACTTCATGAAGGAAGCGGCGGCAAGCCCGAGCGCCAGCCAGAAGACGACGCGGAAGGCGAGCGGCCCGATCGATGCCGCCAGCGGCGTGCCGAGGATAAGCACAATGGTCAACGCCAGGCCCATGGTGCCGGCGAAGACCGGTGTGTAGCCGGCAAACAGCAGGTAGATCAGTGCTGCGAGCGGCAGTACCAGCGGCCAGTGTTGTCTCACCGCATCCCACGGATTGGGCAGGTCGGCCTTGGCCATGCCGTGCAGGCCGGCCTTGCCGGCCTCCAAATGCACCTGCCAGAAACAGGCGCCAAAATAGAGCAGCGCCGGAATGATCGCCGCCTTGACCACCGCGGCATAGGGAATGTTCAGCGTCTCGGCCATGATGAAGGCAACCGCACCCATCACCGGAGGCATGATCTGGCCGCCCATCGACGAGGTCGCCTCGACGGCTCCGGCGAAGGCCGAGCGGAAGCCGAAGCGCTTCATCAGCGGGATGGTGAACTGGCCGCTGGCCACCACGTTGGCGACGCCGGAGCCGGAAATGGTGCCCATCAGCGCCGAGGACAGCACGCAGACCTGCGCCGGGCCGCCGCGCCATGAGCCGACCAGGCCAAGTGCAAAATCGTTGAACAGCGCGATCATGCCGGCGCGTTCGAGAAAGGCGGCGAAGACGACGAAGATGAAGATGTAGGCGGCCGAGACATAGATCGGCGTGCCGTAGATGCCTTCGGTGCCATAGGCGAAGGTGTCGACGAGCTGGGCGAAATCATAGCCGCGATGGATGAAAGGCGGTGGCAGATGATTGCCGGCAAATGCGTAGGCGAGAAAGATGAAGGCAATGACGGCAAGCGGCAGCCCCATCAACCGCCGCGCCGCCTCGAAGACCAGCACGACCAGCACCGCGCCGACGATCAGGTCAGGCGTGGTGAGGAAGCCAGAGCGGCGGATGAGGTCGGCATAGAATACCCAGTTGTACAGACCGGTGGCGAAGCCGAGCACGCCGAGAGTCCAGAAGACTGCTTTCGCCGGGACGCTTTTGGCACGCAGATTGGCGATCAGGGCAAAGCCGAGCAGCAGCAGGAAGCCGACATGCATGGCGCGCACGACCTGGCTCGGCAGGCTGCCGTAGGCGGCGATGTAGATCTGGAAGATGGAGAAGGCGACGGCGATAAAAAAAGCCGCCTTGCCGGCGATGCCTTCGCCGAAGCCCGGTGGCAGGCCTTCGACAGCGATTTCGGCTGTGGTGGAAAGAACGGTCGGGGTTTCGGTCATTGGCGGGGTTCCTGGGGGGCGTCCCTCTCCCTTGAGGGGAGGGTGGACAGCCGCCGAAGGCGGATGGACGGGTGGGGTAACCTCAACTGCCTCGACCTTTGCCTGAACGATGGAGCGCGTCGCCGAGGACCCCTCCCGGCCCTGCGGGCCACCCTCCCCTCAAGGGCAGGGGAATCGCATATGGCGATTTTGGGGTTGAGTTTAGGCTGAGAAAGGATTCTTTGGAGAGGCAGGTGAGCGAAGGAGCGACTGCCATTTCCTGCCTTGAGAGCTACTTTGGCGCGGTGCCTGATCCACGCGCGCCCAACGCCACGCACCG
>NZ_JAMYOG010000019.1:0-88161 GCF_040319725.1 Mesorhizobium sp. M0894 | reverse complement strand
CCCGCACCCCTCTGCCCCAACCCCACCCAAAAAACCCGGCCCAAGGGCAGGGCGCAATCGGCCGGGGGGCGCAGGCCGCCCTCGACGCCCCGGCGGCGGCATTGCTGGCACCGTATCTTGGAGCCGTCCGTTCGCTCAATCCGGACGGCGGCGTGAAAAAATACCCGGGTTCGCCGCTGATCGCCCGGCACCTGCTGCGCAAGCAGGACCGGCTGTCGGCGGTCGAGCTGCACCCTAAGGATGCTGCCAGGCTGAAGGCGCTGTTCGACGGTGACTTCCAGACCCGGGTGATCGAGCTCGACGGCTGGCTGGCGCTCGGCGCGCATCTGCCGCCAAAGGAGAAGCGCGGCCTCGTGCTCATCGATCCGCCTTTCGAGGAAGAGGGCGAGTTCGGTCGCTTGGTCGACGGGCTGCAAAGAGCCCATCGGCGCTGGCCAGGCGGCATTTACGCGCTGTGGTATCCGCTCAAGGACCGCAAGGCGGTCGCCGCCTTCCGAAAGGCGCTGAAGCAAACGGGCATTCCCAGGCTGCTCGACGTCGGCTTTGAGATCAGGCCGGCCTCGGTCGAGCCGAGCCTCGACGGCTGCGGCATGGTGATGGTCAATCCGCCCTTCACCCTGGAGGGCGAGTTGCGGACGCTGCTGCCGGCGCTGCACCGGCTGCTTGCTGTCGAGCAGCCATCGCATTGGACGCTGGACTGGCTGGCGGGAGAGTAGTTTGAGGTGCGGTCCTTGCCGTTCCCTCAGCGCAACCATCGTCACCGTAACCATCGTCACTACAACCGCTTGACCGCGCGTCAGCGAATCCGCACAGTGCGCGCAGTCGACCTTGAGAGGCTGCCATGACTCGCTTCGCCCAATCCGCCCTTGCCGCACTGCTCGCCGTTTGCACGCCGCTGGCTGCGCCTCTCGGCGTTACTCAGGCGGTGCAGGCCGCCGACCTTGCAATCTATACCGATGAGGACAGCGGCGTCTGCGGCGAGGCCTGGGTGCTGAACAAAATCACCGACCGCTTCTCGTATCAGGTGCATCACGTGCCGCATCTGCCGGATGTGCAGATCGTCGACTTCCAGCGCATCCACCAGCATCGCTATCTGCCGGCCGACGACAGCTGGCCAATCGGCCGCCATTATTGCGGCGCCACCGTCAGCCTCTCCGACGGCCACGCCCGCACCATCTGGTATCTGATCGAGGAAGGCCAGGGCTTTGCCTCGATCGGCGACAATGTCGAATTCTGCGTCTCGGGCTTCGACCGCTGGATGGTCTACAACGGCCGCTGCCGCGTCCTGCGCTGAACCAGTGCCTTCCGATTCCCGATGGATTGTTGCGTCACTTAGGTGGTCGAGAAAAGAAACACCTGACGGCCGTCAGGATCGCGGACGATCACACGCCTGCCCATAGCCGTCGCCTTGACATCCGCAATGATTCCAAAACCATTGGCCTTCGCGGCAGAAGCCGCTTCGTCCGCGTCGGTGACCTCGAAGCCGATCATCGTTCCCGCTCCTTCCGCCGTCGTTCCTTCGTTTGCCGGATAGAGTTCGATCGCGAGCCCTTGACTTGGAACGCGAAATGTATCGGACCGGAGCCGTGCTGCTCTTGCCTGAAGACAATTCCGAAATTCGCATAGAAAGCCGCGGCTGATCTGGGGTCAGCCGAAAACCATGTGACAAATGCCAAGCTCGGCAAGGGGGGCATTCATACCTCTTTGGTGTGTGGACTGTCCGGCGCTCAAGGTCGGACGGAGGTTGCGAAAATCGTAGATTTCCATGCAGGTCAACGCCAACCGGCCACATCGATCACTTTGCGGGGAAACAGCACTACATGGATTCGCTTGTTTATATTGTTGCAATTGGGGCGGTCGTTGCAGGTTTCGTCCAAGGGCTGTCCGGGTTCGCTTTCAGCCTGGTTGCCATGTCGTTTTGGGTTTGGACCGTGGAGCCCCAGCTTGCTGCTGCCATGGCGGTCTTTGGGGCGCTCACCGGCCAAATCATCGCCGCCGTCACCGTCCGCCGGGGTTTCGACCTCAAGCTTCTGCTGCCATTCCTGATCGGCGGGACCATAGGAATTCCGGTCGGTGTCGCCATCCTGCCCCTGCTGGATGTGCACTTGTTCAAGTTGATCTTCGGCGCGCTGCTGGTCGTTTGGTGTCCCTTGATGCTTTTTGCCCGTCGCCTCCCTCCCATCACGCTCGGGGGTCCTGTTGCAGACGGTGCAATAGGTCTGGTTGGCGGCATCATGGGCGGGCTTGGCGGCTTCACCGGCCCGGTTCCAACGTTGTGGTGCGTGCTGCGGCAATGGGAAAAGGACAGGCAGCGCATTGTCATCCAGAATTTCAACCTTGTGACCCTCTCCATGACGATGGCCGCCTATCTTGCGACCGGAAAGATCAAGCTCGAAATGCTGCCGATGTTTGCCATCGTCGCGCCGGCGATGTTGATACCGACACTCCTTGGCGCGAGACTCTACATCGGCATCAGCGAAGCAACGTTTCGAAAGATCGTCCTCACGCTCTTGGCCGCATCAGGTGCGGCATTGCTGGCATCGGCCTTGCCGCATCTCATGAGCCGGGTTTGAATCCGACGTACAGAAATCCCCGACTTCCGCCGTGCCCTGCGCTATCGACCGATGCGGCCCGCGCCCGATAGGTAGGCGCAGATCAGTTCGACGAGTTGCTTTTCCAGCTCCGGGGCGGCGAGCATGTTCCGGCGTGCCGCGTTATGGATCACACCTTCGATCGCCGACGACAGCACGCGCGCGACGGTCTCCATGTCGGCGCCTTTCCTTGGCTTGCGATAGGCGGCGACGGCGGTCGCGTAGTGGTTGAGATATTGTGTCTGGAACGAAGCGTGGGCGGCCCTGGAGCCGCGATCGCCCGGCGCCTCGTCGAGCAGCACCTGATGCAGTGTCGGGTGAATGCTGTGCGCCGCGATCATGCCGCGCACCAGCTCCTGCGCGAATTTCCTGAGCGGCTTTTGGCCTTCCGCCGAATCGCGAATGACCGACAGCACATGATCGAAATGACGGCGCCGGACGGCTTCGAGCAGGGAAAGCTTGTCGGGAAAATACTGGTAGAGCGTGCCGATGCTCACGCCCGCAGTCTCGGCCACCTTGTTGGTGGTGAAGCCGGCCCAGCCCAGCCCGCTCAGAACATGAGCCCCTGCCTCGACGATCGCCTCTACGGTCGCCCTGGAACGCGCCTGGCGCGGCTGCTTGCGCATGCGCGGATACGGTTTTGCAATGCGAGTAGACACGCCCGCCCATTCTCCTGAAAATATGAACAACATACTCGCATTTCCAGAAAAGGACACCGACCATGAGTGCGCACGCCCTGCTTCGCAGCCTGTTTGCCTATCAGGCCTGGGCAAATGACGAACTGCTGGAAAGGCTCGTCAGTCTCGACCCGCCCGTTCACGGCAAGGAACGGCAGGCCGTGATACGGCTCATCGATCACAGCCATGTGGTGTCGCCGATATTCTCAGCCCACCTGGTTGGTGCAAGCCATGGCTACTCCGCCGACGCCAGCGAGGACACGCCGGCCCTCGACGAACTTCGTGCCGCAGTCGCGGCGACCGATCGGTGGTATCTCGATTATCTCGAAACCGTTTCGTCGCAACAGCTCTCCGAGCCCGTCGCATTCGTGTTCACCGACGGGGATAAGGCATTGATGTCGCGACAGGAAATGCTGACCCACGTCGTACTGCACGGCGTCTATCATCGCGGTGAAGCGGGGCGCATCCTGGCGCAGATTTCCGTCACGCCGCCATGGGATACCTTCGCCGTCCATCTCCACAGGGCCGAGCCTTCGCGCCGGCTGCAGAAGCAGCGCGAGCCGCTCGGCGCCTGAACGGCCGAGCGTTTTCGATTAGGAGATCGGCTCGACCGGATCTATCGAGCGATATCCTGTCTTTCAGAAATGCGAGCTATCTGCTTACTTTCATCGCGTCGTGCAAGATAGTGCAGCGGCGTGCTCGTCGCGTTGCTTCGTACTTACCTGTAGTTTATCGTTTCGGACAAGACGAGGCGGGCGACCGCCTTCGCTCTTGACAATGTTCGCGCTGAGCGTCGGACGTTGAAGCGCAGAGCTGGTCGAAAAGGTCCTGAGCTTGACGCGAAGACCGGTCGAGATAGAGCGAGCAGAATTTCTGTCGCAGAACTTCGCTGCGCGACACAAAGATTCGCAGCCGATTTTTGCACCGGTAAAATGGTCGCGCGCTCGCCGTAACCGAAACTTAAGCTGCAGAAATCATTCTAATGCTTCGCTGGCTAGCAAGCCGCGAGTCAGATATGCATTGCGCGCCGGGTCAATAACGGCCGTCGGCACAACGGAAGGGGCATGATATGGCTAAGCAGTCATCCAAAGCGCCGGCATCCAAGGCACCGGCAAAGAAAGCACCAGTAAAAGCAGCGGCGGCAAAGGCCGCAACTGCTGTGAAGAAAGCAGCACCCGCTGCCAAAGCGAAGGCCGCCGCGCCTAAGGCAAAAGCAGCGCCGGCGAAAAAGCCGGCCGCCAAGGCGGCAGCAAAACCAGCCGTGAAGAAAGCAGCACCGGCCAAGGCAAAAGCAGCACCGGCCAAGGCCAAGGCTGCACCGGCAAAGAAGGCGGCACCGGCCAAGAAGCCGGCTGCAAAGGCCGCTGCGAAACCCGCTGCGAAGAAGGCAGCACCGGCAAAGGCCGCCGCTGCAAAATCTTCCGCAGCAGTGAAGAAAGCAGCGCCCGCGGCCAAGCCGAAGGCAGCGCCCGCAAAGGCGAAGGCCAAGAAGTAGTCGCCGCTCTCCGATCGCCGGGGACAGTACTCAAGACAGCCAGGGCGGGATGCCGGACAGGCGCCTCGCTTGCTAGCTGACGGTCGGGCAGGACGAGAAAGAGGCGGGAGGAAGATGTCTTTTCGCAGCTCCCAGGACTTCGCCACGCGGCGAAGTCCGGTGGGATTTTCGTGGCTGCCAAAGACCAACCTTCGGTGCAAGGCCGAGTTGGTAGCTGATCGGATTTGGATTGTCCGACCTGCTCGCTTCTGCCGCCGCACCTCCGGCTCATCGCATCCAGATTGAAGTCGAGACAATGGCTGCGCGCTGGCGGCGCGGTTTTCCGCCTCTGGCCGTTGATGAAGCCAGCATGATCGGTCGTCAACAGTGCCCACGCACGAGCCCCAATCGGAATCGATTTTCGGTGAGGGTCATGCGCGAAGTCACAATGCTACCGCGTCCTCTTGCGCGTCCAACAGGACATATGGAGCTGTAGCCGGTAAACAGGAATCGACAATGCCCAGACTGCTCTACGCGTCTACTTCTCCCTACAGTTCCAAGGTGCGCATGGCAGCACTTCATGCCGGCATTGCGGTCGATCTCGTGCCGATAAAGACCGAGGAAAAGCCGGCCGCGCTGATCGGCGCCAATCCGCTCGGCAAGATCCCGGTGCTGGTGCTCGACGACGGCCGCTCGGTCCACGACAGCCGCGCCATCACCCAGCATCTCAACCGGATGTCCAAGAACGCATTGTTTCCGCGCAATCCCGACAAGCGCCTCGAGGCGGAGGTGCTGGAGGCGTTGGCCGACGGCATCTGCGACTGCGCGCTGTCGATGGTCTATGAGCGGCGCACGCGGCCCGAAGAGATGGTCTACCAGCCTTGGCTCGAGCGCCAGTGGAGCAAGATTTCGGCCGCGCTCGATCTGCTCAACGCCAACCCGCCGAAGCTGCCGAAGAAAATCACTGTCGGCCAGATCGCGCTGCGCGCTTGCCTCGGCTATCTCTCGCTGCGCTTCGCCGGAAAATGGGAAAAGGGCCGCGGCCGGCTGACGCGCTGGGCGGCACGCTTCGACGAGAAATTCCCGGAGCTGAAGCCCGGCATCCCGGCTTGAGGGCGGGGATGGCGAAGCTACCGATCTTCCCCTAATGCATGTCGCGCAAAAGTGTGCAGCGGTTTTGTGATAACGACATGCATAAAACAGGAACCTAAAGCGCGTCGCATGCCGCCGGTCGAACGCGACGCGCTTTAGCGGATTCCTGGCGGGGGAGGCGCAACGGCCAATTTCGACATGCTGGGAGTGAGCCGGGCCGGCGAGGCTGGAAGGTTGGTCTTGGGGGCATTTTGGTCGACAGACGTTCCGCCCAGTCTTATCGTCGCTTTCTCAAACGTAAGCCGGTGGGGGAGGGCGATTTGATACAGCGCTTGTTTGCCCTGATCATTTGTCTATCCGCGTGCACTGGCATTGGCCTTGAACTCAGCACCTTGATCAAGGGCGGTGCATCGATGCTTGGCTCGCTGTGGGTGTTGGTGGGATATTTCACGATCCTGACCAACGGTCTTGTCGCCATTGTATTCGCAGCCATAGCGCTCCTCGGGGAGCGTTTCGACCATCCAACGCTGGTGGCGTGGACGGCTGCCGTGATGGCCCTGGTCGGGGTGATTTTCGCGGTGTTGCTCCAAGGGCTGCGCACTTTGGCTGGCGCGACCGCCGAAGCAAACTTTCTGCTCCACCAACTCAATCCTGTCCTTGTCTTATTGTTCTGGCTTCTATTCACGCGAAAGGGGAGGCTCTCGTGGCGCGATCCGCTTCTATGGGCGCTCTATCCCCTGGTCTATCTCGCTTATGCCCTGGCTCGTGGTGTCGCTGAAGGGAAATACGCTTACCCGTTCATAGATGTGTCCGCCAATGGCTGGGTCGCAGTCATGTCGAATGCCGCCACTATCGCCCTCGGTTTCATCGCAGCAGCCGAAGTTCTGGTCCTGGTCGACCGGATGCTGGCTCAACGCTGACCTCGAGATCACGCGTGCCCATGCCGACAGGATGGGCACCGGGCACAAAAAAAGCCGGGCGCGAGGCCCGGCTTTTTCGTGTCGTGGCTTGGACGACTTAGAACTTCATACCGACGCCGAAAGTGACGCGATTGTCGGTCGACTTGACCTTGCCGATACCGTCGAAGTTCTTGTCGCCGAAATCGGTGTAGCGGTACTCGACACGGCCGAACACATTGTCGGTGATCTTGATGTCGGTGCCGACGCCGGCCGTCCAGCCGAGCATGGTGTTGGTGTCGCTGAAGCCGGCGGCTTCCACCTTCTGGTTCTTCAGCGCGCCACCGGCGGTGCCGTAGAGCAGGATTTCCGGGGTAACAGCGTAGCCGAGGCGAGCGCGCAGCGAGCCTTCGACGCCGCCCTTGGCCTCGATGCCGGCATCGTCGCCCTTGACGCCGTTATAGCCGATATCGGCTTCGGCACCGTAGACGAAGTTCTCCTGCTGCCAGTTGTAGCCGCCGAAGACGCCGCCGACGAAGCCCTTGGTATCGATGTCGACACCAACGGTTTTGGCATCGGCATGGCCGGCGAAGCCGTAGCCGACGCTCACACCGGCATAGGGGCCGGCCCAGGATGCGACCGGAAGTTCGGCGATCGGGGCAGGTGCCGGCGGCTCTTCCTGAACCACGTCCGCGGCATAGGCGGTTCCGCCGAGGGCGAACAGCCCAAACGCCACCGCGAGCGGTCGCGCAAATTTAAGATTGGCTTGCATTGTTCTTTACTCCTTAAGCCACAGGACACAGGCTTGTTTTTTCATGAGCGCCCTCAACCCGTCCGGGGGGTGAAACGGATCCGGCGTTCAACGGTTCCAAATGTCGTGTCGAAATGCGGCTGAAGCGAACCTGAACTTGGGTCATTCCCTGGCACGAATGAGGCAGAACCTTGACGTTGCATCTTCGCAACAGCGAGATGTCAGCAGGTTCGCCGTGCTGCACTGCACACGGCTTGGTGCAAGGGCTCCCGCGCCCTATATTGCGGTCGGGCTGGCCCGGATTCCGGTCGAGCCAGAATGCCGACCGGGCCACTTTGCCACAATCCTGCCCCAGGTGGAAATGGGATTTAACACTTGGCAGGCCATATTTTGCCGGCCCGGTCCCGGCAGGTCGGAATCGGCATCAGATTGAGGATTGACAGATGAGCAAGGTCGCCGCGACGGCACTGGTGACAGGCGGGGCGAAGCGGATCGGCAGGGCGATCGTCGAGGATCTTGCTGCGCACGGTTTTGCCGTCGCCATTCACTGTAATCGCTCGCTGGCCGAGGCGGAGGCACTGGCGGCCGGGATCAACAGTGGTCATTTTGGTCGAGACGGCAGGGCCGCTGTGGTTGCTGCCGACCTGACCGACATGGACGCCGTCGGCAACCTTGTCGGCCGCGCGACGGCGGCGCTCGGACCGGTGTCGCTGCTGGTCAACAACGCCTCGCTGTTCGAGCACGACAGTGTTGACGATTTCGACTGGCCGGCCTGGGATCGCCATTTCGCCGTGCATGTCAAGGCGCCGGCTCTGTTGGCGCAGACTTTCGCCCGGGCCTTGCCGCAGAGCAGTGAGGGGTTGATCGTCAACATGATCGACCAGCGCGTCTGGCGGCCGACGCCGCGTTATTTCTCCTATGCGCTGTCGAAGTCGACCTTGTGGGCAGCGACCGAGATGATGGCGCAGGCGCTGGGTCCCCGCATCCGCGTCAACGCCATCGGTCCGGGCCCGACCTTGAAGAACACGCGCCAGCACGACAGCGATTTCGACGCGCAGATTGCCGGCCTGATCCTGAAGCGCGGCCCGGAATTGCCCGAATTCGGTGACACCATCCGTTACCTCTGGGCGGCACGCTCGGTCACCGGCCAGATGATCGCGCTTGACGGCGGCCAGCATCTTGCATGGCAGACGCCCGATGTGACAGGCATGACGGAATGAGCCCCATGGACCAGAAACAAAAAACGCGCGGCGGCGCCGACGACCTGCCGCCCGAAATCGACCTCGAGGACGAGGCAGCCGAGGAGGTCGTCGAGCCTGCAGCCGCTGGTCCGGACGTCACCTTCACCGCCATCGACTGGACGCCGCATGCCGGCGATGCCGACGGCATGGTCGGCGCCGAGGTGATCCAGACGCTGGTCAAGCGGCTGCCCAACGCGCCCGGCGTCTACCGCATGATGAATGCCGCCGGCGACGTGCTCTATGTCGGCAAGGCACGCAGCCTGAAGAAGCGGGTCACCAACTACGCGCAAGGTCGGTTCCACACCAGCCGCATCGGCCGCATGGTGCGCGAGACGTCGACGATGGAGTTCGTCGTCACCCGCACCGAGATCGAAGCGCTGCTGCTTGAAGCCAACCTCATCAAGCGCTTGCGGCCGCGCTTCAACGTGCTGATGCGCGACGACAAGTCGTTTCCCTATATCCTGTTGACCGGCGACCATGTCTCCCCCGGCATCTACAAGCATCGCGGCGCGCGCTCGCGCAAGGGCGACTATTTCGGCCCCTTTGCCTCAGCCGGCGCCGTCGGCCGCACCATCAATTCGCTGCAGCGCGCCTTCCTGCTCAGGAGCTGCACCAACTCCTTCTACGAGAACCGCACCCGGCCTTGCCTTTTGTTCCAGATCAAGCGCTGTGCCGGCCCGTGCACCGGCGAGATCTCGCATGGCGACTATGCAAGGCTTGTCGCCGAGGCGAAGGATTTTCTCTCCGGCCGCAGCCAGAAGGTGAAGACGGAGATCTCCGCCGCCATGCAGCAGGCTTCGGAGAACCTCGATTTCGAACGCGCCGCCATCTATCGCGACCGGCTGGCGGCGCTGTCGCATGTGCAGAGCCATCAAGGCATCAATCCGCAGACTGTCGACGAGGCCGACGTCTTCGCCATTCATCAGGAGGGCGGCCAGGTCTGCATCCAGGTGTTCTTCTTCCGCACCGGCCAGAACTGGGGCAACCGCGCCTATTTTCCCAAGGCCGATCCGGCGCTCGAAGCTGGCGAGGTGCTGGGTTCGTTCCTGGCGCAGTTCTACGACGACAAGCCGACGCCACGCACCATCCTGTTGTCGTATGGCGTCGAGGACCAGGAATTGCTGGCGGAGGCGCTCTCCACGCGCGCCGGCCGCAAGGTGTCGATCTCGGTGCCGCAGCGCGGCGAGAAGAAGGACCTGACCGACAACGCGCTGCAGAACGCGCGCGAAGCGCTCGGCCGACGGCTCGCCGAGACCTCGACCCAGGCGCGGCTGCTCACCGGCTTTGCCGAGACCTTCGGCCTGGAAAAGCCGCCGGTGCGCATCGAGGTCTATGATAACTCGCACATCATGGGCACCAACGCCGTCGGCGCCATGGTCGTCGCCGGGCCGGAAGGGTTTGTGAAGAACCAGTATCGAAAGTTCAACATCCGCTCGACCGAGATCACGCCGGGCGACGATTTCGGCATGATGCGCGAGGTGATGCAGCGGCGCTTCTCGCGGCTGTTGAAGGAACATGGCGATGCCCCGCAAACCGAGAGTGCGGACGAGGCGAGCGCTACCGGACCGGGCGACGATGTCGAGGACGCCGGCGGCTTTCCGGCCTGGCCCGACGTCATCCTCATCGACGGCGGCCAAGGCCAGATGACGGCGGTGCGCAAGATCCTGTCCGATCTCGGCATTGAGAACCGCGTCGTGGCCATCGGCATCGCCAAGGGTCAGGACCGTGACGCCGGCCGCGAACGCTTCTTCGTCAAGGGCAGGGACTCATTCTCGCTGCCCGTACGCGATCCGGTGCTCTATTTCGTCCAGCGGCTGCGCGACGAGGTCCATCGCTTCGCCATCGGTTCGCACCGCGCCCGCCGCAAGAAGGAGATGGTCAAGAGCCCGCTCGACGAGATCAGCGGCATCGGCCCCGGCCGCAAGCGCGCGCTGCTGATGCATTTCGGCACGGCCAAGGCGGTCAGCCGCGCCGCCGTTGAGGATCTGGTCAAGGTTGACGGCATTTCCGAGCAGGTGGCGAAATTGGTCTACAATCATTTTCACGAGAGCTAAGATCTATTGCCGATATTTCGGCTGGCTAATCGATTCTGGCCTGTTGACCCCCCACATTCGCTTCTGATTTGACTAAGCAGGCAGAAAGAGTTCCCAAACATGGCCCAGCGCGCGTTCAACCTGCCTAACATGCTCACCTATGCCCGCATTCTGGCGGTGCCGTTGGTCGTGCTGTGCTTCTTCCTGGAAGGGCATCTGAAATCGAGCGACTTCGCCCGCTGGTCGGCGCTCATCATTTTCCTGCTCGCCTCGATCACCGATTACTTCGACGGCTATCTGGCGCGCGCCTGGCAGCAGACCTCCAACATCGGCAAGATGCTCGACCCGATCGCCGACAAGCTGCTGGTCGCCACTTGCCTGCTGCTGCTTGCCGCCGACACCGACCGCCATGCCGGCATCGCCGGCTGGTCGCTATGGGCGGCGATCATCATTCTGTGCCGCGAGATCCTGGTCTCGGGCCTGCGCGAATATCTGGCGGCCCTGAAGGTCTCGGTGCCGGTGACGCAGCTGGCAAAGTGGAAGACCACCATCCAGATGATCGCCATCGCCTTCCTGCTTGCAGGCCCCGCCGGCGACAAGGTCTTCCCGCTGACCACCCAGACCGGGCTGGTGCTGCTGTGGATCGCCGCTCTGGTCACGCTCTACACCGGCTACGACTATTTCCGCGCCGGCCTCAAGCACATCATGGATGAATAAAATGTCAACGAAGCTCATCTATTTCGCCTGGGTGCGCGAGCGGATCGGCAGACCGGAGGAAGACGTCGAACTGCCGGCCGGCATCGAAACGGTCGCCGACCTGTTGCGCTGGCTGAAATCGCGCGGCGAGGAATACGAGAACGCGCTGCAATATCCTGATGTGATCCGCGTCGCCATCAACCAGGAACATGTCGAGCATCGCGAGAAGATCGCCGGCGCGCGCGAGATCGCGCTGTTCCCGCCGATGACCGGTGGCTGAACCATGTCCGCGGTGGTGCCTGTCGTGCGCATCCAGGCGGAGGACTTCGACGTCGCCGCCGAGATCGCCAGGCTGACCCAGGGTCGCAACGATATCGGCGCTGTGGTGACCTTCTCGGGCCTTTGCCGCGACGAGCAAGGCAAGCTCTCCGCACTCGAGCTCGAACATTATCCCGGCATGGCCGAAGCCGAGATTTCCCGCATCGCCGGCGAGGCAATCGAGCGCTGGCCGCTGCAGGGGCTCACCGCCATCCATCGCCACGGCAAGATCGCGCCCGGCGAAAACATCGTGCTGGTGGTGGCGGCTTCCGCCCACCGGCAAGCGGCGTTCGAGGCCGCGAATTTCCTGATGGACTATTTGAAGTCACGGGCGCCGTTCTGGAAAAAGGAACACCATAGCGACGGTTCGGAGGGCGGCTGGGTCGACGCCAAGGAGGCCGACGACAAGGCGGCGAGCCGCTGGAAGCAGCCGCCGTCCGAATAAATCCCGCGACAGCCATTCATTGACCGCAATCCTGCGAAACCCTTTGCCGGAAGGGGAGCAGGATCATGCTGGACAGGATCGCCGAGTTCTTCATCTTCGGACTGGTGCCGCTGGCCGTCGGCATACTGGCCGTTCCGGATCATTCCGTGGCTGCCGAAAAGACCCTCAAGGGCAAGGTGATGTATCGCGAGGGCATCGCGCTGCCGCCCAATGCCGTGCTTTCCGTGCAGCTTGCCGACGTTTCGCTGGCCGACGCGCCGGCTGCAATCATCGGTGAGCGCAAGGTGGTGCCGGCCGGCCAGGTGCCGATCAAGTTCGAGATCAGCTTCGATCCGCAGGTGATCCGGCCTGATATGACCTACGCTCTGCAGGCGCGCATCACTGTCGACGACCGGCTGCTGTTCGTCACAGGTGCGCGCCACCAGGTCGACCCGCTCAGCGACGCGCCACAGACCATCATGCTGAAAATGGCGGCGCCGAGCGCCGAGCCGGCGACAGCTTCCGTGTTCGGCCAAAGCTGGCTGGTCGAATATATCGACGGCATCGGCGTGATTGCCGAGCCGCGGGCGACATTCCGGATCAGCGAAGCCGGCAAGGCCGGCGGCAGCGGCCCTTGCAACGTCTATTTCGCCACCGCCAGGGCAGACGGCTCGACGATCGCCATCAGCGACATCGGCTCGACCTTCAAGGCCTGCGCGCCTCAGGTCATGGCCGAGGAAAAGGCGCTGTTCGAGGCGCTGGCCAAGGCGGCGTCCTACCACGTCGACGCCGGCAAGCTTGTCATCGTCGACAGAGACGGCCGCGACATCCTGCGCTTCAACGCCGCGAGCTGAGACTGTCGATATTCAGGTAAGGCCTGCACCGTCTCGGCCTGCCCTGATTCTCAACAGGCCTTGGACCGTTCCGAAACGATCACACCTGTGGTGGCGGCGCAGACGTCAGGCCGAAGCGGCGCATCAAAGGCTGGCTCGCCGGAAGAGATAGCGACGGTCGTGGCCTTCCTTGCTTCCGATGACGCCTCGTTCGTCTCCGGCCACGGCCTGCTCGCCGATGGCGGCTATTCGGTCGCCTGATCGGCCGCATGTCGATCACGTTGTGTTTCAGCCGGAATAAACCGGACAGAGCGCGCGTTACGTCCTCATACGATGGCGGGTAAGGCAAAAGGGATGTTTGTCCCTTCGTTGATGCCGCCAGAATGGCTGCGGCTCGTTCTGGCCTTAACTCAAAGGAGTCCAGACATGAAAACGCACGCGCTTATCCTTGCCGCCACCGGTGCATCGCTCCTTGCCTTCACCGGCCTTGCCAAGGCGGACGACCATCTGTTCGATGCCCTTCAACATGGTCTCAGTCCTGACAGCCAGCCTTTCCAGACCAACAAGGCTGGTCATAGCGGCGATCTCGCGCCCGGGCAGGGTAGCCCGTTCACAGGTCACGATACACAGACGCCGGCCACCGACACGGAAGCGGCGAACGAACATGCGAACGTGAAGGAACGCCAGGCGAAATAGACTGGCAGAACCCGCCGCTAGGGGGCGGCGGGCGAGATCTATCGGGCGACGACCGCATACACCAGGCATTCTCAATTTGTCGCGAGTTTGAATACCGCGCCGTAGTGGTAGGGCGGTATATCCATCAGTTCGGCGAGCTTGAACCCGCTTGCTTCCGCCGCCGCGGTGGTCTGTCCGGGTGACAGCCTCAGCTCGGTCTTCGGTCCGCGTGGCTCGCCCAGAACCGTGGTCTGCTCGCGCGGCTGCTGGTGCCAGTTGACGATGGCAAAACGACCGGCCCTGCCAAGCGTCGCCCGCACGGCGCGGGCAAGGCGCGGCCGGTCCGGAACGCCATGGAAAGCGTTGGCCATGAAGACGAAGTCGACGGGCCGGGGCACCAGCCTGGCAAGCTCATAGGCGTCGCCCGCCACAAACTCGCAATTGCTCGCGCCTCCGTCGGCCAGCCGCCGCCGGGCGACTTCGAGCAGATCGGCATCGATGTCGATGGCGATGACCTGACGAACGACCCTGGCCATTGGCAGCGTGAACCAGCCGTCGCCGCAGCAGAGATCGACCACATCCATGCCGTGCTTCATTCCCACCGCCGTCAACACCCCGGCAGGGTCGGGCCACAACGCCTCCCACCAGCCGCCGGTCGGCATCTCGGTGCCCTGAAACAAGCCGGGAATGGTGCTGGTCATGGCCTGGTCGGCTCCGTTGTCGCGACCGCGTTTGATCCGTGCCCTCGAGCTTAACGCACCCATGACCCGTCGAGGAGCCTGAACCTGAAATGTCTGCTAACGAAAAAGGCCGGCGTTGCGCCGGCCTCTTTGATGGGTTCGGGATGCCGGCTTAGCCGACGATCTCGGTGTCCGAGAACCAGTATTTGATCTCCTGCGCGGCGGTTTCCGGCGCATCGGAACCATGCACGGAATTCTCGCCGATCGACAGCGCGTGCAGCTTGCGGATGGTGCCTTCGGCGGCGCTTGCCGGATTGGTGGCGCCCATCACTTCGCGGTTCTTGGCAATGGCGTTCTCGCCTTCCAGCACCTGCACGATGGTCGGGCCCGACGACATGGACTCGACCAGCTCGCCGAAGAACGGACGCTCCTTGTGGACGGCATAGAAACCTTCTGCCTCGCGGCGGCTCATCCACACCCGGCGCGAAGCGACGACGCGCAGGCCGGCATCTTCCAGTATCTTGGTGATGGCGCCGGTGAGATTGCGACGGGTCGCGTCCGGCTTGATCATGGAAAAGGTGCGTTCGAGCGCCATGGGATCGTCCTTGTGATGGAGAGTGGAATTGAGGGTGGCGGGCTCTATACAAGCCGCCCGCCGGCTTGCCAAGGGGAGGTGGGCGCACAGCGCGTCGCCGTCAGCCAGACCCAATGTGTCATAGCTCTATCTCGATCGTCAGGTTGGCCGTGTCGCCAGCCCTAAGGCCTTCGCGGACCCGCACCGCCGTCTTGATCGGCAAGAGCAGGCTGCCGGATTTCTTGTCGGGAAACAGCGATGTCCGCCATCTGGTCTGGCCGATGACGGCTTCCACGCCAAGCGAGCCCCAGGGCCTTGCCATCCCCACCATCGCCGTCTTGATCCATGCTCCAGGTTCCGGCGGTAGCGTCACGAAATGCCAGCCGCCCTTGCCCGGATAGACCCAGATCTCGGCCTGCACCTCGCAGCGAAACATTCTATGCCCTTCCTCAGATCAAGGCCGTCACGACTGGCTTTGCCTTGGTCTCTTGTTGGCGATGCTGACGATCGGCGAAACATCCATGATATCCATTCTGCCCTGCAGCGGAGGAGTCATTCTCCCCTGCAAAGAGAATGGCTTTCCTGCAAAAAGAATGGCAGCGCCGCCGTTGCACTACCGTTTTATCACGATCGAAGCGCGCCGGACTTCCCAACCTTGCCGTTCCAGTTCCGGCACGCTGTGTTCCTCGCTTGGATAGCCGACACAGAAATAGCCGATCAGCGTCCACTCCGCCGGCACGTCCAGGATCGTCGCCACCTCGGCCGGATCGAGGATCGAGACCCAGCCCATGCCTATTCCTTCGGCGCGCGCCGCCAGCCACATCGTGTGGACTGCCATGACAGCGGAATAGTCTATGGTGGCTGGCATGGTCAGGCGGCCGAGCCCATGCCCTTGCTCGGTTGCGCGGTCGGCGAAAACCGCAAGCTGGCAGGGCGCCTCATTCAGGCCGGCAAGCTTCAGGCGCCCATAGAGCGCGGCGCGTTCGCCGCAAAAATTTGCGAGTGCCTCCGCGTTGCAGCGCTCGAAGCAGGCCCTGACGGCAGCGCGGCATGCTTCGCTCTCGACGACGACGAAGCGCCAGGGCTGGCTCAGCCCGACGGAAGGCGCGGCGCTGGCAAGCTCGAGCAGCCGCTCCAGCGCCCCTTCGGGGAGCGGCGTCGGCTTGAACCGCCTGACGTCGCGCCGCCACAGGAAGAGATTGGCGAGCCCGGCGCGAAAGTCGGCCGGGAACTCTGGGTTTGCGGTCATGGCGCGCTGCCTTTGTTGTGATTGCCCGGTTCGCCGGATGTTCGTCTTGTTTGCTTCGATCCAGGCACGGATGAGGCGCTTCGAGCGACACTTCGTCTACCCGCATTGTCGCATTTCGCCGGCTGGCAACTTTCAGTTAAGGCCGGACAACGTCCCTGCCGGCAACGCAGTTGGACCTCGACCGGCAAAACAAAACCCGCCTCGGCAAGCCGGGCGGGTCGTCGGTACGAATCAGCACCATACCCAAATTAGTAGCATAGCTGCCGGCACAAAGCAAGAACAAAATGTGGCGTTGCCGATGAAACTGCCGATTTCAACTATCGAGCGGGGCGATCGCCGCCGCCGCGACCGTGCGGCCGAGGCCGCCATGCAGATCGAGGCATCGTTCGAACCATTGCGCCACGACGTCGCTGTCGTCGAGCAGCCGGTAGGGCGTGGCGATGCGCGCCCATTGCAGCGCGCCGAAAACGATGTAGTCGGCAAATAGCGGCGACGGGCCGCCGATGAAGGGCTGATAGCCAAGCATCGAGCGGAGCGGCTCCAGCGAGGCCCGGAAGCTGGCGAGCCCAGCGTCGCGGGTGGTGTATACCGCCTCCAGGCGCTTGCCGAAGCGCTGCTCGCGGTTCTGCCGGAAATAGGCGGCGTTCGCCTCGTCCTGCATGGCGTGCAGGTCCAATATCGCAGCGGTGGTGACGTAGGGATGGATGGTCAGCTGCGACCAACGTTCGATGAAGCGCGCCGTCGCCTTGCCGCCGTCGCCGGAAAACAATGTCGGCCGCTCGGGATAGGCCTCCTCGAGATAGAGCGCGATAGCGAAGGAATCGGCGACCACCGTCTCGCCGTCGCGGATCACCGGAACGAGCTTCGAGACGCCGCCTTCCACCTTCGGCACTTCGAGAAAACGGGTCGGCACGCTGGTGATGTCGAGCCCTTTGTGGGCCAGCGCCATCGCCGCCTTCCAGCAATGTGGGCTGAATGGGCGGGCGGCGTCGCGTCCGACAAGGTCGTAGAGCAGAATGGTCATTGGCGGCAGCGTCCTTGCAGTCTAACTATGCCCGAAACAGACCCACGCGAAACAGGGTCTCGCAGGTCGAGAGAAGAATGAAACAGCATTTCAGGATGTTTGCGGCCTACAATCAATGGGCCAATGGCCGCATCTACGATGCCGCCGCCGATCTCGACGAGGAAGAGTTCGACCGCAATGTCGGCGTCTTCTTCGGCTCGATGATGGGAACGCTCAACCACCTCCTGGCAGCCGACCGTATCTGGATGAAACGCTTCACCGGCGAGGGCGACGCGCCGGCAAGGCTCGACACGATCCTGCACCGCGCCTTGCCAGGCTTGCGGCTGGCGCGCGAGGCCGAGGACAAACGGATCATCGACTGGGTTGCCGGCTTGAGCGACAAGGCGCTGTCGGGCCGCTTCTCCTACATGACCGTCTCGGATATGCGCACCGTCTCGCAGCGGCTGGCGCCGGCGCTCGACCACTTCTTCAACCACCAGACCCACCACCGCGGCCAGGCGCATGCGATCCTGACCGTTCTGGGCAAGCCAAGCCTCGGACTGGACCTGACGATGTTCCAGCGCAGCGAGGAGGGCAGGGCATTCGCCTGAACCTGGGGCGGCTGGTGAAGCGGATGGTCGATAGCGGACGACCTGCCGAGATTGCAAAAAGCGCCAAAACATTTTATGGAGCGCATGGTCGTGAGGGCGGCCGCCTCAGCAGCATTCAGCAGCAACAGCGAGAATTGGCACGCATGCCCAATGAACCCTTGCGCCTTGTGGCGTTCTTCGCCGTGGTCCTGGCGCTTCTCAACTCCGGCTATTATTTCCACCAGGGCGACATTGTCGCGACCATCTATTTCATGATCGGCGCCATTCTTGTGACTGCGGTGACCCGGATGAGCATCAGAAGGCAGCTGATTTAGGATCTGCCGACCTAAAACCACCGACAACGGACCGCATCTCCGGCCGGCCATGATGACGAAGAGGTTGCGTCAGGCGGCGTAGCCGCCGAGGCCCCGGACGACCGGCTTGACCGAGACTGCCGGCTGGGCGGCCGGCCAGAGGATGCCGGCCGTCACGGCGAAGGTGATCAGGGCGTCGCGTGCCGCTTCGGCCGAGATCTCGCCGGCGCGTGCCGCCTCGCAGGCCTTTACCGCGGCGCCATAGCTCAGCCGCCGGCGCGAAGGCGGGAACTCGGTCAGGAACTCGTGCATCTCGGAGAACGAAGCGATCGTCCGCTTGTAGCCGGCGCCAACGGTTAGGGCGACCGGTGTGGAAAACGTCCTGTCGTGCATTCTGGCCTCTCGAATGGGCGGAGGTCACGGCGGACGCCGTTCTCCGGTCTGGGGGTCGGGCAGAAACGCGGATCACGGCGCGAGGTTCCATGTTGCCGTGATTTGTTTTTTTCGCTCGCCCGGGTGAGCAGCGCGCCGAGGCGGGTGCCTATTTCCACATGCCGCGCATGCGGGCGCCGAGATCGACGCGCACCTGCGGCTGGCGGCGCGGATCGTCCCTGGCCTGGACGCTGGCCCACGCCACCTGCTCGAAGGCACCAAGGATCGGGCGCGGGATGAAGCGCGTGCGCGAGGCATAGACATGGCGGTCGCCGCGCGCCGCCTGGCCGTGGACGAAAAAACGCTGCGGCATCACCAAATGCAGGCTATCCTTGGCCCGCGTCATGGCCACGTAGAGCAGCCGCCGCTCCTCGTCGACGTCCTCCTTGCTGCCGACCCCTAGGTCGATCGGGATGCAGCCGTCGACGGTGTTGAGCACGAAGACGTTCTTCCACTCCTGGCCCTTGGCCGAATGGATGGTCGACAGGATCAGATAATCCTCGTCGCGGTGCGGAGGTCCGGCTTCGTCGCTGGTCGCGTCCGGCGGATCGAGCGTCAGCTCGGTGAGGAAGCGCTCGCGCGATCCATAGCCGGAGGCGATCTGCTCGAGCTGCAGGAGATCGGCCCGGCGCGTCGTCGCATCCTCGCGGATGCGTTCCAGATGCGGCTCGTACCAGAGCCTGACCTGCTCGATGTCGGCCGGCCATTTCTTTGCGCCGGCGCGCAGGCCGCAATAGAGCGCGACAAAGCCCGGCCAGTCGTCGGCGGCCCGCTGCGGCGGCCGGTAGCGCGCAAGCCCCATCGTCTCGTCGAGCGACGTCGCCATGGTCTCGACGATCGCATTGGCGGCCGAAGGGCCGATGCCGGGCAGAAGTTGCAGCACGCGAAAGCCGGCGACGCGGTCGCGCGGGTTTTCGGCAAAGCGCAGCACGGCCAGCACGTCCTTGACGTGGGCGGCATCGAGGAATTTCAGCCCGCCGAATTTGACGAAGGGGATGTTGCGGCGCGTCAGTTCGATCTCCAGCGGGCCGCTATGGTGCGAGGCGCGAAACAGCACGGCCTGCGCTTTGAGAACGGTACCGGCCTCGCGCTCGGTGAGTATCGCCTGGCAGACATAGCTCGCCTGCTCGATCTCGTCGCGCACGCTCACCAGCTTCGGCTTTTCCGCCGATTTGCGCTCCGACCAGAGATTTTTGGTGAAACGTTCCGACGCTTCGCCGATCACCGCATTGGCCGCCGCCAGGATCGTCTCGGTCGAGCGGTAGTTGCGCTCCAGCATGACGACCTCGGCCGGCTGCGCGAACTGCTTGGGAAAATCCAGGATATTGCGCACTTCCGCGGCGCGGAACGAATAGATCGACTGCGCGTCGTCGCCGACCACCGTCAGCCCCGATCCGTCGGGCTTGAGGGCCGTCAGGATCGAGGCCTGCAGCCGGTTGGTGTCCTGGTATTCATCGACCAGCACATGGTCGAAACGTGCACCCAGATGCGCGGCGATTTCCGGCTCGCCGGCCATCTGCGCCCAGTAGAGCAGCAGATCGTCGTAATCGAGCACGTTCTGCGCCTGCTTGGCCTCGACATATCTGGCGAATAATTGTTTCAGCTGTTCGGCCCAGCCGGCGCACCACGGGAACACCGAACCCAGCACCTCGCCGAGCGGCGCCTGTGCATTGACGGCACGCGAATAGATCGCAAGGCAGGTGCCCTTGGTCGGGAAGCGGGCTTCGGTCTTCGAAAACCCAAGCTCGTGGCGGGCGAGGTTCATCAGGTCGGCGGAATCCTCGCGGTCATGGATGGTGAAGGCGGGATCGAGACCGATCTCCAGCGCATAATCACGCAGCAGCCTGGCGCCGATACCGTGGAACGTGCCGGCCCAGCTCAGCGCATCGATGATGACGGAAGCATCGCGGCCCAGCACCTCGCCGGCGATGCGCTCGACCCGCTTGGCCATTTCCGCCGCGGCACGGCGCGAAAATGTCATCAAAAGGATGCGGCGCGGATCGGCACCCCTAACGATCAGATGCGCGACCCGGTGCGCCAGCGTGTTGGTCTTGCCGGAGCCGGCGCCGGCAATCACCAGCAATGGCCCCGCGATCTTGCCGTCGCCGTGTTCGACGGCAAGCCGCTGCTCGGCGTTGAGCTTTGCCAGATAGGCCGGCTGGAAGGACGAATCACGAGCGGCGAGGTTCATCGCCCATCAAGCATCGTTTCCGCTTTGTTCGCAACGGTTTGCGGAGCCGGAATGGGGCTCGTGAACGAAGAAGCCTTGCGGGCAGGCCCGTTGACTAACGCCCGGGCTCGACGCCCATCCTTGCCGATTGCCGCCGCAGCGCCTCGCGATCGTCTTCTGGTGGCGGCAGCAGCAGCGGATCGAAATCGTCGGGCACCTCGTCGATCACTTTCTTGGCGACGCGATAGGCAACATAGACGATTGCCCCGGCGATAAGCAGACGGATCATGGCTTCCTCCATTGATTCTGGAGCAACCGGAGACGCGGCATTTTGTTCCCCGACTGCTCGGCGAATGCGGGAACGACACCGATCGCGCAACCAAATCGCCGACGCCTCGTTGTCGGGCGAGAGGAGACTGCGATGAAAAAGCGCTCAATCCTGCTGCTTGTGGCAGCGCTGACCGTTGCGGGTTGCGACAACAACATCCAGCCGACCAAGGCCCCTGGCGATACGGTCGAGCAGAATCCGCAGGTCGACAAGAATCCGGTGCCGAAGTCGACGACCGGCGGCGATCAGCCCGGCACGCCGCCGAAACAATGACCGCTTCAAATGGCGTCGGCGCCGGTCAAAAAAGGGTGGCCGGCGCCGCTTGGGAGGAAGCTGATGACGCCGGCCAGGCGGAGATCAGGCCCGCCGCACATCCAAGAATAGCCGAGTCTTTCCGCAGCGTCATGGTCCGATAGCGTACAAACGGCACGCCCTGTGGACAAACCTGCCGCCACGCCGGCGTTTGTTCATCACATGGTTTGTCTATCCCATGGAACAAACCCGGCTGCTGCGTGTTTGGGTGTCGATCGGACGCTCCCAAGGCCGCCGTTCACGAAAGAACCCGCTTTCCTTGTCCCCCTCAGGATAGCGGGTTCTTTTTGCGTTTTGCGGGAAGTCGCGGTGCGCGGGGGTCGACGTCACCTGCTTGCCGGTTTTCGCGCCTTATGCGGCGAACCGGGGCTCAAGCCCTTGCGAAGCATGGTTGTCCCGTGCAAAAGCGCGGCCATGCTGATCATCAACGACCTTTCGCTCCGCATGGCCGGACGCCTGCTTCTCGACCATGCCTCGCTGACCTTGCCGGCCGGCAGCAAGGCTGGCCTTGTCGGCCGCAACGGCACCGGCAAGACGACCTTGTTCAAGGCGATCACCGGCGACCTCGCCTCCGAGACCGGCTCGATCAGTCTGCCCAAGAACACACGCATCGGCCAGGTCGCTCAGGAAGCGCCGGGCACCGAGGAGCCGCTGATCGAGATCGTGCTCAAGGCCGACCTTGAACGGAGTGCGCTGCTCGAAGAGGAAAAGACGGCGACCGATCCGCACCGCATCGCCGATATCCATATGCGGCTGGCCGATATCGATGCGCACTCGGCCGAGTCACGCGCCGCCACCATTCTCGCCGGCCTCGGCTTCGACGACGCCGCACAACGGCGCCCGGCCTCGTCCTTCTCCGGCGGCTGGCGCATGCGCGTCGCGCTGGCCGCGGTGCTGTTTGCCGAGCCCGATCTGCTGCTGCTCGACGAGCCGACCAATTATCTCGATCTCGAAGGCACGCTGTGGCTGGAAAACTACGTGTCGAAATACCCGCACACTGTGCTGCTGATTTCGCACGACCGCGACCTGCTCAACCGAGCCGTCAATTCGATCGTCCATCTCGACCAGAAGAAGCTGACGTTCTGGCGCGGCGGCTACGATCAGTTCGAGCGCCAATATACCGAGCAGCGCGAATTGCAGGAGAAGGGCCGCGTGAAGCAGGAAGCCGCGCGCAAGCACATGGAATCCTTCGTCGAGCGCTTCCGCGCCAAGGCGTCGAAGGCGAGGCAGGCGCAGTCGCGCATCAAGGCGCTGGAGAAGATGAAGCCGATCGCCGCGATTGTGAACGACACGGTTCGGCCGTTCTCCTTTCCGGAGCCGGTGAAGACGGTGGCCTCGCCGATCATCGCGCTGAACAACGTCAATGTCGGCTATACCGAGGGTGCGCCGATCCTGAAGAAGATGACGCTGCGCGTCGATGCCGACGACCGCATCGCGCTGCTCGGCGCCAACGGCAACGGCAAGTCGACCTTCGCCAAGCTGTTGGCCGGCCGGCTGAAGCCGGAGACCGGCGGCATGACCGTGGCGCCCGGGCTGAAGGTGGCAATCTTCGCCCAGCACCAGCTCGACGACCTCAGGCCCGACGAAAACGCCTATGAGCATGTCCGCCGGCTGATGCCGGACGCGCCGGAATCCAAGGTGCGCGGCCGCGTCGCGCAGTTCGGCCTGACCACCGAAAAGATGAACACCGCCGCCAAAGACCTGTCCGGCGGCGAAAAGGCGCGGCTCCTGATGGGCCTGTCGGCCTTCGAGGGGCCGAACCTGTTCATCCTCGACGAGCCGACCAACCATCTCGACATCGACAGCCGTGAATCGCTGATCCATGCGCTGAACGATTTTCCCGGCGCCGTCATCCTGATCTCGCACGACCGCCATCTGCTCGAAGCGACCGCCGACCGGCTGTGGCTGGTCAAGGAGGGCGCGGTTAACCCGTATGACGGCGACCTCGAGGACTACAAGACGCTGGTCACCGGCGTCTCCGGCGACCGCCGCGGCAAGCGCGAGGCGGACAAAGCCTCGAAGGCCGACCGCCGCCGCGATGCAGCCGCGCGCCGCGCCGCTTTCGAGCCGCTGGCCAAGGAAATCCGCGCCACCGAAGCGCTGATGGACCGCCTCCGCAAGCGCATCGACCTGATCGAGGACGAACTCGCCAATCCGGCCGTCTACGAAAAGGACCCCTCGACCGCGACAAGGCTGGCCAAGGAACGCTCACAACTCGCGCAACAGCTGGCCGGCCACGAGGAGAAATGGCTGTCGATGTCGGCGGAGTACGAGGAAGGCACGGCGGAGTAGGACGATGTCGGCAAAACTGTGGATCGAAGCTGCCAAGGTTTTGGCCGTCAATTCCGGAGCTGTCGTAAAATGTCCTGAGTGTGGAGACGGCAATCTGCTGGTCATCGACGCCGGAGCCGGATCATCGCATGTCGAGCGCCACATACATTGCCCGAAATGCGGTGCCTACAACGCCTTGTTCAAGCGCATTGATGGCGTGTAACTGGCCCTACACGCCGCTATCACAACCGGCTAGTTTGCTCCCATGAATCAGCACGCCAAGCTCAAAATCGGCCATTCGGCCTGTCCGCATGATTGTCCCTCAACCTGCGCGCTCGAGGTCGAGTTGCTTGACGCCAGGCGTATCGGCCGCGTCCATGGCGCCAAGGCCAACAGCTACACGGCCGGCGTCATCTGCGCCAAGGTCGCCCGCTACGCCGACCGCGTCCATCATCCCGACCGCCTGCTGAAACCGCTGATCCGGGCGGGCGCCAAGGGCGAGGGCGCCTGGAAGGAAGCGAGCTGGGAGGCCGCACTCGACCTTGTCGCCGAAAAGTTCATCGCGGCGGAGGCAAAATTCGGCTCGGAGACGGTCTGGCCCTATTACTATGCCGGCACGATGGGTCTGGTGCAGCGCGACGGCATCGAGCGGCTCAGGCATGCCAAGAAATACTCCGGCTTCTTCGGTTCGATCTGCACCAATCTGGCCTGGACCGGCTGGATGATGGGGGCAGGCGCACTGCGCGGTCCCGATCCGCGCGAGATGGGCAAATCCGACTGCGTGGTGATCTGGGGCACCAACGCCGTGGTCACGCAGGTCAACGTCATGACCCACGCCATCAAGGCGCGCAAGGAACGCGCAGCCAAGATCGTCGTCATCGATGTTTACGAGAACGCGACGATGAAGCAGGCCGATCTCGGCCTAGTGCTGAAGCCCGGCACCGACGGCGCGCTGGCCTGCGCGGTGATGCACGTGCTGTTCCGTGACGGCATGGCCGACCGCGCTTATTTGGAAAAATACACCGACGACCCGCATGGTCTGGAAGCGCATCTTCAAACGAGGACGCCGCAATGGGCCGCTGATATCACCGGGCTTTCTGTCGACGAAATCGAGACCTTCGCCCGTCTCGTCGGCACGACGAACAAGACCTACTTCCGCCTCGGCTACGGGTTTTCGCGCCAGCGCAACGGTTCGGTCAACATGCACGCCGCAGCCTCGATCGCCGCGGTCACCGGCTGCTGGCAATATGAAGGCGGCGGCGCCTTCCATACCAATTCGGGCATCTTCAAGCTCAATCAGGAACTGCTCGAAGGCACGCGGATGCGCGACCCCGCGATCCGTCATCTCGATCATTCGCGCATCGGCCCGGTGCTGACCGGGGCTGAGGATGCGCTCTATGGCGGCCCGCCGGTGACGGCGCTGCTGATCCAGAACACCAATCCGGTCAATGTCGCGCCGGAGCAGCGGCTGGTGAAGCAGGGTTTTTTGCGCGACGATCTGTTCTCCTGCGTGCACGAGCAGTTCATGACCGACACCGCCAAGCTCGCCGATGTGGTGCTGCCGGCGACGATGTTTCTCGAGCATGACGACGTCTACAAGGGCGGCGGCAACCAGCACATCACGCTCGGGCCGAAGCTGATCGACCCGCCGGAAGGTCCGCGCACCAACCATTTCGTCATCGAGGAACTCGGCAAAAGACTCGGTGTCGCCGATCGCCCGGGCTTCGGCATGACCGAGCAGCAGCATATCGACGTCATTCTGGGCAAGCGCGGGCTGGGCAGCTTTTCGAGCCTGAAAGAGCAGAAATGGGTCGATTTGCAGCCGGATTTCGATGCCGCGCATTACCTCGACGGCTTCGGCCATGCCGACAAGAAGTTTCATTTTCGCGCCGACTGGACGGGCCAGGCGTCGCCCAATCGGCCACCGAAAAGCATGGGCCTGTTCGGGCCGGTGGCGAGCCTGCCGGAATTCCCCGACCATGTCGATCTGATCGAGGTGGCGGACGAGGCGCACCCGTTCCGGCTGACCACCTCGCCGGCGCGCAATTTCCTCAATTCGACCTTCACCGAAACGCCGGTGTCGCAGGCAAAAGAGCGCCGGCCGGAGCTGCTCTTGCATCCCGATGATGCGGCGGCACTCGGCGTCGCCGACGGCGGCCGCATCGAAGTCGGCAACCAGCGTGGCGAAGTGGTGCTGCACGCAAAACTGTTCGACGGCATCAAGCGCGGCGTGGTCATCGCCGAAGGCATCTGGCCGAACAGCGCCCATGAGCGCGGCGAGGGCATCAACGTGCTGACTGGCGCCGATGCGCCGGCGCCCTATGGCGGCGCCGCCTTCCACGACAACAAGGTCTGGCTGCGCCCGGCAACTTGAAGCGTTCGGAACGATATGTTCCTCCGGCCGTTTTCGCATGGCGGGTGGAGGCATGGTCATGGCAGAAGCGTTGGCGGCGCCGGACCCCATCGGGCGAACGCTTTCGTCCGGCGAACTCGTAACCACGATGTCCCACTTCCATCGCGCCGAGATTGCGCGCATGGCTGGGTGGCGCGACCGCCTGGACCGGACGAGCAATTGGGCGATAACGGTTGTCGCGGCGATGCTGTCCGTCTCGCTTTCGACAGCCAGCGCTCACCATGGCGTGCTGCTGTTTGCCATGCTGCTTGTTCTGCTGCTGCTGTGGATCGAGGCGCGGCGATACCGCTTCTTCGACTTCTATCGGGCTCGCGTGCGCCAGTTCGAACGGCACTATTTCGCACAGGTATTCTCGCCGCAGCCGGATTTCGCGTCCGATTGGCTGTTGATCGTCGGCGAGAGCCTGCGCGCACCAAAATTCCTGATTTCGCAACGCGTGGCTTTGGCGCGCCGTCTGCGTCGGAATTACATCTACATGCTGCTGATCCTGCTGCTGGCCTGGATCCTCAAACTGTCGACCCCCAGCCTCCTAAACGAAGGCGTCCGCATCGGCTTCGTCGGGTCGATGCGTGAGGCCGTCGCCAGTGCTGCGCTGGGTCCAGTTCCTGGTGGCGCCATCGTCGTGCTGGTCGCCGTCCTCTATGCCGGCTTGCTGATGGCAGCCTACCTGACGGAGAGCGACGACGGCGAACTCTCCTTCGGTGACGTCCACGTTTAGCAATGCCCTGTCTAGCAACGCAACGGCCTGTCGCGCGTTGTGGGGCAGGTGTATTGGGCGATGGGGGTTTCATGGCTTGGCAGGCTCCGACACGTTCCAGCCTGGCGCTGTTGGTTTGTGCATTCGTCCCCGCAGGAGCGGCCCGGGCGGCGGAGACGCTTGTTGCCGGAACCAAGGCTTCGGGAATGGGCGGTTCAGGCGAAGGCGCTTTCGTTGCCGAGATCGTCCTGCTGCTGCTTGTCGGGCGCGGCCTGGGCGAAGTGCTGCAGCGCTATGGCCAGCCGGCAATCATGGGCCAACTGATCGGCGGCATCCTGCTCGGTCCTTCGCTGTTCGGCTGGCTATGGCCATCGGCTCAGCACCTGATCTTTCCCAGCGATCCTGCGCAAAAGGGCATGATCGACGCCGTCTCGCAGCTCGGCATCCTGATGCTGCTTTTGCTGACCGGCATGGAGACGGACCTGCGGCTGGTGCGCCGGGTTGGCGCGGCCTGTTTTTCTATTTCGGCGACCGGCGTCGTGGTGCCTTTCATCTGCGGTTTCGCGCTGGCGCAGTTCCTGCCGGACGCATTGCTGTCTGACGCCACGCAACGCACCGTCGCCGGGCTGTTCCTGGGCACCGCGCTGTCGATCTCGTCGGTCAAGATCGTCGCTATGGTGGTGCGCGAGATGAACTTCATGCGCCGCAACCTCGGACAGGTGATTATTTCCTCGGCGATTATCGAGGACACGATCGGCTGGCTTATCATCGCCGTAACCTTCGGCATCGCCACCAATGGCAGGCTGCAGTTCGCGCCGCTGGTGACCACCATCGCCGCGGTGGCACTATTCATGGTGTTCTCCTTCACCATTGGCCGCCGTCTTGTCTTCACCTTGATCCGCTGGACCAACGATCAATTCCACAGCGAGTTCGCGGTGATCACCATGATCCTCATCATCATGGGCGTGATGGCGCTGATCACCAATATGATAGGCGTGCATACGGTGCTGGGTGCGTTCGTCGCCGGTATCCTTGTCGGGGAATCGCCCATCCTCTCCAGCCATATCGAAGGCCAGCTGCGCGGCGTCATCACCGCGCTGTTCATGCCGATCTTCTTCGGCATGGCGGGGCTTTCCGCCGATCTCACAGTGCTTGCCGATCCGACGCTTGCCATGCTGACGGGCGCTCTGGTGGTTATCGCCAGCATCGGCAAGTTTGGCGGCGCGTTCATCGGCGCCAGGCTCGCCGCCATGTCGTTCAAGGAAGCAATCGCCGTCGGCAGCGCCATGAACGCGCGCGGCTCGACCGAGGTGATCGTCGCCAGCATCGGCCTGTCGATGAACATCCTGTCGCACAATCTCTTCACCATGATCGTCACCATGGCCGTGATCACCACGCTGGCCATGCCGCCGATGCTGCGCTGGGCGCTCGGCCGGCTGCCAGTTGGGCACGACGAGCAGCAGCGTGTCGAGCGCGAGGCGTTGGACGAATACGGCTTCATTTCCAGGCTGGAGCGGCTGCTGGTGCTGGTCGACGACAGCAGGATTGGCAAGTTCACTGCCCATCTCGCCGGACTGGTCGGCGGAGGCAGCGGCATGCCCACTACCTTGCTTCGCCTGCCCACCACCTTGCTTCAGCCGAAAGACGGCCGAATTGACAGGCCGAGCGACGACAAGGCGATCACTAGGGAGGCGGCCAAAGGCGCGGCGATCGTCGTGATGGGTGTCACCCAACGTCCGGGTGAGGACCTGTTCTTCGGCGAAACCGCCGGCGCTGTTTTAGCCGCCTGCAACTGCCCCGTGGTGCTTCTGGCCAGCGCGCGGCCCAAGCATGACACCGCTGGCGCTGAGCTGGCAGCGTGATTTTTACTGGGCATTGATCGGTCGGCAGGCATGTCGATCGAGGCTCTGAAGTGCAGATCAGTCAAGCGAAAGAAAGAAGTCAAACCGAACGGTTCGGTTCTGTTGACAGAGCATACAGGAGGGGGTGAACGCCGGCTCAAGAATGCTCGCGCCGCAAATCCCGCTTTTCGGCATAACCAATTGAAAATAAACAAGCACATTGTGGCGAAAGGAGCCGCATGCCGGATTTCAAGCGGCCAATTTGGCGCACCGGCACAAAATTTTCGTGATTGGAAACGACAGGTGTGCCGACCCATCTCGGGGTGGTCCGAGCGACGCGAATTCCTCCCAAGGCACGCCACTTGACGGACAGAACAGAGAAATACCGGAGTACCTGAAATGACCAAGATCGCTCTTACCGCCGCCGCCATCCTCGTTGCCACCGGCACCGCTTTTGCGGGCAGCGACCATTATGGCTCGGACAACGTCAACCAGCCGGCCGCTCCTGCTGCCAACGTTGACAACACGTTCACCGGCTCGATCCGCAAGCCGGTTACTTCCGAGCATACCGGTGCCAAGACGACTTCCGAGTCGGTGGCGCCTGAATCCGGCCCAGGCATCTGGGGCCGCTGATTATCACAGCCCCGGAACACAAAGAGCGGCGGGCTCGGCCCGCTACTCTTGCTTTCGCGTATCAGCCGGGACGAGCGCTGGATCGAATCCTGCGCCAATCGAATACTTTGAATTGCAGGTTTCATCTGTAGCCACAATCTCGGTTGCTGAAATCGTCCAGCAACGTGCACGTCGGAAAAAGCCGATGCGTATTCGTCGGCGCGGGCAGCGCTCTCATCTCGAATGCGTCGAAAGCAACGACAACTCACGAATGACCAGCACACTGGAGTACCCGAAATGACCAAGATTGCTCTTACCATCGCCGCTATCGTCCTCACCGCCACGGGCAGCGCCTTTGCCGGCAGCGACCACTATGGTTCGGACGGTGCCAACCAGCCGGCCGCGCCTGTTGGCAATGCGCCTGTCGGCGCTATCGACAGCGGGTTTACCGGTTCCATCCGCAAGCCGCTGGCGGCTGAGCACAACGCCGTCGACACCGGGGCGACGACCCGATTCGGCACGGATCAGCCCGTAGTGCCCCAATCTGGCCGGGGCAACTGGGGCCGCTAGTTCCTCAAACCCCGGGAGCACAAAGAACGGCGGGCTTGGCCCGCCGCTCTTGTTTGTGCGAAGCTCGGTCGGTCGAGGGATCGGCGGTTTTTCCCCCGGCCTGTTGGTAAATCCCTAACGCAGATCCTTCGGCCAAATGCAGTGCGTCAGTCGGGCGCTGCCGAAGGTGAGACCGGCCCAATCGCCATCGACGTCGAACCGAGCCAGGGCCGCGGTCGGGAATTTTTCCGCCAGCTTTTTCAGCGCCGCTTCATCCGATCCAGCCCCGGCAAGCCCGCGCGCGAACTCCTCCAACCCGGGATTGTGGCCAAGCACCAGCAGCGTTCCGGTCTCCGCCTTTACTTGCCGCACCTTGGCGAGGATGTCCGCCGCCGCTGCCTCGTAGAGCGCCTGGGCAAATTTGGCCTGCACCTTCGCCGGCAATTCCGCCGAAACCAGCCGCCATGTGTCGCGGGTGCGCAGCGCCGGCGACACCAGCGCCAGCTCCGGCAGCCAGCCGCGCCGGGTCAGTTCGCGCCCGACCAGCGGCGCTGCTTTCCGCCCGCGCCCGGACAGCGGCCGGTCGAAATCGATGAGGCCAGGATCGTCCCAGCTCGACTTAGCGTGACGCAGGAGCAGCAATTGCATCATGGTTTCAAAATAAGGCCGAAACATCGCGTGCGCCATGCACGACGCGGACAATCTCGACGCATTGTTCGGCCAGTCAATAAAGCACGAGATAATTTGCCGTCAACGATCCGGATGTCAGCCATTCCGCTGGTTTTTGATGGCGTTGCCGAACCTGCTGCGGGCTTTTTGTTTTATATCCTCGATGTCGAACGGGGCGGACGGACCACTCTCCAGCCCCTCCGCCCAGGCTTTCCGTAATCGCTCCGCTTCGGCTATGCGCAAGGGCTGGCCAAGCCCGCATTCGGGTAGCACCTCGCTGACTTTTTCGACGGTCGCCATCAAGCTGTCTCCTATGACTTACCTGTGCTGTCGGCGACGTCGCATCGTCTATGAGCTGCCCTTCCGGGCGCGCACGAAAATGAACGCCGGGAGGCGGCAAAGTCGATCATATCCCTTTGGGTCCTTCAGTCTCAGTTCCTCACTTGGCGTCGGCTCGCACATCCGCTCAATGACAAATCCAGCATCCGCAAGAGGGTCAGTCAGATCGCGTAGCGGCCTTCGATAGTAGCGCATTCTGCCCGAGCCATCCCCATTCCTCCTCGATCAGTTCGGCATTCAAATATCCAGGATCGAGAATGCTGACTTGATCGTGAACTGGGTGATGCGTCGAAAATACCAGCGTGCCAGTTGGTCGAAGCAGCCGCGCATATTCAGAAAAAACGGCTGGTAGGTCCGCTAGGTAATGGAGGACGAGCGAAGATAGCACGAGGTCAAAAGTCTCGTCGCCGAGGATACCTTGCAGATTGCTCACGTCGCCCTGGATCACGCGGGCGCGACCTGCGACGCGCTTTTGCGCGAGAGCAACCATTGCGGCGCTACGGTCGACAGCAACCACGCGAGCACCGTGGCACATCAGCCAATCGGCGTACCAGCCGTGACCGCAACCGGCATCAAGAACATCGATATTGTCGACCGGTGGCAGGAGATGCAAGGTCGTCGGGCGCTCGTAGAGAGCATTCCAGGGCCGCTCATCGATCATCGCCGAGTAACGCCCGGCGATGGTGTCATAGTCTGTCGTTTCGGGCACGGACGTCATACCTCGTTATACCCGAAATCAATATCACTGGCGTCTGCCTTTGGCACATCGCGTCCTTGCGCTGTGCTGCCGAAAATCTGGCCGCTATCGAGACACAGCAGGCTTTCGCAGCCCACCGCACGGCTAATTTGTGGGGTTCACGACCCAGCCGATTGAAAAGCAATCACGGCGTTATCCGCGCCAGGTGCTCAAGATCGGTCTCTTCACGCAGCGGGTCGGGCGCGATCACCACCGACGTGGCGTTGTCGGCATCGTCGGCGAAGCGCGAAAACACCGTGCGGCCGCCTTCCATCCGCGCCTTGCCTTCGGCGACCAGGCCCAGCGCCAGCGGATAGAGCTGGTGCTCGGCCTTGAGCACGCGCGCGGCCAGCGTGTCCTCATTGTCGCCGACCATCACCGGCACTGCGGCCTGGGCGATGATCGGCCCGTCATCCATGTCGAGCGTGACGAAATGCACTGTGCAGCCATGGATGCGCATGCCTGCGCGGATGGCTCGCGCGTGCGTATCCAGCCCCTTGAAGGCAGGCAGCAGGGCAGGGTGGATATTGACCATCCGGCCCTGCCACTTCTCGACGAAACGCGCGCCGAGGATGCGCATATAGCCGGCCAGCGCGACGATTTCGGCGCCGAACGACAAGAGGGCCGCATCGATCGCCCCGTCATGCGCTTCCTTGCTGGCATAGTCGGAGCGCGAAATCACCTTAGTGGCGATGCCGCGAGCCGCGGCGATGCCGAGGCCGGCGGCATTGGCGCGATCGGAGATGACGCCGACGATCTCGGCCGGATAGGCCGGGCTGCCGGCGGCCGCGATCAGCGCCGTCATGTTGGAGCCGCGCCCCGAAATAAGCACTACGGTGCGTTTTCTGGTCATAGGCCGATCGAGCCCCGATAGATGACGCCGGCATCGCGGCGCGGCACGATCTGGCCGATCGGCGTCACCGTCTCGCCGGCCTCCTGCAGAACGGCGGCGACCTGCGCCGCCTGGCCGGAGGCGACGACCAGGATCATGCCGATGCCGCAATTGAAGGTGCGCATCATCTCTTCCGGCGCGACGCCGCCGGTCTTGGCCAGCCACGAAAACACCGGCGGCACTTCGATGGCGCCAAGATCGAGCTCGGCCGAAAAATCCTTGGGCAGAACGCGCGGGATGTTTTCTGGAAAGCCGCCGCCGGTGATATGGGCCAGCGCCTTTATGCCATGCGTGTTGCGGATCGCCTTGAGGATCGACTTGACGTAGATGCGCGTCGGCTCGAGCAGCGCCTCGGCCAGTGTCGCCTCGTCATTGAACGGCGCCGGATCGCCCCAGCCAAGGCCGCTTACCGCGACGATGCGGCGGACCAGCGAAAAGCCGTTCGAATGCAGGCCCGACGAGGCAAGGCCGAGCAGCACGTCGCCCTCGACGATGTCGTCGGTCGGCAGCAGCTGGCCGCGTTCGGCGGCACCGACGGCAAAGCCGGCAAGGTCGTAGTCCTTGTCGTGATACATGCCCGGCATTTCCGCCGTCTCGCCGCCGATCAGCGCGCAACCGGCCTGCCGGCAGCCGGCGGCAATGCCGCCGACGATCGAAGCACCCTGGTCGGGATCGAGCTTGCCGGTGGCGAAATAGTCGAGGAAGAACAGCGGTTCGGCGCCCTGCACGACGATGTCGTTGACGCACATGGCGACGAGGTCGATGCCGATCGTATCGTGCTTGCCGGCGTCGATGGCGATCTTCAGCTTGGTGCCGACGCCGTCATTGGCGGCGACCAGCACCGGATCGGTGAAGCCGGCGGCCTTTAGGTCGAACAGGCCGCCGAAGCCGCCGATCTCGCCATCGGCGCCCGGCCGGCGGGTCGCGCGCACCAGCGGCTTGATCTTCTCGACCATGAGATTGCCGGCATCGATGTCGACGCCCGCTTCGGCATAGGTGAGCCCGTTCTTGCGCTTGCTCATTTCCGGCGCCTGCTCATCTGTTGCGCTTGCCTGTCGCTGGTTTCATTCGCTTGCGGGCTCTTCGCATGAACGGCCGCACCTCGCAAGGATGACGGCGGGATCAGACGGTCTTGGCTCGACAAAAGAGTGGACACTGCCGCCCTTATGGACGCCCCTCTCGTTCCGCCAGAACCATGTCGACGCGGTCGAGTTGTGCCTTGGCGTAGCCGCTCAGCGCTATTCCGCTATTGTTCGTTCGAATCCAGTGCACAGCCTGCCTCACCCGCTCGTAGTGCCCAAGTTCGATTTCGCAGGCAATCAGCGCGAGGATCCGAACTGCGAAGGGCTGTGTGAATTCGTAAGGTTTGTCGAGCAGCTCGCTATGTCCGGCGACGTAACTGGCGAGGTCCGGATTCTGAGCCCTGATCCGTCGCGCCAGCTCGACATATTTCCCCAGCAACCTATCTATGCTCATCTGGTCAAGGTTCTCGAAGTAACGAGCATAAGCTTTCAGCTCATTGTTAAATATCGTTTCGGGATGAAACTGCGACAGTCCGGGCCAGATCCATTTTTTGCCGTACAGCCTTTCAAGCAACGGCCTGACGGTAAGAAAGTCCAGGTAAACGAGCATGTTCACATGAACATCGCCAGAGCTTGCAGTAAAGGCTTCTTCGAGAATCAGGCTGATATCGTCGCTCCGGTCGACTTCGAAGACGCCTTTCCGGATGCGGCGAAAGCCATGTCCCATCATGAACGTATCGAGATACTTACGCGCTTCGCCAACGGCCAAAGACAAGGTTCCACTCCCTCTTTGTTGCGCCATGGTGCCTTGATGGTTGCCGAAGAGTCCAGCCACTGCGCCGCTTGTTCCAAAATAGCTTCGCGGCCAGTGCGCTCTCGACAAACCCGTGCACGGCCCAACTTTTGTCGCTTCTCACTTGCCGTGACCCTCCATCTCCATCATGTATCGACAAACAAGAGCGACGGGATAATGCGTTTGACCATCCCCAACATGATCACGATCATGCGCTTCGTGCTGGTGCCGGCCGTGGTGCTGGCCATGCTGCAGGAACGCTGGGACTGGGCCTTTGCCGGCTTCCTCATTGCCGGCATTTCCGACGGCGTCGACGGCTTCATCGCCCGCCATTTCAATCAGTTTTCCAGGCTCGGCGCCTATCTCGACCCGATGGCCGACAAGCTGCTGCTGGTCTCCGTCTTCGTGGTCATGGGCATCAGCGGCGAGTTGCCGCTATGGCTGGTCATCACCATGGTGTCGCGCGACGCGCTGATCGTCTGCGCCGTGCTTTTGTCCACCGTCATGGCGCATCCGGTTGAGATGAAGCCGCTCCTGGTGTCGAAGGCCAACACCGCGATCCAGATCGTGCTGGCGGCAGTGGTGTTGGGCGAACTCGCCTTTGACATCCGTCTCGATCCGCTGAGGCCGGCCCTCATATTGCTGTCCGGGGTCTTGACCGTGGCTTCGGCCGCGGCCTATCTCGTGGCTTGGCTGAGGCATATGAGCGGCTATGGCGAAGGCTCCACACCCGGCACCTGAACGCGGGGCACCTGAACACCAGGCACCCGACGAACGGTCGATCGACGCCGAGGCCGAAGCCGCGGCAGCGGAGGCTGCGGCATCGGCGTCGTTTCGGCGCCAGATCCGCTTCTGGCTGGTCAGCGCCATCATCCTCGCCGTCTTCCTCTATGTCTTCAGCGGCATCCTTCTGCCCTTCGTCGCCGGCATGGTGCTCGCCTATTTCCTCGACCCTGTCGCTGACCGGCTGGAGCGGCTCGGCCTGTCCAGGCTGATGGCGACGGTGGTCATCCTCATCGCCTTTATCGTCGTCCTGGTGCTGGCCGTCGTCATCCTGGTTCCGGTGCTCGCCTCGCAGATGGCTGATTTCGCCAGCAAGCTGCCGGACTATCTGACCCGGCTGCAGAGCCTGATCACCAGTTTCGACCCGAAATGGCTGGAAGAGAAATTCGGCGTCGACGCCAATGGCCTGCGCGAAGGGCTGAACTCGCTGCTGACCTCCGGCTTCGGTCTCCTGACTACGGTCTTCACCTCGATCTGGAGCTCCGGCGTGGCGCTGGTCTCGGTTGTCAGCCTGTTCGTGGTGACGCCGGTCGTCGCCTTCTACATGCTGCTCGACTGGGACCGCATGGTGGCAATCGTCGACGGCTGGGTGCCGCGCGACTATGTCAAGACGGTCCGGGCGATCGCCAGGGACATCAACACCGCGACCGCCGGCTTCGTGCGCGGCCAGGGTACGCTCTGCCTGGTGCTCGGCGCCATGTATGCCACCGGCCTGACGCTGACGGGCCTGAATTTCGGCATCCTCATCGGCCTGTTCGCCGGGCTGATCTCGTTCATCCCCTATGTCGGCTCGCTGACCGGGCTGGTGCTGGCTGTCGGCGTTGCCTTCGTCCAGTTCTGGCCGGACTGGACCATGATCGCGGCAGTGGCAGGCGTGTTCTTCGTCGGCCAGTTCATCGAGGGCAACATCCTGCAGCCGCGGTTAGTCGGCAAAAGCGTCGGCCTGCATCCGGTATGGCTGATGTTTGCGCTGTTTGCCTTCGGCGCGCTGTTCGGCTTCGTCGGCCTGCTGATCGCCGTTCCGGCTTCCGCCGCCGTTGCCGTTCTGGTGCGTTTCGCCATCGCGCGCTATCTCGAATCGCCGCTCTACAAGGGCCATGCCGACGAGCCGGTGCCGCCGCTGCCGGTTCGGCGCCGCGGGGGCGCGCGCGGTTGAGCCAGATGCCGGACAACAAGATCGATCCGCCGCGCCAATTGCCGCTCGATCTAGGCCACGGCACCGGCTATTCGCGTGACGAGCTCGTCGTCTCCGCCACCAACAGCCAGGCCGCGGCGCTTGTCGACCGCTGGCCGGACTGGCCGTCGCCGGTTGTCGTGCTGGCTGGGCCGGCCGGCTCGGGAAAAACCCATCTGGCCTCGATCTGGCGGACCCGCGCCGACGCGGTGAAAGTGGAGGCCGCCCGCATCGGCGACTGTATCGAAAATCTCGGCGCGCATCCGGCCCTGATCGACGATGTCGACGCCGGCCCGGTCGACGAGCACGGCCTGTTCCACCTGATCAATGCGGTGCGCGGCGCCGGCTCGACCTTACTGTTGACGGCGCGCCGCTTTCCCTCCGCCTGGGGCGTCAGGCTGCCCGACCTGGCGTCGCGGCTCAAGGCGGCGGCTACCGTCGAGATCCACGAGCCCGACGATCTCTTGCTGGCCGGCGTCATCACAAAACTGTTCGCCGACCGCCAGGTCGAGGTCGAGCCGCATGTCGTGCAATACCTGGTGCGCCGCATCGAACGCTCGCTGGCCACCGCCATGCGGGTGGTCGAACGGCTCGACCGCACCGCGCTCGAGCGCAAGACGCCGATAACGCGAGCGCTCGCAGCCGAGACGGTCAGCGCCATGGATGAAGGGCAGGGCGAGTTCGAGATATAGCGGGATGATCTCGTTTGGCGGGTGTGCTAATCAAGTCGATCTTTTTGACAGTAGGTATTGGAATGAGCCCGATCGTCAGACGAATCGCACTGATATGGCTTGTCTCATCGCTGTTCTGGTCGGCGATCGTGGTCCAAGAGATCTTCGATTACGCGGACTTGATGCTCAGGACCTACGGCGAGGAGCCTGCTCATAGCACCTGGCTCAGGCAAGCCTTTTCGGAGTTTTGGCCAGCTATTCCCTGGGGCTCGGCCGTGATCCTGGTCGTGGAAGTCGGAGGCGCATTGCTGCTAATTTCAGGAATTCGACTGATCCGGCACATCAGGCAAAAAGCCTCGGCGTGAACATCAGGGAGCTCATTCCCGTCTGTGTCCCATTTCGAGAAGAAAGACTGGCATCTGTCTTGCAACAAAGAGCTTGCCGGCTGATCCCGGTCCTGATTGCGTATCAATCAGGTAAGTAGGCTCGCCGGGAGATGGGGTGGTTGGGGTTCTCTTCCCGGCGAGCTTGCCTTTGGCAGCATCGAATCGATAGCGCCATTGCGCGGCGGCCGGGCCTCAGCTCTCTCCACCCGCAATCACAGCTCATTCCACGCCAAAGCGCCGGCGATAATCGCCGGGCACCAGGCCGGTTATCCTGGCGAATACCTTGCGGAAGGAGCCGGGATCGTCATAGCCGACCTCCCAGGCGATCTGGTCGATCGATCGTATCGTGGTTTCCAGCATCTCGCGCGCCTTGCCGACCCGCAGGTGCTGACAATATTCGGTCGGCCTGAGGCCAGTGGCGTTTCGGAAGCGTCGCAGAAAGGTCCGCTCCTCCAGCCCCGCATGCTCGGCCATGGCGCCGAGCGTCACGTCGCGCGCGCCGTTCGCCTGCAGCCAATGCTGCACCTTGAGGATCGCTTCGTCGTCATGGGTCAATCGCGGCGCAAACGGGCTGTAAAAACGTTGCTCGCGGCCCGGCGGATCGACCAGCATGAAACGCGCCGTGTCCATCATGACGGTTGACCCGAGCACCCTGTCCACGAGCTTGAGGCCGAGGTCGGTCCAGGCCATGTAGCCGCCCGCGGTGATGATGTCGCCATCGTCGATGACCAGCCTGTCGGCGTCGAGCAAGATGTCTGGAAAGCGTAGCGCCAGCGCGTCGCGATAGGCCCAGTGCGTTGTCGCGGCGCGACCGGACAACAGGCCGGTCTCGGCAAGCACGAAGGCGCCGGCACAGACCGAACCGAGCGTCGCGCCTGCCGCATGACGGTCCCTGAGCCAGCCGGCATAGGGCGCGGCCGCCTCGCGAGGGATCGGCTGCAGCAGGGTCGGCGGCAGGATGACCATGGCCGGTTCATTGTCGGCGCCGGGGTCGCTGTCGAAGGTGCGGATTACGGTATTGCCCGCGTCCAATTGCCAATGGCTGACGCGAAGCCTCGCCGCCTCCGGCGACCGCTCGACAGCCAGCCGGTTTGCCAGCATGAAAAGATCGGTCAGGCCGAGCACGGCTGCTTCCTGCACGCCGGGATACAAGACAAGGCCGATTTCGATCAGATCACGCGCAGCCGTCATTTGTCAGTTTTGCCACGTTGAATGTCCGTTTTGCCAATGCTCACCCTGACCGCACTGTTATAATTTGTCCAGCTGAAGGGGCTAAAAGCTTCCCTGTTACCTCCCAGCTTTCCATCAAGGAGTAGGACGATGAGCACATTCACCACCCATGACGGCACCGAGATTTTCTATAAGGATTGGGGCAAGGGCCAGCCGATCGTGTTCCATCACGGCTGGCCGCTGAGCTCAGACGACTGGGACAACCAGATGCTGTTCTTCGTCGAAAAGGGCTACCGCGTCATCGCCCATGACCGCCGCGGCCACGGCCGCTCGTCGCAGACCGCGACCGGCAATGAGATGGACACCTACGCCGCCGATGTTGCGGCGCTCGCGGCGCATCTCGATCTCAGGGATGCGATCCACATCGGCCACTCGACCGGTGGCGGCGAGGTGGCGCGTTACGTCGCGCTTTATGGCGGCGGAGGCCGTGTTGCCAAGGCGGTGCTGATCGGCGCCGTGCCGCCGATTATGGTCAAGACCGACAGCAACCCCGGCGGCTTGCCGATCGAAGTCTTCGACGGCTTTCGCGCGGCTCTGGCCGCTAATCGCGCCCAGTTCTACAGGGATGTGCCGGCCGGCCCGTTCTATGGCTTCAACCGCGACGGCGCCAAGATCTCGCAAGGCGCCGTCGACAATTGGTGGCGCCAGGGCATGATGGGCGGAGCCAAGGCCCATTACGACTGCATCAAGGCATTCTCGGAGACCGATTTCACCGACGATCTCAAAAAGATCGAGGTTCCCGTCCTGATCATGCATGGCGACGACGACCAGATCGTGCCGATCGCCGATTCCGCGCTGCTTGCGGCCAAGCTGGTGAAGCACGGCACGCTCAAGATCTACAAGGGCCTGCCGCACGGCATGTGCACCACCCATCCGGAGATCATCAATCCGGATCTGCTGGCCTTCATCCAGGGCTGACATCTTCCATATCGGACGGGCAGCGCAGGCTCGTGCTGTCCGTCCGTTGCCTGAGCATGATACGGCGACGGATCACGCTCGAGCGTGATCAGCTTGCGCTGCCGACGAGATTTGCTTGATGAATGGTCGGAGTGGAGAGATTCGAACTCCCGACCCTCTGGTCCCAAACCAGATGCGCTACCAGGCTGCGCTACACTCCGAACGGTCTGTTGCCTATTGATTTCGGCCCGCCAAAGCAAGCGTAAAAAGCCATCGGCCTTGCTGCCGGCGCCATTGCGCAGTAATGACGGGCTAGTGCATGGCCAGAGAATAGTAATCTGGTTTCGAGGTCGTGTGCTTGCAACCAGCAATGAGGTGGTCATGTCAGCCCGCATTTTCAGCCCAGCCAAAACCGCGATGCAGTCCGGCAAGGCCAAGACCGGCTATTGGGTGCTGGAATTCGATCCGGAGCAGCGCAAGAAGATCGATCCGCTGATGGGCTACACCACGTCCGGCGACATGCGAAGCCAGATCAGGCTGACCTTTGACACCAGGGAAGAGGCGGTCGCCTATGCCGAGAAGGAAGGGCTGTCTTTCCGCGTCGAGGAGCCGAAGGAAATCAAACGCCGCCAGATTTCCTATGCGGAGAATTTCCGCTATGACCGCAGGACGCCCTGGACGCATTGATCTCATACCGGCCCTGCCGGCGCCAACAATCAGCCGGTCATGCGGCCGGCCAGCGGTCCCGTAGCTCAGCTGGATAGAGCACCGGCCTTCTAAGCCGATGGTCACAGGTTCGAATCCTGTCGGGATCGCCAATATTTCAGCGTCCATTCCGGACAGGTTCACTCGCCAGTCGCGAACAGGATTTCCAACACATGACAGCGATGGGCGCGGCGGCATTGCTGATCCTGGTCCTGACCTATGCCGGCGTCGCCATCGGCACGATACCAGGGCTGCGCCTCGACCGGGCAGGCATCGCGCTGCTCGGCGGTGCGGCGATGATCGCCATCGGCGCGCTCAGCATGGAGGACGCCTACCGCGCCATCAGCTTCGACACCATCACGCTTTTGCTCGGCATGATGATCGTCGTGGCGCATCTGAAAGTGTCCGGCGCTTTTCGCGCGCTCGGCGGGTTCGCCATTGAGCATGCGCATGCGCCATTCATGCTGCTGGTGATGGTGACGCTGTTGACCGGCGTCCTGTCGGCATTCCTGGTCAACGACGCCATCTGCCTGGTCATGGCGCCGATCGTCGTCCATGTCACCCGCGTCATCAACCGCAACCCGGTTCCCTATCTGATCGCCACCGCCACGGCCTCGAATTGCGGCAGTGTCGCCACCATCACCGGCAATCCGCAGAACATGGTCATCGGCGCCCTGTCGGGGATTTCCTATCCGGCCTTCTCGGCGGCACTTGCACCGGTCGCGGCGTTCGGCCTCTTCGCCGTCATCGTCATCATCCGCATCGTCTACCGCGCCGAATTTTCGCGCAAGGCCGAGCTCAGCCCCGAAGTCTATCGCGGCCGCATGCTGCCGGGGCAGGTGCTCAAGGCGGTGGTCGTCTGTATCGGTTTGGCGGTCGCTTTCTTTGCCGGCGTTCCCGTAGCCAAGGCGGCGCTGATTGGCGGTGCGATTCTGTTGCTGACCCGCGCCATCAAGCCTGAGCGCATCTATCGCGAGATCGACGGGCCGCTGCTGTTCATGTTCGCCGGGCTGTTCATCGTCGTCGCCGGTGCCGAAAAGACATTGCTGACGCCCGACATCGTCGCTTCGGCAAAGGACCTTGGGCTGAATGATGTCTGGCGGCTGTCCGGCTTCACCGCAGTGCTGTCCAACATCATGAGCAACGTTCCGGCCGTGCTGGCGCTGCGGCCGTTCATACCCGGCCTGGAGAATCCAGAGCGTGCCTGGCTGGTCGTCGCCATGAGCTCGACCCTGGCCGGCAATTTCACGCTGCTCGGCTCGGTCGCCAATCTGATCGTTGCCGAGCACGCGCGGGTCTCCGGCAAGCCGCTGGGCTTCATCGCCTTCTTCAAGGTTGGCCTGCCATTGACGCTGGTCACGCTTCTTGTCGGGACGGCATGGCTGGCGGCCTAAAAGCACGTCGCGTTCGACCGGCCTCATGCGACGCGCTTTAGGCTCTTGTTTTATGCATGTCGTTATCGCAAAACCGCTGCACACTTTTGCGCGACAGGCATTAGCCAGTCAGGGCGATGTCACCGTCACATGGCCCTTCATATTGGGATGGAAGCGGCAGAAATAATCGACCGATTCGGCCTTCTTCACCATCAGGCTTGCTGCCTGCTTCGGCGGGATCATCACTTCCCAGCCGCCGTTGACGGTTGCCGTGTGGGCGAACACGTCCTTGTTCACCCACTTGATCGTGTCGCCGACCTTCGCCTCGATGTTTCCGGGCGAAAACACAACCTTGTCGATCGTCACCTCAATGGTTTCGGCCTTAGCAGGTGCGGCGCCGATGGTCAGCGCCAGCGCAACCCACAGATGCCGCCTCGACACCATTGGCCCGATCCTCACTTCAGCATACCGGCGACGTGTTCGGCGTGCTGTTCGTGGCCCTGGAATATTTTCAGGCCGGTTTCCAGCAGGCTCTTCAGCTCGGCATTGCCGGCCGACGGGATCAGCAGAGTTTCGAGCGCGCCATTGACCTGCTTGTGGTAGGCCACCTCGCTGGCGACATAGGCCTTGTCGAACGCCGCGCCCTTGAGCTTGGCAAGCTTGGCACGTTCCTCGGCCGCCGCCTTGGTCAGCGCTTTGCTGGTCGGATTGTCCTCAGGCGTGACCTTGAGCTTCTTGACCAGGTCGAGAGCCTGTTTGTTGACGGCCTCGTGATCCCGCACCATGTCCTTGGCGAAATCTACGACCTCTTTGTTTTTCGATTTCTGCAGCGCCTGCTTGGCCGCCTCGACGTCAAGCACGCCCGCTGTGTAGGCGATATGTGCGATCTGCGGATCGGTCGGCTTGTCGGCAGCTTGCGACAAGGGCGCTGCGCTAAGCAGGAAAAATGCGGCCAGTGCCGTGGTCGATCGAATAAACATGATGCTCTCCTTCGCCCCGACGCCGAGCTGCATCGGGCTTCGTTTTCAGTGATGCTCATTGGATGCAGGTCGCCGGAAAACGTTCCCGCGAAAATCGACGCGACCTATCCGGAAAGACCAAGCCGCTGCATCACGGCATTGGTCAGCCGTTCACAGCGCCGGCCCGCGAACGGAAACGCGTCGAGCAGCACCGGGCCGATCTGGTCGTCCAGCGCCTTGCGCACCAGCGCACGAGCGCGGTGCAGCCGGGTCTTGATGGTTTCTGGTCGCACGCCAAGCAGTTCGCCGGTCTCCTCGATGCTCAGCCCCTCGATGACTCGCGCCACGAACACCAGCCGGTAGACATCGGGAAGACTGTCGGTTGCCCGTTCGACAAGCTCAAGGATCTGCCGTTGCGCCATCGTCCGCTCCGGATCGTCGCTCGGGTTGAGGGGAAACCGGATGATTTCGGCTTGCGGATTTTCAGGTATCGCCACCATTCGCCGCCTTTTGCGCAAGCGGCCGAGCGCTTCGTTGATGACGATACGCGACAGCCACGTGGCGAGCGAGGCATCGCCACGAAAGGCCTCGAGGTGGGCAAACGCCCTGACATAGGCCTCCTGGACGATGTCCTCGGCCTCGCTGTCGTTGCGCACAACGCCGCGGGCGATGCGGTAGAGCCTCTGGTTGTGCGTCTTGATGATGGTGCGGAATGCATCGCCATCGCGTGCCAGCGCGCGGCCGACAAGCTGCATGTCGCCGGAAGCGGCGGACGTTGCCGTCAACACAGCCGGCATTGGCGATCTCCTGATAGGCTTCTCATCGGGATATTGGATGCATCGGCCGACAAAAGGTTCCCGACCGATCCGCCGGCCAGCCTCGATCCGCATCAAGCGCCGGCAGAAGCTATTCTATCGCTTCCGCCACGCCGGCGTCTCTATTTTGTAGACGCCGCTTCATCGGCTGATCGGTCGCCATGACACCGCTCAGGATCGCAGTGTTTCCAGGCTGTTACGCCGATTCCTGACTCAGTCTGGCAAGGTGCTGGCTCAGGCCTCTGCGGCCGCCGCCAGCCCGCGCGCCAGGTCGGCCTTCAAATCCTCGACATCCTCGAGCCCGATCTGCAGGCGCACCAGCGGTCCGTCATACGGGCCCTTGGCGACGGTACGGTCGCCCAGGAATACCGGCACGGCAAGGCTCTCATAGCCGCCCCAGGAATAGCCGAGGCCGAAAAACTTCAACGCGTCGAGGAAGGCGTGCTGCTGCTTCTGTCCGCCGCCTGCAAGGACGATAGAGAAGATGCCGCTCGATCCGCAAAAATCGCGCTTCCACAAAACGTGGTCGGGATGGCTGGGCAGCCCCGGATGCAGCACCTGCGCCACGCCCGGCTGGCCCTCCAGCCAGCCGGCGAGGGCAAGCGCGCTCTTTTGATGGTGCTCCAGCCGCACGCCCATTGTGCGCAGGCCGCGCAGCACCTGGTAGACGTCATCCGGCCCGGCGCAGCATCCCATCGTGTTGAACGTCTCGCAAAGCTGCTTCCAGCAGGCTGCGTTGGCCGAGACCGTGCCGAGCAGCACGTCGGAATGGCCGGCCGGGTATTTCGTCGCCGCATGGATCGAGATGTCGACGCCATGGTCGAGCGGGCGGAAGTAGAGCGGCGTCGCCCATGTGTTGTCCATCATGACGATGGCGCCGGCGGCATGCGCTGCCTTGGCGATGGCCGGTATGTCCTGCACCTCGAAAGTGTTGGAGGCCGGCGATTCGGTGAACACCACCCTGGTGTTGGGCTTGATCAGCGCCGCGATGCCGGCGCCGATGCGCGGTTCGTAATACTCGACCTCGATGCCCAGCCGCTTCAGCATCGTGTCGGCGAAATTGCGGGTCGGGTGATAGACGGAATCGACGATCAGCAGATGATCGCCGGCCGACAGGAAGGCGAGCAGCGGCAGCGTCACCGCCGCCAGGCCCGATGGAACCGCGACCGTGCCCGCAGAGCCTTCCAGCGCATCGATCGCGCTGTTCAGCGCATCGGTGGTCGGCGTGCCCCGCGTTCCGTAGGTGTATTTCTGGCTGCGTGAAGCCATCGCCGCCGCGTTGGGATAAAGCACGGTCGAGGCATGCACCACCGGCGGGTTGACGAAGCCGAAATAGTCATGCGGGTTGTTGCCGGAATGGGCGAGCCGCGTGTTGATGCCCATCTCGCTGCCGTCTTTTGCCATTGCATTTCGTCCCGTGAGTAGGTCGTTAGCCATAGTGCGGCGGCATTGGCCGCGCAACCGCACCGCACTCGCCAGGCAAAGGTCTTGAATATGCCAATTCAGCAATGCGCCGTAGATCCGCAGGGCGCCCGGCGCGGTCGGGAAGTCGCGGTCGGGAAGGCGCGATCGGATTTTGCCGGCTTTATCGGCGCGTTGACCGATTTGCGGGCGCGTTTGTCTGCGATTCAGGCATTTCAGCCAGTTGGTTTTCAAAGTCTTTCGGATTTGGTCATTTCCCTTGACCTCACAGGAATAATCGCCTTCGATGTTGTTCGTGAATGGGAGACAGCGCGTCGGTTACGATGCGGGATTCCGGTAATGGGCCGGGATACGAAGCTGCGTTCACACGGGAAAAAGTCAGGTTCGCCTGGAAAAAACAGAAAAGGGTCTGTGGGTCATGAAACACATTGCAATCGGCGTTTTGGGCGCCGCCGCGTTTGGATTCGCGGCTTCGGCCGCATCCGCGAGCACGCTCGACGACGTCAAGGCGAAAGGCTTCATCCAGTGCGGCACCAACACAGGTCTTGCTGGCTTCGCGGCGCCGGACGACAAGGGTGAATGGAAAGGCATCGATGTGGATTTCTGCCGCGCCGTGGCGGCCGCCGTCTTCGGCGATGGCACCAAAGTCAAATTCACGCCGCTCAGCGCCAAGGAGCGGTTCACCGCGCTGCAGTCGGGCGAGGTCGACATCCTGTCGCGCAACACCACCTGGACCATCAACCGCGATACGGCACTTGGCCTGAACTTCGTCGGCGTCACCTATTATGACGGTCAGGGCTTCATGATCAACGCCAAGAAACTGCCGGGCGTCAATTCGGCGCTGCAGCTTTCGGGCGCGGCGGTCTGCGTGCAGAGCGGCACCACGACCGAGCTCAATCTCGCCGACTACTTCAAGGCGAACAAGATGGAATACAACCCCGTCGTCTTCGAAAAGCTGGATGAGGTCAACGCCGCCTATGACGCCGGCCGCTGCGACGTCTACACCACCGACCAGTCGGGTCTCTACGGCATCCGCCTGACGCTCAGCGCGCCGGCCGACCATGTCGTGCTGCCCGAGATCATCTCCAAGGAACCGCTCGGCCCGGCCGTGCGCCAGGGTGACGACCAGTGGTACCACATCGTCAAGTGGACCTACTTTGCGCTGTTGCAGGCCGAGGAACTGGGCATCACCCAGGCTAATGTCGACGAGATGAAGAACTCGGACAATCCTGAGATCAAGCGCGTGCTCGGCCAGGAAGCCGACACCAAGATCGGCACCGATCTCGGCGTCTCCAACGACTGGGTCGTCAACATCGTCAAAGCAGTTGGCAACTACGGCGAAATGTTCGAACGCAATGTCGGTTCGGGCAGCCCGCTGAAGATCGCGCGCGGCATCAACGCGTTGTGGACCAAGGGTGGCCTGCAATACGCTCCGCCGATCCGCTGATCGAAATGTGATCCGGAAGGCAGCTTCCTGCCTTCCGGTTTCTCTTTCCAGGGGATGGTCGCCAGAAGGGTGGTGGTTTAATGGCATCGCAGGAAATTCTTCGCGAGGAGCCAAGCCGCGGTTCCTTCATCAATGATCCTCGCGTCCGCGGCATATTCTTTCAAGCACTGGTCCTCGTCCTGCTGGTAGCGGGTGTCTGGTGGGTCACCCACAACGTCATCGCCAATTTGACGCGGCTGCACATCGCTTCCGGCTTCGGCTTTCTCAAGGGCCGCGCCGGCTTCGACATCAGCGAAAGCGCCATCGCTTATTCATCGGATTCGACCTATTTCCGTGCCATCCTGGTTGGCTTTATCAACACCGTGATCGTTGCTGTCGTCGGCATCATCACCGCCACCATCATCGGTTTCATCGTCGGCATAGGCCGGCTGTCGCATAACTGGCTGATCAGGAAGATCTGCACCGTTTATGTCGAGGTGTTCCGCAACATCCCACCGCTGCTGGTCATCTTCTTCTGGTATTCCGGCGTGCTCGCCGTGCTGCCGCCGCCGCGCGACAGCATCAATTTGCCGTTCGGCTCCTTTCTCAACCAGCGCGGCTTCTATTTTCCCCGCGCTATGTGGGGCGAGGGATCCTGGCTGATCCTGGTCGCACTGCTCCTCGGCATCGCCATGGCCTGGTTCGTCGCCCGCAAGGCGCGACAGCGGCAGATGGCGACGGGGCAGCCATTCCCGGTGTTCTGGACATCCATAGCGTTGATCGTCGGCCTGCCGCTGCTGGCCTACGCGCTGAGCGGCTTTCCGCTGAGCTTTGAATTTCCAAAGCAGTCGACCTTCAATCTCGTCGGTGGCTTTCAGGTCAGGCCCGAGTTCCTGTCACTCTATCTGGCGTTGTCCTGCTATACGGCCGCCTTTATCGCCGAGATCGTGCGCGCCGGCATCAGGGGCGTCAGCGCAGGCCAGACCGAGGCGGCCGCTGCACTCGGGCTGCGTTCGGGATCGATCCTCAGACTTGTCGTCGTGCCGCAGGCGATGCGCATCGTTATTCCGCCGCTGACCAGCCAGTACCTCAACCTGACCAAGAATTCCTCGCTCGCCATCGCCATCGGCTATCCGGACCTGACGGCGACGGCTGGCACGGTCTTGAACCAGACCGGGCAGGCAGTCGAAGGCGTGGTGATCATGATGGCGGTGTACCTGGCGCTCAGCCTGATCACGTCGGCGGTCATGAACGTGGTGAACGCCAGGATGGCGCTGGTGGAGAGATAAGGCCATGCAAGAGCACGATATGTCCTGGGTGCGGACGGAGATGGCGCTGGCGCAGGCGGCGCCGTCGAGCGAGCGCGGCCTCGGCGCCTGGGTCCGCAAGAATCTGATCGCGTCGACCGGCGACACCATCCTGACCATCATCGGCATCGTGCTGGTTGCCATGATCCTGCCGCAGATCGTCAATTGGGCTTTCATCAACGCCCAGTGGACGGGACCGGACCGCACGGTCTGCGCCACCGTGGCGCAGGGCGGCATCCAGCCGGACGGCTGGACCGGCGCCTGCTGGGCCTTCGTCAACGCCAAGTTCGGCCAGTTCATGTTCGGCCGCTATCCCCTGGAAGAGCGTTGGCGCCCGATCCTGGTCGCCATCCTGTTCGTGGCGCTGCTGGTGCCGCTGCTCATTCCGCGCGTACCGCGCAAGGGGCTGAATGCCATTCTTCTCTTTTTTGCGCTGCCGGTCGTCGCCTTCGTTCTGCTGCTCGGCGGCATGTTCGGCCTGCCCTATGTCGAAACCCCGCTTTGGGGTGGACTGCTGGTGACACTCAGCCTGTCCTTCGTGGGCATCGCTGTGTCGCTGCCGGTCGGCATCGTGCTGGCGCTCGGCCGGCGCTCGAACATGCCGATCGTCAAGCTGCTGTGCGTGATCTTCATCGAGACGGTACGCGGCATCCCGCTGATTACGGTGCTGTTCTTTGCCAGCGTGATGCTACCGCTGTTCCTGCCGGCCGGCGTCAGCTTCGACAAGTTCCTGCGCGCGCTGATCGGCGTGTCGCTGTTTGCCGCCGCCTACATGGCCGAAGTGGTGCGCGGCGGCCTGCAGGCGATCCCCAAAGGCCAGTATGAGGGCGCCGATTCGCTCGGCCTCAGCTACTGGCAGAAGATGGGTCTGGTCGTCATGCCGCAGGCGCTGAAGCTGGTCATTCCCGGCATCGTCAACACCTTCATCGGCATGTTCAAGGACACCAGCCTGGTCATCGTCATCTCGATGTTCGACCTCCTCGGCATCGTCAAGCAGAACTTCTCCGACGCCAGCTGGGCAACGCCGCAGACGGCCAGGTCCGGCCTGGTGTTCGCGGCCTTCATCTTCTGGCTGTTCTGCTTCGGCATGTCGCGCTATTCAATGTACACGGAACGCCGTCTCGACACCGGCCACAAACGCTAAAAAGGGGACCTTGTCATGGTCATAGAAAACGCCGTCAGCGCGGAAGAGATCAAGGTCAATGCCGCCAAGATGCATATTTCCACCACCGATGTCGCCATCGACATCATCGCCATGCACAAATGGTACGGCGAATTCCATGTCCTGAAGGACATCAATCTAAAGGTGATGCGCGGCGAGCGGATCGTCATCTGCGGCCCGTCGGGCTCCGGCAAATCGACGATGATCCGCTGCATCAACCGGCTGGAGGAACACCAGAAGGGCAAGATCATAGTCGACGGCAAGGAACTGACCAACGATCTGAAGAAGATCGACGAGGTGCGCCGCGAAGTCGGCATGGTGTTCCAGCACTTCAACCTGTTTCCGCATCTGACCATCCTCGAGAATTGCACGCTGGCGCCGATCTGGGTGCGCAAGATGCCGCGGAAGCAGGCCGAGGAAATCGCCATGCATTTCCTCACGCGCGTCAAGATCCCGGAACAGGCCAACAAATATCCCGGCCAGCTTTCCGGCGGCCAGCAACAGCGCGTGGCGATCGCCCGCTCGCTGTGCATGAACCCGCGTATCATGCTGTTCGACGAGCCGACCTCGGCGCTCGACCCGGAAATGATCAAGGAAGTGCTGGAGACGATGGTCGGGCTGGCCGAGGAAGGCATGACCATGCTCTGCGTCACCCATGAAATGGGCTTTGCGCGCAAAGTCGCCAACCGGGTGATCTTCATGGACCAAGGCCAGATCGTCGAGCAGAACACGCCGGCCGAGTTCTTCGACCACCCGCGCCACGAACGCACGAAACTGTTCCTGTCGCAGATCCTGCACTGATCCTGTACGCCGGTTCGGAACAAGACCGGCGGACCGGGCTCGCTGCGTTGCTCAGGGCCTTACGCGTATTCGACGAGCGCTGACCGTGCGCGGCGCGAGAAGATAGCAAGCGTGCTTCAGGCCGCTCGAGTGGTCACCTTGCAACCTGGTAGCTAAGGCCGGCACGGATCATAAGCGCGCCGGCTGCGTTCATTGCCATTGGGAGTTGTATAACGAGCCGCGTTGGCGCGTGCGGCGGCAGGTCAAGGTTCATCCCGATGCTCATCCAACCGATCGATTATTTTCTCGTCGTCTGGTTCGCACTGGCGCTGGCTTCGACGCTTTATGTCGGCTTCGATCAATATCGCAACAATCCCGAGCCGGTGGTGATGAAATGGGGATTCATCCTGGTTACCCTCTATATGGGTCCGCTCGGCTTGCTGCTCTACGTGCTAGCCGACAAGGAGCCCCGGCCGGGCGAGCATGAACTCTTTACCCGGCCGCTCTGGAAGCAGGGCGTCGGCTCCACCATCCACTGCGTCGCCGGCGATGCCACCGGCATCATTCTTGCCGCCGCCGTCACGGCGGCGCTCGGCCTGCCGATGTGGATCGACCTGATCGTCGAATATCTCGCCGGCTTTGCCTTCGGCCTGTTCATCTTCCAGTCGCTGTTCATGAAATCGATGATGGGCGGCACCTATTGGGAGAATGTGCGCAAGAGCTTTCTGCCCGAGTTCATCTCCATGAACTTCATGATGGCCGGCATGGCGCCGGTCATGAGTTTTCTGATGATGGGCCGCGACATGCGCGCGATGGAACCGACGGAGCTTTTGTTCTGGGGCGTGATGTCGATCGGCGTCATCGCCGGCTTTGCGCTTGCCTACCCGGCCAATGTCTGGCTGGTCGCCCGCGGCTTGAAACATGGGCTGATGACACAGCGCCAACAGGCGGCCGGCACCGACGGTCGAGAGCAGCCCCACCAAGGGCAACACGCGCAGATGCAAATGCAGCAGGCCGACGCCAGCGGCCATCACGGGCAGCACCACGATATGGCTTCCCACAAAGGCAAAGGCGGCGCCGGTCATCACATGGAGACGGATGCCACGACCCCGCAAGTCGCCGCCCTCAGCATGGTCTCCCTGCTGGCCCTCGCCATCGGCATGATCGCGCCGGCGAATTGGCTGAACCTGACGCTGTCGGCGCGCGACGTCGGCGGGGTGATCATGCCGCAAGGCATGATCATGGACCGCGACACGCCGGCCGACGCGATGCGCGACATGGCCGCCACCGATCCTCGCCTTGTGGCCGCCTCTTATGATCTGACGGCAAAGGGTGACCAGGACCTGCCTTTTCGAATGGAGAACGGCATCAAGGTGTTCGAGCTCAGGCCTTCGGTGGTCCGCTGGCAGATCCTGCCGGACGTTGCGGTCGACGCCTATGCCTATAATGGCCAGATTCCCGGTCCGCGAATTCACATTCGCCAGGGCGATCGGGTCAGGATCAACGTCGTCAACGGCCTGCCTGAGGAAACGACGGTGCATTGGCATGGCCTGATCCTGCCGAACCAGATGGATGGGCCAGCCGAGATCACGCAGGCGCCGATCGAGCCCGGCCAATCCTATTCATACGAATTCACCGCAACCCAGCACGGAACCTATTTCTATCACCCCCATGCCAAGCCGGACCGGACCCAGGCGCTCGGCCTCTACGGTGCGCTGATCATCGATCCCGCCAATCCCGCCGATGAGGTCGCGGCCGACCATGATTACGTCATCGAGCTTCAGGAATGGCTGGTGCGGGAAGGGCTGACCTACCCGTCGATGCCGATGGACGGCGGCATGCCGAATTTCTTCACCATCAACGGCAAGGCCTATCCCTCGACCGAGACGATTCCGATGAAGGTCGGCGAGACGCTCAAGGTGCGGTTCATCGGCACCAACAACGGCTTCATCCATCCGATGCACATCCATGGCGGACCGTTCGAGGTCGTTGCCCGCGACGGCGAGACGATCCCTGCCTCGGGTCGTTTCCTTGCCGATACAGTCAACGTCGGGCCAGGTCAGCGCTATGACGTGATCTGGAAGGCACAGCGTCCGGGCAAATGGCTGATCCATTGCCACATCCCGCATCACACCACGAACAACAATGTCGAGGAGAAGGGCGGCGGCGGGCTGATGGTCGTGATCGATGTGACATGACCGGCGTCGGCTTGGCTCGTTCCAACTGCTGCACCGGCCCGGACGCCATGCAGTGGCTGAAACCATGTTTTCTCTTAAGCTGATGTGATCTGCCAGACAGCGACGCCGGCAAGGGCGAGACCGGCAGCGCCCTCGATGGCCCGGGAGATGGTTTCGAACAGCCGTGGCTGGCGCGCGAAAAACTGTACAAGCCGTTCCCGAAACACGATCGACAATACCGCGACGCAGGACAGCGTCAGCGCCACGCCGACCATCATGGTGATGGCAAACAGGACGCCCGCTGCCGGAACACCCCTGGAGATCGCGAAAGTCATCGCGAAAAGCGTCAGCGGGCAGGGGATCAGGCCTGCCATCACGCCGACAGCCTCGCCTTCGTGCCTGTGGTGATGGCTGTGGCTCAAAGCGCGCCAGAGCATCCAGACGCCAATGAGGCCGAGCAGCCCACGACTGATATGCTCCAGGAGCGGAGCGCGGCCAACGCTGCCCAATGCTATGGAGACCAGTGGCAGCGAGAGAGCCGCAATCAGAACGGCAATCGTCACATGCGTGAACGATAGCGTGATAGACACGAGCAGGCCGCGCGAGACCTTCGCATCCGAACCGGCAAGATAGGTCGCCAGGACCGCCTTGCTATGACCCGGCGTCAGCGCATGGGCAGCCCCGAACACGACGCCCATCGGCAGGAAGGCCATGAATGCCAGCCAATTGCCTCCGGCCGCAAGCAGCTTGATCTGCTCGCCGAGCGTCAGATAGATCGTGCGCTGAAATTCGACGAGCGTCTGGAACATCGGACGAGACTAGCAGAAAATCGGCGAGCGTCAGTGCATGTGGCCGTGGTCATGCGTGTGCTCGTGAGGGTGCGGATGGTCGTTCTCTCCACGTTCCGTTGAAAACCGGACATTCGCCTCAGCCAGGGCTGGCATATGCTGGGACAGTTCGTCTTTCAGCGCTGCCGCGATCTTGTTCGCCGCCGACAGCGGTAAGGTTTCGTCCGCGGCAATTGCGATGTCCGCGTGCAATCTATGACCGACCCAGCGCGCCTTGGCATCGACAATATGCGCGCCCGCAACATGCTCGGCGGCATGTCGGATTTCATCCATCACACCGGGTTCGATTCCGTCCAGCATGCGGGTCAGCACCGAACGGGCCGATTGCCACACGATACCGAAGATCGCAATCGTGATCAGCAGGCCGACGATCGGGTCGGCCAAGGAAAAGCCGAGCCAGACGCCGATGGCTCCGATGACCACGGCAAGGCTGGTAAGTCCGTCGGTGCGGGCGTGGTAGCCGTCGGCAATGAGTGCCGCGCTGTTGATTTCGCGGCCGACGCGGATACGGAACACGGCAACCGCCTCGTTGCCGAGGAAGCCGACAATGCCCGCCGCCGTCAGCCAGCCGAGGTGTGTCACTACTTGTGGATTGATCAGCCTGTCGATGGCTTGGTAGGCGGCGACAACAGCGCTGAACAGGATGATGAGCACGATGATGATGCCGGCCAGATCCTCGACCCGGCCCAAGCCATAGGTAAAGGTCCGCGACGGCTTGCGCCGCGCCAGCACGAACGCAATCCATAGCGGGATCGCCGTTGTCGCATCGCCGATGTTATGGATCGTGTCGGCCAGCAATGCCACGCTCCCCGACAGCACAACCACGACCATCTGCAACGCCGCGGTGATGGCCAGGATTACGAACGACCATTTGATTGCCCAGATGCCCCGGTCGGTGGTAGCAATTGTCGCATCGATGACGCCGTGGGTGTGACCGTGCGAACCGTGATCGCCGTGATGATGTGCGGCGTGCGAGCCGAACCCGAGCCAGTCCAGAATGCGGGCTACGATGGCATTCATAGATACTTCGCCAGCTGCTTGAGTTCCGCCAGCGAGTTGCCGCCGGTTTCCACGCTGTCCGTGAGGCAATGCTCGATGTGATCGTTGATCAGCTCGCGCTTGGCGCTGCTGATGGCCCTTTCGACGGCATGAAGCTGCTGCGCCAGATCAACGCAAGGGCGATGCGCCTCGATCATGGCCAGCACAGCCGCAAGGTGACCTTGCGCGCGCTTCAGGCGCTTTATGATGGAAGGATGCGAGGCGTGGAGGTGATCTGACATGCTTGAGCATATCCTCCCGGGGAGGATACGCGTCAAGCGCTTTGTCAGCCGTGCAACTCCAGAGACGCTTCACCTTGAGCATGGCTTGCTCTAAGCCTTTCCCATGAAGAAGCTTGCCCGTTTTCTTGGCCTGCTGGTCGTTGCAACAGTGCTTGCCGCAGCGCTGGGCACGCTGCTGCCGCGCCCGCTCTGGCCGGCGGCAGTTGCCGATCCGATCGGCGCAAGCCACCGCATCTTGGTGCTGCAAAATCCGATCCACACCGACATCGCCATTCCGGTCGACGACGATATGCGCCGGCGCTTCCATTTCCTGGTCGATGCCGGCATTCCTGCCGACATGGCGGAGGTCCGCTACATCGTCTTCGGCTGGGGCGGCCGCGCCTTCTATCTGGAGACGCCGACCTGGTCGGAGCTGAAGCCGATGCCGGTGATGAAGGCGCTGACCGTCGATGCCTCGGTGATGCATGTCGACATTTCCGGCGACATCGCCGAGCCGCATCCCGACGTCGCCGGCTTCGACATCGGCGACGAACGCTTTGCAGCGCTGCTCGATTACATTGCGGCAAGCTTCCAGCGGGGGCCGAACGGGGCCATTCCGATCGAGAATGCGGCCTATTCCCGCTTCGATCGTTTCTTCGAAGCCAATGGCCATTTCAACGCGCTGATCGGCTGCAACACCTGGACGGCGGCGGCACTGCGCACGGCCGGGCTGCGCACCGGCTGGTGGAACCCGCTGCCAGCCTCGCTCGGCCTGTCGATGCGGCTTCACAATTGAAGAGGGTTCCGGCTGATCAACGCCGCGATCCTTCGAGCCCTCCTTTCGCCAATCTCTAACGTTGCAGGACCTAGCAAGGCGCCGAAACTGCCAATCTCCCTCCTTGTGGGGGAGATGTCCGGCAGGACAGAGGGGGGCGCTGTCCCGCCGGCCTATCGAGCTTTTTATCGCCGATCCCCAGACTCGCGCGCCCGCTAGCCATAAAGCCAATCAAGATCGGCGGCGAGCTTTTCGGGTGAGCGCATCGCCAGGAACAGGTTGCGGGCCATCGCCACCGGCCCGGCCGCGTGCCAGGCGAGGCGGTTGACCGCGCCGCGGCGGGCGACCTGGGCGACGCGCGGCCGCCGCGCCTGTTCCCAAGCGGCAAGCGCGCCGCTGAGATCGGCAGGCGAGGTGGCAACGAAGCCGGCAAGCGTCGCCGCGTCCTCGATCGCCATCGCCGCGCCCTGTGCGGCAAAGGGCGTCATCGCATGCGCCGCATCGCCGATCAGCGCGACGCCTTCCGGTGTCGTCCACCGCCGCTGCTCGACGGTGTGGATCGGCCATGCCGTCCACGGCGCCGCCTCGCTCGCCAGACGGACCAGCGCCGGCGCGGTACCGCGCATGGCACTGACGAGGCTGGCGGGGTCGGCATGCCCCGACCAGCCCTCGGCGATTCGCTCACCCCTGGTGAAGGCGGCGAGATTAAAGGCAGTGCCACGGCTGACCGGATAGGCGACCATATGGAAGCCGGGATAGAGGAATGCAGTAACGCAATCGGGCGCACCGATCATGCCGAAGGCCTGTCCGGCGAGGCTGTCCGCGGCCACCGTGGCTCGCCAGGCAAGCTCGCCCGAGAATCGGCTTCTGACAAAGTCGGCCTCCGTGCGGGCCAGCTTTTCTCGCACCGACGACCAGACGCCGTCGGCTCCCACCAGCAACGATGCCTCGGTTTCGATGGTCGTGCCGGCAATCTCGACTGTTGCGGTGATGCCATTCGGTCCGGATGCTACGCTGCCGACGCGGGCGCCGGTGACAAGCTCGAACTCGGGTCGCTCGGCTGTCCGCGCCATCAGCGCTGACTGCAGATCGCCGCGGTGGGCAACGAGATAGGGCGCTCCCCAGCGCGTTTCGGCGGCCTGGCCAAGCGGTACGCGCGCCAACTCGCGCAGCGTGGCGGCATCCTTGAGCACGACCGCCTCCGGCCGCACCGCCGTCGGCAGCAGCCGATCGAGTACGCCGAGTTGTCGAAGAATACGTGTCGCGTTGGGCGACAGCTGGATGCCGGCTCCGGCAGCCTCGAGGTGCTGCGCCTGTTCGAACAGTTTTATCCGATGGCCGCGCTCGGCGAAGGCCAGTGCCGCGGTCAGCCCGGCGACGCCCGCCCCGGCGATGACCACATGCCGGGACTGCGTTTCTCGCATCAGGCTTGTCGCGGAAGAATCAGGCGGCCTGGTCGATATAAAGGCAGCCCGGCGGCACCGTTTCCAATGCCTTCAGCTTCGGCGAATAGCGATAGAGCGTCGAGCAGTAGGGGCAGACCTTTTCATTGTCGTCGCCCATGTCGAGAAATACATGCGGATGGTCGAAAGGCGGATTGGCGCCGGTGCACATGAATTCCTTGACGCCGATGTCGATTGCCGGATAGCCCGCATCGTTCTGGAAATGGGGAATGGAACCGCCTGCCATCGTCGTCTCCTGATCTTGTCGATTGGATCTGGATCATAACCCGTCTCTTTGCAAGATCGATGAAATGAAACTGTCGCAAAAGCCTGTCAGAGGATAAGTTAAGCCGGTTAAGGCTGGCGCCGACGGCTGGTGTAGGAAGAGCAGGAACCATGAACGAACTGAAGCCGGTGCAAAGCGAATTCATCACCATCGAGGCTGCGAGCCGCGAAGGCGGCAATCCTGACCGCTTCGTCAACCGCGAGTTTTCCTGGCTGCAATTCAACCGGCGCGTGCTCGAGGAATCGCTGAACGCCAATCATCCGCTGCTCGAGCGCGTTCGCTTCCTGTCGATATCGGCGGCCAATCTCGACGAGTTCTTCATGGTCCGCGTCGCCGGTCTTGCCGGCCAGGTGCGCGAGGGTATCGTGCTGAAGAGCCCGGACGGGCGCACCCCCGAGCAGCAGCTCGAACAATTGCTGCGCGAGGTCGAGCGCCTGCAGGAGGACCAGCAGAACAGCCTTTCGGCGCTGATGCTGCAGCTCAACAAGGAAGGCATCGAGAGCATCACCCGCGATGCGCTGACCAAGGACGAGAAGACCTGGCTCGAGGACCATTTCCAGGAGCAGGTGTTTCCGGTCCTGACGCCGCTGTCGATCGACCCAGCGCATCCGTTTCCGTTCATTCCCAATCTCGGTTTCTCGATGGCGCTGCAATTGCGCCACCGCAAGAACGGCGAGGAAATGAGCGCGCTTTTGCGCCTGCCGGTAGCGCTGAGGCGCTTCATCCGCTTGCCGGATCGCAAGCATCACGTCCGCTTCGTTCCGCTCGAAGAGGCGGTCAGTCTCTACATCGGCAAGCTGTTCCCCGGCTACGAGGTCAAGGGCTCCGGCACGTTCCGCATCATCCGCGACAGCGATATCGAGGTCGAGGAAGAATCCGAAGATCTGGTGCGGCTGTTCGAGACGGCGCTGAAGCGTCGCCGCCGCGGCTCGGTCATCCGGATCGAGTTCGACAGGCTGATGCCGTCCGAATTGCGCGACTTCGTCGCCGGCGAGCTTGGCGTCTCGGCCAGCCGCATCAGCGTGCTTACCGGGCCGCTGGCGCTTAGCCAGATCTCGGAGATCGTCGCCGTCGCTCGCGACGATCTGAAGTTCACGCCCTACAATCCGCGCTTCCCGGAGCGCATCCGCGAGCATGGTGGCGATTGCTTTGCCGCCATCCGCGAGAAGGACATCATCGTCCACCACCCCTACGAATCCTTCGACGTGGTGGTGCAGTTCCTGCGCCAGGCGATGGCCGATCAGGAAGTGGTGGCGATCAAGCAGACGCTCTACCGCACCTCCAACGACAGCCCGATCGTGCGGGCTTTGGTCGACGCCGCCGAGGCCGGCAAGTCGGTGACGGCGCTGGTCGAGCTCAAGGCGCGCTTCGACGAGGAGGCCAACATCCGCTGGGCGCGCGACCTCGAGCGCGCCGGAGTCCAGGTCGTCTTCGGCTTTCTCGAGCTGAAGACCCACGCGAAAATGTCGCTGGTGGTGCGGCGCGAGGATGGCAGGCTACGCAATTACGTGCATCTCGGCACCGGCAATTACCACCCGGTCACCGCGCGCATCTACACCGACCTGTCCTTCTTCACCACCGATCCGACGATCGCGCGCGATGTCGCGCAATTGTTCAATTTCATCACCGGCTATGCCGAGCCGGCCGAGCAGATGCGGCTGGCCATATCGCCGTTCACGCTGCGCAACCGCATCCTCAAGCATATTTCGGACGAGATCGGCCACGCGCTGGATGGCAGGCCGGCTCGCATCTGGATGAAGATGAATGCGCTGGTCGATCCGATCATCATCGATGCGCTCTACGATGCCAGCCGCGCCGGCGTCGAGATCGATCTCGTCGTGCGCGGCATCTGCTGCCTGAGACCGCAGGTGCCGGGCCTGTCGGAGAACATAAGGGTGAAGTCGATCGTCGGCCGCTTCCTCGAGCACAGCCGCATCTATTGCTTCGGCAACGGCCACGGCCTGCCCTCGGACGGGGCGATCGTCTACATCTCCTCGGCCGATTTGATGCCGCGCAATCTCGACCGCCGGGTCGAGACCATGGTGCCGATCACCAATCCAACTGTGCATGAACAGGTGCTCGGCCAGATCATGCTCGGCAACATCATGGACAACCAGCAAAGTTTCGACGTATTGGCTGACGGAACCTCCCGGCGCGTTGTGCTGGAGGAGGGCGAGGAACCGTTCAACGCGCAGGAATATTTCATGACCAATCCGAGCCTGTCCGGACGGGGCGATGCGTTGAAGTCGCATGCGCCCAAGCGCATCGCGCAGTTCAAGCGCCGCAAGAAACAGAACGCAGCGACGGGCTGATGATTTCAGCGTCCCAGGGCCGGCTTCAGGACCGCCGACCGCTGTCCATCATCGATATCGGGTCGAACTCGATCCGTCTTGTCATCTATGAAGGGCTGGCGCGCTCGCCGACCTTGCTGTTCAACGAAAAGATGCTCGCCGGTCTCGGCCGCGGCATCGTTTCGACCGGAAAGCTCGATCCCGAGGCGGTGACGCGCTCGATGGAAGAGTTCCGCCGTTTCCGCGCGCTCTCCGACCAGGCCGGCGCCGAGCGCATGTATGTGTTGGCGACCGCCGCCGCCCGTGAGGCGGTCAACGGCCCCGACTTCATCCACCGCGCCGAGGATGTACTCAAGACCGAGATCCAGGTGCTGAGCGGCCGCGAGGAAGCCCATTATTCGGCGCTCGGCGTCATCTCCGGTTTCCACCCGGCCAACGGCATCGCCGGCGATCTTGGCGGCGGCAGCCTCGAACTGATCGATATCGACGGCGAGGCGATCGGTGACGGCATCACCCTGCCGTTGGGCGGCTTGCGCCTGCAGGACATGGCGAAGAACTCGCTGACCCAGGCGGCAAAGATCACGCGCGAGCAACTGGCGCGGGCGAAATTGCTGAAGGGCGGACAGGGCAGGGCCTTCTACACGGTCGGCGGCACCTGGCGAAACCTCGCCCGTCTGCACATGGAAATGACCAACTACCCGCTCGGCGTCATGCACCATTACGAGATCGGCATCGAAAGCGCCGCGAGCTTCCTCCGGCAGGTCGCCAAAGCCGAGATCGATAAGGTCAAGGGCATCGAGGGCGTCTCCAAGAACCGCCGCTCGCTGCTGCCCTACGGCGCCATCGTGCTGCAGGAGATCATGGCGGCGATGCAGCCGTCGAAGATCATCGTGTCGGCGCTGGGCGTGCGCGAGGGCTTTCTCTATTCGCTGCTCGACAAGGCCGAACAGAAAGCCGATCCGCTGATCTCGGCGGCGGAAGAGCTTGCCCGCCTGCGCTCGCGATCGGTCGACCACGCGCATGAGCTTGTCGAATGGACCGGTAAGGCCTTCGCTGCCTTCGGCATCGACGAAACCAGGGATGAGGCGCGCTACCGCCACGCCGCCTGCCTGCTTGCCGATATCGGCTGGCGCGCCCATCCCGAATATCGCGGCAAGCAATCGCTCAACATCATCGCCCACGCCTCGTTCATCGGCGTCGACCATCCCGGCCGCGCCTTCCTGGCGCTTGTCAGCCTGTTTCGCCACGAGGGCGTGTTCAATGAAGCCGCTCCGGAAATCCGCGGGCTGGCGACACCGCGCTATCTCGAACGCGCCCGGGTATTGGCGGCGCTGTTGCGCGTCGTCTATCTGTTGACCGCGGCAATGCCGGGCGTCATGCCGCGGCTGAAATGGGAAAACCGCGGCAATGGCGTGCTGGCGCTGGTGCTGCCGGCAGCGCTGGCCGATCTTTACGGCGAGCGGCCGGCTGGCCGGCTGGCACAGCTGGCAAGAGTCACCAACCGCCGGCTGGTGCTGGCGGTCGAGGGCGGGCCAAGCATGTCTGTGAAGTGAACGGGCGGTCCAAGGCCGGATTTCGGGACGTGGGGTAAACGCAGAGCGAAAAATTCCATGACCATCCCATCGTCATCTCCGTCCGTAGCTGCAGCCGAAGCGCTCGGCTTCGATCCAGCGATCCACCGCAAGCTGCTTGCCGGGCTCGAGTCCGGTCTGTTGCGCGACCTGCACGTCGTTCTCGCTGCCCGCTCCGAGAAGGTCTTCCTGGAGCACTATGCCGAGGGCAGGGACGAAGAATGGGGGCGCCCGATCGGGCAGATCGCGTTTGACGCCGGCACGCTGCACGATCTGCGCTCGGTAACGAAGAGCATCGTCAGCCTGCTTTACGGCATTGCCCTCGACACGGGACTGGTGCCGCCACCCGATGCGCCGCTCTTCGCGCTGTTTCCCGAATACGCCGATCTCGCCGCCGATCCCGCGCGTGAGAAGATCACGATCGGCCATGCGCTGACGATGACGCTCGGCATGGAGTGGGACGAAAACCGTCCCTATAGCGATCCGCAGAACAGCGAGATCGCGATGGAGAACGCGCCCGATCGTTATCGCTTCATCCTTGAGCGGCCGATCATCGCCGACCCTGGGAGCCGCTGGATCTATTCCGGCGGCAGCGTCGCGCTGGTTGGCGCGATCATTGAAAGAGGCTGCGGCAAATCCCTGCCGGATTTCGCGCGCGAGGCGCTTTTCGCGCCGCTTGGCATCGAGCGCTTCCATTGGTCGGCTGGTGGTGACGGCGTCGCCTCCGCAGCGTCCGGCCTCAGGCTGGCGGCCCCTGATCTTTTGAAGATCGGCCAACTCCTTCTTCGCAAGGGTCTGTGGAATGGAGAGAGGATCGCGTCGGAAGGCTGGATAAACGCGTCGTTAACAGCCACAATCTCGACGCCGGACGGCCTTGGTTATGGCCGGTTGTGGTTCACCGGCGACGCGCCGGCGCCAGCATTCGCCGCCCCGAAATCATGGTATGGGGGTTTCGGCAATGGCGGACAGCGGCTCTGGCTGATGCCCGAGGCCGACATCGCCGCCGTGATCTATGCAGGCAAGTACAACGCCCAGGATGCCTGGGTGACGCCGACCCGCGTCTGGCGCGAGATCATTCTGGCCAATTTCCTGAACGCCTGATGATCTGTGCTGACGCCAGTCTTTCAGGTCGCTTCGGCACCGACGCCGATGCCACGCCCGTCGGCCGACCAGGCGCCCGCACCAGCCATTGCCAGCGCCAGAAAACCACCTGCTATGGCAATGTCCTTCATCAGCATCTGTGAATGCAGGAAGGTCAGCGTCGGATCGTCGCCGCCTTGGCCGTAATGACCGATGAAGGCGGTCGCGATGCAGAAGGCGGCGAGCAGCAGCGCCACGATCGGCGTCTTGAAGCCGACGAGGATGAGCAGCCCGGCGATCAGCTCGAACAGCCCCGTGCCCCAGGCAGCGAGTGTTGGCAGCGGCAGTCCGAGGCCGGCGAAATAGCTAGATGTGCCGGCGATGTCGGCAAGCGCATGGAAGCCGGACGGCACGAACAGTGCGGCGAGCAGCAGCCGGGACAGCAAGAGCAGCGCATTGCGGGGCATGATTCACCTCCGTTATCAGCGGCCGTTTTGGCCCAGCGCCCGATCTTAGCAGAGTTCCGGCCAGCAGATCGACCGACGCATTCCGACAACGAAAAAGGGGCACGGAAAATTCCGCGCCCCTTTTGTCTAGGCAATGCTGGGCCGCTTCAGCCGCGCTTGGCGTCGATCGAATACGCGCCGGCACCCGAGGAGGCGAGCACGAGGAAGCCGCCGGCAATGCCGAGGTTCTTCATGAAATTGATCATCTGCATCTGATCGGCCCAGCCGGTGTGGGCGACCAGCGCGGTGGCGACGGTGAAGATCGCCATTACCCAGCCGACGATCCGGGTCTGGAAGCCGACGAGGATGGCCAGGCCGCCAAGCAGTTCGATAAGGCCGACGACAATGGCGGTCACCATCGGCAGCGGCAGGCCAAGGCTGCCGAAATAGCCGGCGGTGCCGGCAATCGCCGTCAGCTTGCCGAAACCGGAAAGCAGGAAGATGACAGAAAGCAGGATGCGGCCGAGCAGGATCGTGCCCGAGGCGCCGGCGGCTGTGCCGGAACCGGCAAACGACGTGTTGGTGGACGTGTTGGTGGACATGCGTAACTCTCCAGAAGGGTTTGGCCAAACGGCTTGGGATACCCGTCTAGTTAGCGCAGGCCGACTGTTCACCAAAGATGCGAGATTGGTTACGGATTGTTCACCCAGGTAACGTTTTCGCGATCAACATGGGTGTTGAGATCCAGGCATATCAACACCCTAGCCCGGATGCGTCATGTCCTCCGGCCGCACCAGCCGCTCATAATCGGCTTCGCTGACCAGCCCGGTGGCCAGCGCTTCCTCGCGCAGTGTTGTGCCGTTCTTGTGCGCCGCCTTGGCGATCTTGGCGGCGTTGTCGTAGCCGATCGTCGGCGCCAGCGCCGTCACCAGCATCAGCGAACGGTCGAGTGCTGCCTTGATGTTGTCTTCGCGGGCCTCGATGCCGACGACGCAATTGTCGGTAAACGACACCGAAGCGTCGGCCAGCAGCTGGACCGATTGCAGGAAACAATAGGCCATCAGCGGATTGTAGACGTTGAGCTCGAAATGGCCCTGGCTGCCGGCGAAGCTGATCGCCGCGTTGTTGCCGAACACCTGCACGCAAACCTGCGTCATGGCCTCGCATTGGGTCGGATTGACCTTGCCCGGCATGATCGAGGAGCCCGGTTCGTTTTCCGGCAGCGACAATTCGCCGAGGCCCGAACGCGGGCCCGAGCCGAGCAGGCGGATGTCGTTGGCGATCTTGAACAGCGCCGCCGCGCAGGCATTGATGGCGCCGTGCGAGAAGACCATGGAATCATGGGCGGCCAGCGCCTCGAACTTGTTCGGCGCGGTGACGAAATCGATGCCGGTGATCGCGGCGATACGCGCCGCCACCTTTTCGGCAAAACCGACCGGCGCGTTGAGGCCGGTGCCGACCGCGGTGCCGCCCTGTGCCAGTTCCTGCAGGCCGGGCAGGGTCATCTCGATGCGCTTGATCGACGAGGCGACCTGCGCCGCATAGCCCGAGAATTCCTGGCCGAGCGTCAGCGGCGTGGCGTCCTGGGTGTGGGTGCGGCCGATCTTGACGATGTGGGCGAAAGCCCTGGTCTTTGCCTCGAGTGCCGCATGCAAATGTCTCAGCGCCGGCAGCAGGTCGTGTTTGATGCGCTCGGCGCAGGCGATGTGCATGGCCGTCGGATAGGTGTCGTTCGACGACTGGCTCATATTGACGTGGTCATTGGGATGCACCGGCTTCTTCGACCCCATGACGCCGCCCAAAAGCTCGATCGCGCGGTTGGAAATCACCTCATTGGCGTTCATGTTGGACTGGGTGCCTGAGCCGGTTTGCCAGACGACCAGCGGGAAATGCTCGTTCAGCTTGCCGTCGATGACCTCCTGGGAGGCCTCGACAATGGCCTTGCCGATCGCCGGATCGAGCCGCTTCAGCTCCATATTGGCTTCGGCGGCGGCCCGCTTGACGATGCCCAGCGCCCGCACGATCGACGCCGGCTGTTTCTCCCAGCCGATCTTGAAATTGGCAAGTGAACGCTGCGCCTGCGCGCCCCAGTAACGGTCGGCGGCGACCTCGATGGGACCGAACGTGTCGGTTTCGGTTCTGGTCTCTGGCACGCTCACGAAGTCTCTCCGGGTTGCAAATTTGCAAACGGCGTATCGCGTTGCACAAATGCCTTCAAGCGGAGATTGCGGACGATGGGGATGCAAATCGGTTGAAGCAGCGCCTTTTCCTTCTCCCGCAAGGGGAGAAGGAAGAGCGCGCGCTCCTCACCCCGCCGTGTACCCTCCATCCACTGCAAAGATGCCGCCGCTGGTCCACGCCGCTTCGTCGCTGGCGAGATAGACCGCGATGCCGGCAAGATCGCTGGTTCGGCCGATGCGGCCGAGCGGGTAGCTGCGCTCGACATAGGCCTTGAGCTCGGCCTGCGCGGCTTCCGGCAGGTTTTCGATCGACCTGCGCCGCATTGCGGTGTCGACCGTGCCGGGCGCGATGGCGTTGACCCTTATGCCGCGCGGCCCGAGCTCGAAGGCGAGCGACTTGGTCAGCGAATTGAGCGCGCCCTTCGACAGCGAATAGAGGCTGGACGGCCGCTTCGGGATCATCTTGTGCGCAAAATAGGACGAGACATTGATGACCGATGCCCCGCCCGGCGCGAGATGCGGCAACAGTCGCTGGGTGAGGAAGAATACCGCCGTGACGTTGAGCGCGAACGATTGCTGGAACTGGTCCTCGCTGACGGTTTCGAACGGCATCAGGAACGCCACGCCGGCATTGTTGACGAGGATATCGAGAGGTGGGCCGCGCCTGACATGCTCGACCACGGCATCGATGCCGGCGCTGGCCGACAGGTCAGCTGACAGCGTTTCGACATTATCCCCGAGCTGCTTGCGGGCGGCGTCGAGTTTTTTGCCGTCGCGGCCGACGATCAGCACGCCAGCGCCTTCGCGCAAGAAAGCCTCGGCGATTGCCAGCCCGATCCCGTCCGAGCCGCCGGTGACCAGTGCCCGTTTGCCGCCTAGTCTCATCCAGCACTCCCGCGCATTGCCGTCTTGTCTGGTAAGGAGAGCAGCGCCGTTGCCGATTGTGGTCAAGCCGCCGGCCTATCTCACAGTATGAACTTCGGCTGTCGGGGCACGATGGTCTATTCGGCAGCGGCTGCATCGCGCCGAACAGCCAGGCGGAGAGCGACAAAATCCTTGACCTGATGAATGGCCTGTTCACGCGTAACGCTGCCTGGCTGCAGGCCAAGCCGCAGCCACAGCCCGTCGATCAGCGTGGTGACGCCGAAAGCGATCTCGTCAGCATCGCGCGCCGGCGTGAGACCGCGCAGGCCGGACAGCAGGTTGGAGCGCATGCGCGCATGGATCACCTTCTGAATGCGGGCAAGCTTTTCGTCGCGCGGCACCTCCGCGCAAAGCGAAAGCCAGGCGTGGCAGAGGGACGGCTGGAAGAGATGCGGCTCGAAATTGCCTTCGATGATGGCATCTATCCGTTGCATTGGGGTGCGCGCCTGCTTCAGCCGCTCGACCACTGCATGACGCAGCACCAGGTTCGACTCGCGCATGGCGTGCTCGAACAGTTCCCGCTTGCTGTTGAAATAATGCAGCACGATGCCCTTCGACGCGCCGGCCTGTGCCGCCACTTTTTCTATGGTGGCGCCAGCTATGCCTTCGCGCTGAAGCACGGCAAAGGCGGCTTGCCGCAGCTCTTTGCGGCGTATGTCGCTGAGGCGCTTGAGTTTCACGGGCCGGATCCATGCATCGAAAACCGAGGTTGACATTTTCGTCCGCCGAGATCAAGAATTGACTGGTGGGACAATATAAGGACCGAATGGTCAACACCGTTGGTGAAATGAGGAGAACCGAAATGCTTCGTAGCCTTGGAATAGGCGCCTCGCTCTGGGTCCTGCTGGCGACCCAGCCGGTCTTTGCGGCTGAACCTGAACAATGCAAGGTCGTGCGCATGGCCGAGCCTGGATGGAACGACCTTGCCTTCACCACCGGCGTCACCAGCGTCTTGCTCGATGCGCTCGGCTACAAGCCGGCAAGCTCGCTTCTGGGCATCAACGTCATCTATGAATCCTTGAAGAACAATGATTTGGACGTGTTCCTTGGCTATTGGGATCCGGCGATGATCACCTATTACGAGCCCTATAAGAAGGACGGCTCGGTAGACGATGTGCGCGTCAATCTCGTCGGCGCCAAATACACCTTTGCCGTGCCGACTTACGTCTGGGAGGCCGGCGTCAAGGATTTTGCCGACCTGCAAAAGTTCGCCGACAAGTTCGGCAGGAAGATGTATGGCATCGAGCCGGGCTCGAACCAGCTGATGATGGACGCCATCGCCGATAAGTCGCTGGGCCTCGATGGCTGGCAGGTCGTCGAATCGAGTGAAGCCGGCATGCTTTCCGAGGTCGGCTACGAGATCAAGGAAAAGCGCTTCATCGTCTTCCAGGGTTGGGCGCCGCATCCAATGAACACGATGTACGACTTCAAATATCTGAGCGGCGGCGACAAGTTCTATGGCCCGAACTTCGGCGCCGCGACGGTGACGACGCAGGTGCGCAAGGGCTATCTGCAGCAATGCCCGAATGTCGGGCAGTTGCTGAAGAACCTCGCCTTCGACATCGATTTCGAAAATCTCGGCATGGGCTATCTCATCAATGACGGCCTGAAGCCGGAGGAAGCCGGCCTGAAGGCCATCAAAGGGAATCCGGATAGGCTCGGCGCCTGGCTTGCCGGTGTCACCACATTCGATGGCAAGCCCGCGCTCGACGCGGTCAAGCAGCAGCTCGGCCTTTGATATCGGTCGATCAGGCTGGCTGGAACGGCCGCAAGCGCAAGGTCGGTGCCGGCTGCACTGAAACGGCCTGCGTCGAAATCGCCGGGCAGGAGCCCGCGCTGGTGCTGGTGCACGGCTTCTCCGACACGAGCCGCAGCTTCTCCTTGCTGGCGCCGCATCTCGCCGGGCGCCGGCTTATCATCCCAGACCTGCGCGGGCATGGCGCCTCGCCGGCCGGGACACGCGGCTTCGCGTCAGCGGATTTCGCGGAAGATGTGGTGAGTTTGATCGAGCGGTTGCGCCTCGAGCGGCCGGTTCTGGTCGGGCATTCCTTGGGCAGTATGGTGGCGATCGAGGCAGCAGCGCGCTATCCCGAGATGATTGGCGGCCTGGTGCTGATGGCCGGAACGGTGCGGCCGCAGATCGGTGAGGATCACCCGATGACCATTGGTGTGCGGGCACTTCGAGACCCTATATCGCCGGCCGATCCGTTCTATGAGTATTGGCATGCCTGCGAGGCCGAGATTCCAGCGGACTTCCTGACCATGGCTGCAAAGGAGGCGTCAGCCATGCCGGCGGCACTTTGGCGCGCAATCCTGGAGCAGGTTCGGCGCGTCGATCTTACCGACAAGGCGCGTACGCTGCGCCTGCCGGCGCTTGTCATTGCTGGCGGGCGCGACCTGCTCTTCGACGAAACGCACCAACAGCGGCTCCTCGAAGAAATCCCTGCCGCGGAGTTCGTGGGCGCGGCGCGGTGCGGGCATAACCCGCACTGGGAGGATCCGGCATTGGTCGCGGCAGCCATCGCCCGATATTTCAAGGTCCGGAGTAAAGCTGGATCCCAGTCGACGGCCGACGCGACCGGCAGTCCGGGCTGAGAGCAGTCATGAACCTTTCCGAATATGTGGCGTTGGATGCCGTCGCCCTGGCCGGGCACGTTCGTTCGGGCGAACTGTCCGTTGTCGAGGTCGTCGAGGCGGCTATCGAAGCAATCCAAAGCATCAATCCCGCCATCAATGCCGTGACACTGATCGATGCGGACCGGGCGCTTTCCGCGGCGGCAAGCTGCAACCGGCACGCCGCACTCGCCGGCATTCCTTTCCTGGTCAAGGACACCGGCGTGAATGTGCGGGAGTGGCCGACGACGCACTCGTCGCTCTACTTCAAGGATGCCGCGCCGAAACCCGACAGCGAGATCGTCCGGCGCTGGCGGGCCGCCGGTCTGATCTTGCTGGGCAAGACAAACACGCCTGAATTCGCCAATGACTTCGTCACCGAACCCAGCTTTCGCGGCCCCACCTTGAACCCTTGGGATCTTTCGCTGACGGCGGGCGGCTCAAGCGGTGGAGCTGCTGCCGCGGTGGCAAGCGGCATGGTGGCGGTCGCCCACGGTTCCGATATCGGCGGCTCGATCCGGGTGCCGGCTGCCTGTTGCGGCGTGTTCGGCATGAAGCCGTCGCGCGGACTCACGCCTGTCGGCCCCTGTCGAGGTCAGGTCGGCGCCGGGCTCTACGCCGACAACGTCCTGTCCCGCACCGTTCGCGACAGCGCCGCCATGCTGGACATAACTGCCGGTCCAGAACAAGGAGCGCCTTACTCCGTGTCAAAATCGGTGCCGTCCTACCTGGACTGGCTGTCTTCGCCCGGCGAGCATCTGCGCGTCGCGTGCCTGGCGCACCGGCCGGATGGCGCGCCGGTCGCGCCCGAGATCGAGGAAAAATTACGTCAAGCCATGGTCCTCCTCGAGGATATGGGGCACGAGGTCACACAGGCGCGTTTCCCGCGGGAAGGCAGCGCCGAAGCGGACTGGAGCATCTTCTGGATGTCGGAGGTCGCGCGGCTGGTTGACGAGCGCGCCGACGAGATCGGGCGGATGCCGGGGGCCGGCGAAATCGAAAGCCTCAGTCGTCACGCGCTCGACTGTTTTCGACGGTCCTCGGCCGCCGACTATCTCAGGGCGCAGGACCATGTGCACAGCGCTTCGCTGGCGATGGCGAGGGCGTTCGATGCGTTCGACCTGATCATGACGCCGACCACGGCCGGCCTGCCGCCCCGGCTTGGCGCCATCCATGGCGATGGTGCTCTCTTTGATTACGAGGCTTGGGCGAGCCGGGCCTACGGCTTTGCGCCCTTCACCGAAATCTTCAACGTCACCGGCCAACCGGCCGCCAGCCTGCCGCTGTTCCAGTCGAAAGGCGGCCTGCCGATTGGCATCCAGCTCATTGGCCGCAAGAACGAGGATCACCGTCTGCTGCGCGTTTCCCTTGACCTGGAGCAGGCAACCGCATGGACGGCGCGTTACCAGGCGATCATGCCAGACACTTTCAGGCATGAACCAGGAGGCTCCGGCGACGTAGGAGGCGTCGACGATGTTGGTTCATACCGAAATTGGGTGCTGCCCGAGCAGCGATCGCGCCGTCGGTAACAGACGCAAAACCTCCGCGGGCCTGGCGAATTCCCGTTGTACGGTCTGCTGAAGCGCCTGCCAGTCTGGGGAGGCGGCCAAGGCCGCCTCGTGGCGGGTATGCGCCTCGGCGCTGTCGAAACCCGTGACGCTGATGAAGACGTTTTCGCTGGCCCGCACCGGCAGCCGCGGAAAGCTGTTTTCGGCATGCTCGGTGACGAAGGCGGCGAGCGGTTGTCCGCCAAGTGCGGCAAGAACCGGAAGAGCCTCGGTCTGGAAATCCCTGGCGAAGCCGGCTTCGAGGCCCGGTCGCAAATGATGAATCCTGATGACAACAATTGCCTGTAAAGCACTGCTTGTGCTTGGTTCTTCGAGATCCGTCTGGGGTACTCGTTGCGATCCCGAGAGGTCGAAGCCGGCGCCCGGCCAAGCCGGTTTCAGCAGCAGCACGTCGTCGGAATCGATCATCGTGGCGTTGGCGGCGTTGCGCCAGGCCGCCCACACCGGCCCGTCATAGAAGGCGGCCAGCGCATGCTTCCGCGCGATCATGCCGTCGAAGCCGCGCAACCAGACGAACATATGTGGCCGGTCGAGATCGCGGAACTGGCCGATGATGGTCATCCCCGCGGTTTCCTGGCCCTCGATCAAATGATTGTCGAAGATGCCGATCAGCGTCTCGCGTCGGCCAGGTTTCAGCGTGTATTGCCGAAGTTCGACGACGGGCGAGGCGAGCAGATCGGATTTAGGCATGGCGTTTAAAGGCAGGCTCATTGCGTGATCTCCAAAACAGGACAGTCATCCTGTTTTACAAAACAGACCGGTTGTCCTGTTTTGTCAATCTGCTATCGTGTGAAAATGCCAGCAGAGAACACAGCCCGCCCAAAGGCGCGGGCTCAAAAACGCACCAATGACCCCGAAGGCATGCGCAAAAAGGTGCTCGATGTCGCCGAAGAGGCGTTTCAGGCACGCGGCTATCACGCCTCCAGCATGGGCGACCTGATGGCGACGGCGGGCGTCACCGGCGGCGCGCTGCACCACCATTTTCCGACCAAGAAGGCGCTGGCGCTTGCAGTGATCGAGGAGCGGGTCGCTGCCGCCGTCGAAGACACATGGATCGCGCCGGTGCGGATGGCCGGCTCGGCGCGGGAGGGCGTGCGCGCCGTGTTCGCGGCCGTCGCGGCGGAGCTGGAGCAGCAGGGTTTCGTGCGCGGCTGCCCGCTCAACAATCTGGCGCACGAACTGTCGCTTGCCGACCCGGATTTCCGCATTGCCCTTGCCGGCATTTTTTTGGCCTGGCGTCAGGCGATCGCCGACAAGATCAGGGCCGACCAGCAGGTGGGCCGGGAGCAGGGCACCGATCCGCAGCGCTTCGCAGCGCTCGCCGTCGCCACCTATTCCGGCGCCATGTCGATGGCCAAGACCGCACAGGACACAAGAGTGCTGCGCGACTGCCTGATGGCCTTGGAACAGGGAGTCACGAGGCGACGTCGCAGGATACTGCACAAAGCCCCTTGACGCCGGCAGGACAGAGGCGCCGCCGTCGCTCACTATGACCGAGGTGGGGAGGCCGAGCTCTTAATTCGGCAGCGGCTTGATCAGCTCGTAGCCGACCACGCTTTCGGCGCTGGTGCCCTCGTCATAGCGCCTGGCCACAACTGCCTGCAAGTCGGGTGCGTAAAGCGCGGTAAACTCGTCCCGCGTCTCGCCGGCCTCGCTCCTGATCGTCTGCTTGACCGCGAGCACGGAGTATTTGCATTCACCCAGGCTGAACGTCTCCTTGCCCTTGACGTTGATCTCCAGCGTCTCGGTGCCCTTCGGCGGCTTGTTCGGTGCGAGGCGGGCAAACACGATCTTGTTCTTAGCCCCCGCCTTCAGCGGGAACACCTTCCTGAGATCGGAAAACGGGATCATCGCCAGCTGCCCCGTGCTGCTGTCGCGAAACACCTCGATCAGTCCGCCGAACAGGTACTGCGACTGCGGCGATTGCGACTGGTATTTGTTGGCAACGGCCACCATTCCGCCCGCTGCCGGTCGAAATTCGCTGTGGATGCCAGGCCTTTCGAGAATGAAGCCGGCCTTGGCCGATTTGACGTCGATGCACTCGGCGCCATGCGCTGCGCTCGTCACCGCCAGAATGGCCATTGTCATGCCGATGGATGCAGTTTTCATGCCGTCCTCCTCTGCCCGCGCAAGTTGAATGCCGAAAGCAATGCCAGACCTGGGAGAACGTGTCGACATACTTTGCGAGCAACTGGACTGCCGATCCGCGTCGTGCTGAATTTTAGCGCATGATGCATCGCATTCCCGCCCTACCGGTTTCTCGGCGCAGCTTCCTGATGCAGGCAGCGGCCGTTGCCGCGGCCGGCGCAGTTTCGCGCCCGGCCTTCGGCCAGACCGGGCAGCGCATCCCGCCGATCGACGCCACCTTCCTGTTTATCGCTGATGTCCATGCCTGCCGAATGGCGAACGGATTGAGCCCGCATTGCGAGCAGGAGGGCAAGACCGACGCTGCCTTGCTGCGCAACGTCGCCGCACTCAACGGCGTCGGTGACAGACAATGGCCGGCTGAAATCGAAGGCGTTGCCACCGGCCTGCGCTCGACGGGCAACATCGGCACGCCGCTCGGCCTCGTCGTCGGCGGCGACATCACCGATGACGGCGGCGGCCAGATCACCCAGCCCAGCGAGGGCACGCAGCTGCTTCAGTTCAGCCAGCGCTACCAGCAGGGCGTCGGCCCCGACCGTGTGCACATGCCCGTCTATGTCGGCCTCGGCAACCACGACCTCGACCAGAACGGCCCGCGCTCGCATGTCGACTGGTACCGCCGCGAAATGCGCGACTATGTCGAGGTCAACCACCGCCCCGGCGTGTTCTTCAAGCCGCCTGCGCCGGCGACCGACTACGACGTCGAGACCGACTGCTATTCATGGGATTGGGGCGGTCTGCATCTTGTCCAGACGCACCGTTTTGCCGGCGATACCGGCCACGGCGCCGCCAACAGCCTGCCATGGCTGAAGCAGGATCTGGCGACCTATGCCGGCGACGGCCGCCCGGTCATCCTGTTCCAGCATTATGGCTGGGATACTTTTTCGATCGAAAGATGGGACGCCGCCGAGAGAACCTTCGACGACAGCGGCACGGGTCCGCCGCATTGGTGGAGCGAAGTCGACAGGCAGGCGCTGCTGGCCGTGCTGAAAGGCTACAATGTCGTCGGCATCTTCCATGGCCACCAGCACGCAACGCCGATGATCTACCGCCGTGACGGGCTCGACTTGTTCAAACCGAAGGCCGCCTTCATGGGCGGCTTTGCCTTGGCGCGGGTGACCGGAAACAGCATGGATGTGGTGCTGGGCGAAGCCGCCGGAAATCATGGCGAGGTCACCTTCACCAATGCATACAGCAAAAGCCTGACTTTCTTACGGTAAGAGAGGGCGCAAAAAAGGCGGCCGAGCCGCCTTTTTCCTGGTTCGCGAAGGGGGCCAGTGTCAAAGCGCCTTCTTCACCTTGTCCTTCACGTCGCCGTAAGCCTTCTGCATCTTGCCGGTCGCCTTGTCGACGTCGCCTTCGGCCTCGGTGCGCCTGTTGCCGGTGGCCTTGCCGGCGGCCTGCTTGACCGAGCCCTTGGCTTGCTTGGCGACGCCTGCCACCTGATCCTTGTTCACCATCGCGCATCTCCTGGAGTTCGGGAGTTTTATTTGCGAGGCAAACGGTCAGGCACCGCTTCGGTTCCATGCATCGCCGGACAACCGGTTGCACCCGGCGCGGTAATGCGGCTAGGCTCTGCCCGGGGGGATTTCGATGCGTTTTCGCCTTGCCTGTGCCGTTGCGACGTCCATGCTTTTGGCAGGCTGCGTCGCCGATGATGTCGGGCCGATCAATGTCTTTACGCCCGAAGCCGGCAGGCCGTCGCCGGCTTTCATTCCAGATCCGGGCGACGACGGCTCGACTGTGCTCGGCCTCGCCTTCTCCGGTGGCGGCACCCGGGCCGCGGCCTTCTCCTACGGCGTTCTGCGGGCGCTGGACGACATCGTCATCGACGAGCAGCCGCGGCGGCGCACGCTGGTCGATGACATCAGGATGATTTCCGGTGCATCAGGCGGCGCGGTGACTGCCGCCTATTTCGGCTACAAGGGCGAGGACGGCTACCGCGACTTTCGCGAACGGTTCCTGATCCAGAATGCTGAGGCCGACCTTCGAACAAGGCTGTCGCCGTTCAACCTTGTCCGCGCCTACTATGGCGGCGTCAATGACCGCAGCGGTTTTGCCAAATGGCTGAACGACAATCTCTTCGACGATGCGACATTCGAGGCGTTCGCCAAGCCGGACCGGCCCATCATCTGGATCAACGCGTCCGATATCTATAACCGCACGCCATTTCTGTTCAGCTACGACACTTTCGCGGCGCTTTGTAGCGATCTCGACAAGATGCGGTTGGCTGATGCGGTCGCGGCTTCCGCTGCCGTGCCGGTGGTCTTCGCGCCGATCGTGGTTTCCGCCACCAGCCCGGATTGCGGCTACCGCAGGCCGCAATGGTTGAGCCGGGCACTGGCCGATCACAATGCCTCGATCAGGCTCAAGGCCTATGCCAGCGCGCTCGATTCCTATCAAAACGCCGATCCCCTCGACTATGTGAAATTGCTGGACGGTGGTCTGACCGATAATCTCGGCGTCACCGGCTTTACCCTGGAGCGCTCCGCCGCCGGCACCGCCTATGGTCCGCTGTCGCCGGCCGCCGCTGTCCGGTTGAGGACGCTGCTTTTCATCGTTGCCGACGCCGGCGCCGACAACGACGTGAGCTGGGCCAAGTCTATCCACGGACCGCGGCTTAGCGAGTTGCTCGACGCCGTGACGAGCACCACCATGGCGGCCGCGGTGCGCGACGAAGCCGACGCACTGAAGCTGGCCGTCTCGCAATGGCGCGGTGAATTGGTCCGCTACCGCTGTGCTTTGCCGACCTCGACCGTGGCTGCCTATCGCGGCTCGACTGCCGGCTGGGATTGCCGCGATGTTGAACTCGTGGTCCAATATCTGTCCTTTGCCGACCTCGACCAGGCGACACAGGCCAAGCTGAACGCTGTCCCGACGCGGCTGAAATTGCCGGTCGATCAGGTCGACCTCACCATCGCGGCCGGTCGCGAGGCGCTGCTGGTCAATGCGGATATCACCAAGGCGGTCGCCGCCATCCGCGCTCGCGCCGGCGTCACGCCGGGGGCACAATTGGCCGCGGCACAAGCAAACTGAGCCGCTGGGCTCGACACGGAGAGACCATCTTGGCTGAATTCACGCTCTTCATCGGCAACAAATGCTTCTCGTCCTGGTCACTGAGGCCATGGCTGGCGATGAAGCATCTGGAGATACCGTTCGAGGAAGGTTTTGTGCGCCTGCGCACGCCCGAGACCGCCGCCAATCTGGCCAGGATATCGCCGACCGGCCAGGTGCCGGTGCTGAACCATCGGCTGCCGAATGGCGAGATCCGGATCGTCTGGGAAACCCTTGCCATCCTTGAATATCTTGCCGACCTGTTTCCCGACAAGAAGCTCTGGCCGGCCGATATCGGCGCTCGCGCGCACGCCCGCTCGGCGGCGACAGAGATGCATTCCGGCTTTCGCGAGGTCCGCTATGGCTGGCCGATGAATTTGCGCCGGCCAAAAGGCCACAAGCCGCTCGACGCCGAAGGTGAGGCGCAACGGGCGCGCATCGAGGATCTGTGGCGGCAATACCGGGAAAAATACGGCAAAGGCGGGCCGTTCCTGTTTGGCCATTTCACCGCGGCCGACGCCATGTACGCGCCGGTCGTCACCCGCTTCGACACCTATGGCGGCACGCTGGCGCCCGACACCCGCGCCTATGTCGATGCCGTGCTTTCGATGCCGGCGATGCGCCACTGGTATGCGGAGGCGGCGAAGGAACCATGGCCGGAGCCCGGCCCCGACGAATGAGCCGAGCAACCGACAAGCTGGTCTTCCACTTCGCGGCCCGCGGCCTATCTGAAGATCGGGCAGGGGCTCTGGAGACTCCACAATGACAGCTGTTTCTTCCGCACTGGCCGGCAAGGTCGCTCTTGTCACCGGCGCCTCGTCGGGCATCGGCGAGGCAACCGCTGTGGCGCTCGCGGCCGCCGGGGCAAAGGTGGCGATTGCCGCCCGCCGCGCCGATCGCCTCGAAGCGCTGGCCGCGCGTATCGAAAAGGCCGGCGGCACGGCACTCCATATCGCGGCCGACGTCACCAGCAACGACGATGTCACCGCCATGGTCGACAAGGTTGTCGCCGAATGGGGCCGCCTCGACATCCTCGTCAACAATGCCGGGGTGATGCTTCTGTCGCCGGCCGCCGAGGCGGTGCTCGATGACTGGCGCCGCATGGTCGAGCTCAACCTGCTGGCGCTGATGGGTGTCACCAAAGCGGCGCTGCCGCATCTCAGGGCCGCCAAGGGTCACATCGTCAATGTCTCGTCGGTCGCCGGCCGCGTCGCCAATCCCGGCGCCAGCGGCTATGCCGCAACCAGTTCGGCGTCGTCGGCTTTTCCGAATCGCTGCGCCGCGAAGTCTACTCCGACAAGGTTCGCGTCACCGTCATCGAACCCGGCCTGGTGCGCACCGAGCTCGGCGACCATATCACCAATCCGGCGGCGAAGACTGGGCTCGACCAGCGGCTCGCCGCCATGGAGGCGCTGGCCGCCGAGGACATCGCCGCGGCCATTCTCTACGCCGTGAGCCAGCCGGCGCACGTCAACGTCAACGAGATCGTCATCCGCCCGACCGACCAGGAACGGTGAATGACGTCGGATCGTTTCGTTAGACTTCGAATCCCGCCCGCAGGAAATCGCCACACTCCTCGACCAGCCGGGACGGGTCCCTCGCAAAGTAGACGCCGAAATCCGCCATCGGCGCCGGCGGCAGGTTGAAGCGTCCGTTGAGGCTTTGGCAGTCGGGCGGCAGTCCTTCCTGCAGCAGAAGGCCGATGCCAAGCCCGGCCCTCAGCGCCGAGATCAGCGTCGCGAAAGTCGACACGCGGCAGCCGATCTTCCAGCCGAGCCCGGCCTCGGCGAGCGAGGCCAGCATTCTGTCCTGCCAGGAGCAGGCGCCTTCGAAGATGACCAGCGGAAGCTCGACCTCGTCATCGATCTCGATCATGCGGCTTGCCGCCCAGACCAGCTGTCGTGACAGATGACCTCGCGGCGCCTTTGTGAAGCGCGCCGGATCGGCCATGACGATGTCGCATTTTCCTTCGCCCAGCGACTTGCTGAGATCGGCGCTGCTGGCCGATGTCAGCTCGATCTCCACGGAAGGATGCCGGCGGCGGAAGTCGGCAATGATCAGCGGCAGCCGTGTCACCGCCAAATCCTCGATGATGCCCAGCCGGACACGGCCGACCAGCCTGCGGCCTTCTATCTCGCGCCTGGCATCGTCGCCGATCGCGATGGCCTTGCGGGCGAAGGCGAGCAGGATCTCGCCGGCCTCGGTCAGCGTCACGCCGCGCGGCGAACGGCGCAGCAGCTCGGCGCCGACTTCACCCTCGAGGCGCTGAAGCTGCATGCTCACCGCCGCCTGGGTGCGGGCAAGTCGATCGGCCGCCCGGCTCACCGTTCCCGTATCGGCCACGGTGACGAAGGCGCGCAGCAGCCTGACGTCGATATCTCCAGTCATAAGAATTCCTGATAGCTGTGTCAGCACTATCAGGCTATCCGAAAGCCCGATCTGAATTCAAGGTCCGCTCGCACGAACGAAAACAGGAGCAGCCACCTTGTCCTACAGAAGAAGATTTGAGGAGTTCGGTGTCGCCTGGCCGTCGCTCGAGCGGCCTGCTTTGCCGTTCTCGCCGACGGTTCGGGTCGCCGACATCGTCTATGTCTCCGGTCAGATTCCCGAGATCGCGCAGGAGATCGCCGCGATCGGCCAGGTCGGCAGAGAGATCGATCTGGCTGCTGCGCAGAACGCCGCCCGGCTCTGCGCGGCCAACATCGTCTATTGGCTGGACAAGGAACTGGACGGCAATCTTGACCGTGTCGTGAAATTCGCCAAGCTGACCGTCTATGTGAATGCGACGGCCGGCTTTTCGGCCTATTCGGAGGTCGGCAACGGAGCATCCGAATTTCTGCTCCATGTTTTCGGCGAGCGTGGCGAGCACGCCCGCTGCTCGCTCGGCATGGCCGGCTTGCCGGCCAATGTTCCGGTCGAAGCCGACGCTATCGTGCATGTCCGCTAGGGAAGTCGCTCGAAATAGCCAGTGAAACCAGCAGGAGGCTTGGCTTGATGGATGCAAATCTTGAGGGGCGGAGGGCGCTTGTTCTCGGCGGAGGCAAGGGCCTCGGTTTCGGCGTTGCCGAAGCGCTCGCGGCGAAAGGCGCCGAGATCATCCTGGTCGGACGAGGGGAGGCGACCCTGGATGTGGCGCGGCGCGCGATCGAGGCCGCCGGCCACATCTGCTCGACCTTCAGCGCCGACCTCTCCGACCACGACAGCGTCTCCCGGCTGATCCATGCCGTCGAGGACGAGCATCAGCGGATCGACATCGTCCTGCTCAATGGCGGCGGCCCGCCGCCCTTCGCGGCCAGCGTCTTCGATGCGAGCGTCTGGGAGAAGCAGTTCACCAGCATGGTGCTGAGCCAGATGCGCGTTGCCATTTCTTTCCTGCCAGGCATGCGGGCGCGGCGCTGGGGACGCATCATCGCCGTTTCCTCGACTTCCGTCCGCGAGCCGATCCCCGGCCTTACCGCCTCGAATGCGCTGCGTGCGTCGCTCGCTGGCTGGGCCAAGACCCTGGCCGGCGAAGTGGCGGCGGACGGCGTTACCGTCAACCTGTTGCTGCCTGGCCGTTTTGCGACGGACCGGACCAAACAGTTCGACGCCATGGACGCCGCCGACAGGGGTGTCGACGCTGCCGTGATCGCCGCCGAGAGTCAGGCCGATATCCCGGCAAAGCGCTACGGCACTCCCGCCGAATTCGGTGCGGTTGCAGCATTCCTGGCCAGCGCCGCCGCCGCCTATATTACCGGCGTGGCTTTGCCGGTGGATGGCGGGCTCAGTCGCGGCATGGTGTGAGGAGCAGGGGGCGGCGGCGCGAATGGTCGCATCACACAGGAACGCCCCTCGTGCCTTTTATCTGCGCGGGGGGCGTCCTGGTGGTCGTCCGCCTTTTCTCAAGATCGCTCTTTCGAGAACGGCGTTCGACACCGAAAAAATGCTCCGGCGCCAAAATGGTTCCCGGCTAAGTGGTTTTTTCGGCGGGCAATAGCCCGGTTTTCGCTGTCGTATTTGCCGCCGCCGCGCATCTCCACGAGTGTTGCAAATCAAAAAATTGACACAGCGCGCAAAGAAGTCTACAAGAATTTTGTCGATGTTTGTTTGACCGACTTTTGTTATCCGCGTGCCGAGGCGCGCCTTTGACGAACTTCCCCATCAAAATCGAGACAAACGTTGTTGTGCATCCGCATGACGGCGAACGAATATTTGCCATGGAAAGGGTTCGTTATGAGCACAGGCACAGTTAAATGGTTCAACGCCACCAAGGGTTTTGGTTTTATTCAGCCTGACGACGGTTCTGCCGACGTTTTTGTCCACATCTCAGCCGTCGAGCGCGCCGGAATGCGCGACATCGTCGAGGGCCAGAAGCTTGGCTACGAGATGGTCCGCGACAACAAGTCGGGCAAGATGTCCGCCGACCAGTTGAAGGCGGCCTAAAACGGAATTCAGCCTCACCGGTGACCACGGATGTACTGGCACCGGTGAATGGCAAATTCCAGCACATGATCGCGGGAGGTTAAGTCCCCGTTCATGCGCATGAGAAGAACGTTTCTTTGCGCGTCTCTCGGGATGCGCATGCGCTCTCATGGAAGGTCAGGCGGTGCCTGGCCTTTTTCATTTTTGCGCTTCGACCGCCGAAAGAGCGCTGCTCGACGGCCCGGACGTGCTAAGAGGCTGTTTCGAAATTCGCTCTGACGGCCATCAGACGGCCGTCAGAGTAGAATTTCCAAACGGTCTCTGAGGACGTTCCAGCAATTTGAAACCGGCTGCCGTATTGCTTTGTGCGGGATCCTGGCCGAAAGACCAGTCTCGCCACTTTTCGGCGGCGCGCTCCGAACCGGGAGAAAGACCTTGACCGCAACTTCAAAAAGACCCCGCGACCAGGCCGAATCCATTTTTAGCAAGACGCGGACCCAGTCGATGTCGCTCGACCGCATCAATTCCGAACGGGATGCCGTCAGCCAGGCGCGCGAAGCCAAGACCGCGCGGCTGCGCGAACTGCGCCTGGAAAAGGAAGCCGATGACATGGCGGCAGCGGTTGCGCTCGCGGCCTCGCCGAAACGCGCGGGCAAACGCTGATGGCCACCAAACGCGTGCCTCAAAAGGCGATCGCCGCCGATTCGACCATCGCCGATGTCGTGGGTGAGCTCGACAAGCCGGTCGAATATGTCCGGCGCGTGCTCGAAAAGCTCGAGCGCTGCCGGCGTGTCCACGGCGATGCCCAGGTGCGGCTCGGCGTGCGCGGCCGTGCCGAATGCCCCAATTATCTGATCGAATACGTCCGGGAAAACGCCAAGACGCACGAGCGCGTGACCTATCAGGACGCCGCCTACAGCGGCAGCACGCATCGCGAGCTGGCGCCCCGGCACATCGAGGAAGCCAGGAACTGGTCGCCCGAAGAAATGAACATCACGGCCGTTTCGGCGCTCATCGGCCGCCTTCGCAATCCGAATGCGCCATCATCGCGTTTCTCTGACGAGGATTGATATGGCAATCAAGTTTTCCGCCAAGGGCCAGCCGGCCGCGCCTACTGCCGCCGTGAAGCCGGCCAAGCCGGCCGCCGCACCAAAAACCGGTGAAGCCGCCGAAGCGGGTACCGATCTGTTCAGGTCGCCGGCCGAAGCACCGCCGCGTAAGCCGAAGAAGAAATAGCACCCTTGCAGCAAAATGCCGGCCGGAAATCTGCGCCAAGGCTGCTTGCCCTGGCGGTCGCAGAGGATTTTTTGTCGCCACAAGAGGGCGCCGATCCGGTTGCCTTCGATTGCCAGACCTGTGGCGCCTGCTGCGCCTACTCGTCAAGATGGCCGCGCTTTTCAACCGAGGATGACGCGCAGCTCGACCTTATCCCGCAAAAATACGTGGCTGCCGATGAAGCCGGCATGCGCTGCGACGGCGCGCGCTGTTCGGCACTGTGCGGCGAGGTCGGCAAGTCGACCGCCTGCGGCATCTACGAGATCCGTCCCGACGTCTGCCGCGCCTGCATGCCGGGCGATGACGACTGCCTGATGGCGCGCCTGGCTCACGGACTGCCGGTGGTGTAGTGACGGCCCTCGGGCAGTTTTGAAATTCGTCAGTCAGATGATCGAAAGTCGCTGCGGTAGAGGCCGGGCGATCGTCCGGTCAACCGTTTGAATGCCTGCGAGAACGACGGCACCGATTCATATCCGACGGCGCGCCCGATCTCGCCAATGTTCTGGTTCGTTTCTCGCAGAGCCTTGGCGGCAAGGTTCATCCGCCATCGAGTCACATAGGACAGCGGCGGCTGTCCCACGAGTTGAGCGAAGCGACGCGCGAAGGTGGCCCGGGACTGTGCCGCGCCGCTGGCAAGGGAAGCGATAGTCCAGGGACCATCCGGCCGCTCGTGGATCAGGCGCAAAGCCTGCGCAATGCCTTTATCGCGTAAGGCGCCAAACCATCCGCCTGTTCCGAGAGGCTGATGTTCTATCCAGGCACGCAATAAGAAGATCAACGTGCTGTCGAGAAGACGTGGGGCGACAATGTCGTGACCGCCGAGATTGCTTTTTGCTTCGACCTGCAGAAGTTCCAGGGCAAGCCGCAGCGGCTCGCTGGTGTCGATCTGATTTCGGGTCAAATGGATCAGCGGTGGAAGCAGCGAAACCATCGGATATGGTCCGACGCCGACGAGTGAATATCTCGCACAAAGAAGAGTTGTCGCGCCGCTCTCGCTTTTCGGTTCCAGTCCGCTCCGATTTGCGGAAAGGACGGCGGATATCGATGCCGTCGGTGCATCCGCCGGATTGCAAAGGGCATGCCCGATACCGCTCGCGACAAGGATGACGTCTCCCTCGCCTAAGCGGATCGGCTCCTTTTCACCGGCTAGCCGCAGCCAGCATTCGCCGTTCTGTATGACGTGGATGGCGGCATTCCTTATCGGATCGACCGAAATACCCCATGGCCGATGCAGGGTCGCGCTGCCGATCATGGCGCTGCCAAATCTCAGCGAAGCAAGAACTTCGGACAAGGCATCCATGAGAACCATCCTCCGATGATGAATCGGACAACGATATTAGACGATTGGATAAGAATCTAGCGGAATGGCATATCGACCATCTCACAAGCGTGGCTGATTATGTTGGCAATGTCGGCGTGCGGACGCTCCTGTTCACACCAGGCAGAAGCAGGCACCTCACGGAGCAAAACATGCGTGACGAACCATCAAATCCAGTTAATTCGCTCGAGACCAACAAGACGATCGTCCTGGACTTCATCGACAAAGCAGTAAACCAGGGCAACATCGAAGCTGCTTCGATGCATTTTGGCGAACGCTACATCCAACATAATCCGAACATTGCGGATGGTGCGGACGGCTTCAAAGCCTATCTGCAGCAGCTCAAACAGTCATTTCCCCTCGTGAGGGGAGAGGTGAAGCGGATTTTTGCCGAAGGGGATTTCGTCATCGTGCACATGCACGCAAAACGCGAACCCGAAGAGGAGGGCTTGGCCATCGTCGACATTTTCAGGCTGAACGAGAGTAAGCTAGTCGAACACTGGGAAGTTCGGCAGCCCATCGCGGATAGCAAGCTGCACGCCAATAGCATAATCTGAATGCGGATAGGCTCTCAGGCTGGCTTGTGCCCGCACGTTTCGCTGATTACGCTGCCGGCGGCAGGGCCAGCACCGGGAGACCATCTGTGAGCATCGAATTCCTGTTGACGTCGCTGATTGTCGTGGCTTCGCCCGGCACTGGCGTTCTCTATACGCTGAGCGCCGGGCTTTCGCGTGGTGCGCGTGCCAGCATCATTGCCGCTTTCGGCTGCACGCTCGGCATCATTCCGCATATGGCGGCCGCCATCACCGGCCTCGCGGCTCTGCTGCACACCAGCGCCGTCGCCTTCGAGACGCTGAAATATCTCGGCGTCGCCTACCTGCTCTACATGGCCTGGAACACGCTGAAGGAGAAGGGCGGCCTGAGCGTCGACGAAAATGTCGCGCCGCGCTCGGCCGGCAAAGTGATCACTTCGGGCATCCTCATCAACATCCTCAATCCGAAGCTGTCGATCTTCTTCTTTGCCTTCCTGCCGCAATTCGTCAGCACCACCGAATCGCATGCGCTGTCGAAGATGCTGGAGCTCAGCAGCGTCTTCATGCTGCTCACCTTCGTGGTCTTTGTCGGTTACGGCATCTTCGCGGCGTCGGTCCGCAGCCATGTCGTGTCGCGGCCGAAGGTGCTGACCTGGATGCGCCGCACCTTCGCCGGAGCCTTTGTCATGCTCGGCGCCAAACTGGCGCTGGCGGACCGGTAGATCTCTTTGTTTTGACGCATTCCGGACGGAAACCGTTTCGCACCTTTCCTGGAATTGCTCTTACCGCTGCGGATCGGCGGGTCCGCCTTCGGTTTCGGGAGCCTCGCCGCCGCCGAAACCGGGCGCAGCGCGAACACCCAGCCGCCAGGCCGATGGGGGGACGCCGATCATCTTCTTGAAGGCACGGCTGAACGCCGCCTCGGACTCGTAGCCGATTTCCGCCGCTATGTTTGCGACGTTGCTGTTGCCGGTGCTGAGCAGTTCCGAGGCAATCTGCATCCGCCATTTGGCGAGATAGTGCACCGGCGGCATCCCGACGAGCCTGGTGAAACGCTCGGCGAGCACGGTGCGCGACAGCGCGGCCTCCTTCGCCAGCGCCTCCACGGTCCAATTGTGCTCGGGCCGATCGTGGATCAGCGCCAGCGCCTTGCGCAGGTGCGGGTCGCGCAGGCCCGCCAGCCAGCCGGTGTGTTGCGGTGGAAGCGACTCCACATAGCGGCGCAGGACGTCGACGAACATGAGCTCGCTGAGCTTGGTGAGCACGGTCTCGCTGCCAGCCCGCTTTTCCGCCACTTCCGAGACTGCCAATCTGATGAATTGGCCAAGCCAGCCGGCATCGCCTTTCACGTCCCCGGCCTTGATCACCGGGGGCAATGCATCGAGCAGCGGATTGAATGGCTGTGCGTCGCAGGCAAGATAACCGCAAACGAGCCTAGCCGAGATCGACCCGTCGCTGCCATGGTTGATGTGGAACGGCATTTGGCTGGCGGACGCGATCTCCAGGACATCGGCGGTCGGAGGATCGGCCGCGAGCTTGGGATTGCTCGACATGATGTGCGGGTCGCTGTGGGTGAAGACCACGACTTCGCCGGCCTCCACCGCGATCGCCTCCTTGCCCACGATGCGAGCAAAGCAACGGCCGGCCGTCACCACGTGATAGGAAATCAGGTGGTCCGCGCCGGGCAGGATCTTCGGCAGTATCGATGACGGGGCAGGCGAGCAGACGGCCCATGGATCCTGAGCCTTGATGTCGAAAAACGTCGCGCCGGTGAGACGCACCTTTTTCAAGAGGTCAGACAGAGCGTCCCCGGCCATTCCATCCATGTCCCGTAAGTTGCGCGGCAACCCGGCGCGACATCCCTTTCGAGTTCCGGACGCGCTGTCAAGTGAGGCGGACGCCTCGTCATTCCGTTCATTGCCGGAAGCTTTAAACCCCGTCGGCGCTGAGCTCTGTCTCAAATCAGCTGCTGAGCGCAGTCGAACTCAAGAAAAATGAGGATCTAAGTCATGACGGTACATAAGGGCGGATGTTTTTGCGGCGCCGTGGAAATCGAAGTGCACGGAGCGGCCGAGGCGATGGGCTACTGCCATTGCAGTTCCTGTCGTTCGTGGTCGGCGTCTCCCGTGAACGCGTTCACGCTGTGGAAGCCGGAAAACGTCAAGGTCACCAAGGGCGAGGAGTTCCTGTCCGGCTTCGAGAAGTCCAACATGAGCGACCGTCAGTTCTGCACGAAGTGCGGCGGCCATCTGATGACCGATCATCCGCCGCTCGGACTGGTAGACGTCTATGCGGCCACGATACCGACGGTGAAGTTCACGCCGGGGGTTCATGTCAACTACGCCGAGACGGTCCTGCCGATGAAGGACGGATTGCCGAAGCTGAAAGACTTCCCCGCCGAACTCGGGGGCTCGGGTGTGAGCGTGCCGGAGTAACCCGGCAATGACACACGATTTCGAACAGCGACATCTCACGACTGGAGAATATGCATGGACATCACGACATTGCGCGCCGCGCAGGAGCCGATCAAGGATCTATATCGCAAGGATGCGCGCGCGGTGCAGCTTGGCTGACGGCAGCTTGTCGCGCCAAGCGCTATCCCTTCACGTAGCCCATGGCCTCGACAATCTGCCCGTCCGCCAGGCGCATCAGGTTGACGCCGCGCAGCGAATTGCCGTCGGCCATCCAGTAGCGCCAGCGGATCGTTGCCCGGTCGCCGGCGACGAAGGTTTCTTCGATGTCGAAGCGCGTGCCGCGTCCGGTCGCGATCGCCGACCACAGTTCGACGCAGGCGCCCTTGCCGATGCGGCGGGCGCCGTCCGGGGCCGGCGTGGTGTTCTCGATCACGCAATCTTCCGCCACCAGATCGTCGAGCGCCGACGGGTCGTGGCGCTGGAAGACGTCGTTGTAGCGCCGCATGATCTCGGCCGTCTCGGCGGAGCGTTTGGCCGCGGCGATGTCGATGATGAGTTCCTGTGTCATTGGATATTCCTTCCCTTCAGTGATCAGCAACGGTTTCGACGAGGCGGGCCTTGAGCGTGATCGCCGCGACGCCGGCCAGCGCCCGCGACACGAGGCAGCTCTCCTTGGCCGTCTGCGCCAGCCGCTCGAAATCCCCGGCAGCCAGCCCGGCCACGCTTGCCTCCGTCTCCAACTCGATACGGGTGATCGTCGGTCCGGCCGCGGTGGCGCCGAGATGCGCTTTCGCGATCGTGTGAATGCGTGCGGGAGTATAACCTTCGCGGCCCAGGATGGCGCTCAGCGCCATCGAGAAGCAGCCGGCATGCGCCGCCGCGATCAATTCCTCCGGGTTGGTGCCGGGACCGTTCTCGAAACGCGACGGGAAGGAGTAGGCGCCTTCGAATACGCCGCTGCCTAGCCTCAGCCGGCCCGAACCTTCTTTCAACGATCCCTGCCATTGGGCCTCTGCTTCACGAATGGTCATTGTGTCTCTCCTTTGATTTGAGGGGGTCGATCAGATTTTGGGGGCGAACCAGTCAGGCGCCGTCGACGACCACTTTCCCGAAGACGTCGCCTTGCTGGAAATAACGGTAGGCGTCTTGGGGCTCGTCGAAGGCGAACACCTTGTCGATGACAGGCTTAAGCCGATGCACCGAGATGGCGCGCAGCATGGCTTCGAGGTTGGTGCGATTGCCGACGAAGAGGCGGCTGATGGTGGCGAGGCTGCGCTGGTAGACCGGGCCGGGGATCTGCACCGTCCCGCCTTTCGCATCCTGTATGGTGAGAAGCACGATGCGCCCGTAAAGCGCGCAGGCGATCATCGATTGCGCGAAGGTCGGCGGGCCGCCGGTCTCGACGACGAGGTCGATGCCACCGGTTTGCTTCGCGCACAGCTGCACCCCATTCCGGCATGTCGGCCGTCGAGACGACGAGGTCGGCGCCCAGCGCCCGCAGCCGGTCCAGCTTCTCGCCGCGCGAGCTGACGGCCACGACCCGGCAGCCGAGCAGCTTGGCGAATTGCAGCGCAAACAGCGCGACGCCACCTGAACCGATGACCAGAACCCACTGCCCGGGCTTCGGCATCTCGGCCGCCGTCACGGCATTCCAAGCGGTCAGGCCGGCACAGGTCAGTGTCGCCGCTTGATGCCAGTCGAGATGATCGGGAAGCCACACCGCCCATTGCTCGTCGAGCACCGCGTATTCAGTCAGCATCCCGTCCAGCGTGCAGCCAAGCTGGTCGATCAGCCCGGCATTGATGCGGCCATCAATCCAGCGTGCAAAATAGCTGCCGGTGATGCGGTCGCCGGCGGCAAAGCGGGTGACGGCATCTCCGACGGCAACGACTTCCCCGGCACCGTCGCTCAGCGGGATAACGCCTTGGCGCGGCGTCAGCGGATAGGTGCCGTTGAGGATCATCGTATCGCGGCGGTTGAGCGATGTGGCGCGGACACGCACGACGATCTCGTGCGGCTTCGGCGTCGGCTGCGTCCCGTCGCGCATCACCAGGCACTTGGTCACGCCGGTTCCTTCAAGACGATAACTACGCATTCGCCCCTCGCTGATATATAGACTGATCTATATATTATATAGACCGGTTGTCATATTCGAGGCAAGGCCTATAATGCTCATTCCTGACAGAGGTTGACATGGCGAACGACACCCGCATCCGCATACTCGAGACAACGGCGCTGCTGCTGAGGCAGCGCGGCTACCACGGCACGTCGCTCAACGACATATTGAGTGCCTCAGGTGCACCAAGGGGCTCGCTCTACTTCCACTTTCCGGGCGGCAAGGATCAGCTGGTCGTCGAGGTTACGCGCGATAGCGTCGCCGATGTGACGCAGAGGCTGGACGCCGCGCTCGCTGCCGAAAAAGATCCGGCGGTGGCGGTCCACCACATCTACCAATCGGTCGCGCGCATGCTGGAAGACAACCAGTTCACGCTCGGTTGCCCGATCGCGCCCGTGGTGTTGGATTCGCCGACCGACATGCCGGAGTTGGCTGAGTTGTGCCGGTCGGCCTTCGAGCAATGGATAGGCCTGCTCAGGGCGGCCTTCGTCAGGGCAGGGGTGCCCGAGCGCCGCGCGCACGCGCTGGCGCTGCTGGTCGAATCATCGCTGGAAGGGCTGATGGTGATCGCACGCGCCACCCGCGACCGCGCCCCGGTGCTGGCGGTAGCCGATGAGGTCGCGGCGCTGATTGAGGGGGCATTGCCGGCGAAAGAGATCGCAGTCACGGCGCATTGACGTTTCGCGCTTCCACGGCATCGAGGCCAGCGCGGAGCCCTGCCGAAGGGCCGACGCTCCAGCTCTGCAATTCACGTTCTGCGCCGACGCCGAAGAAACGGTCAGGGGTATGCTTCCGCTTGCTTTGGAATCGGACCGCCTCTCATCCTCCGTCCCATTAACGAAAAAGGGCGACCTCTCGGCCGCCCTTTCCGTACATGAAGGCTGATGGGTTGGATTAGAAATCCATACCGCCCATGCCGCCCATGCCGCCGCCGCCCATGCCGCCAGGCATGCCGCCGCCAGCCGACTCCTTCTTCGGAGCCTCCGCAATCATGGCTTCGGTGGTGACCAGCAGGCCGGCGACCGAGGCCGCGTCCTGCAGAGCCGTGCGCACAACCTTGACCGGATCGACGATACCCATGGCGATCATGTCGCCATATTCGCCGGTCTGGGCGTTGTAGCCGAAGGTCGCGCCCTTGTTCTCAAGGATCTTGCCGGCAACGATCGATGCTTCCGCACCGGCGTTGGCCGCGATCTGGCGGGCCGGAGCCTGCAGCGCGCGACGCACGATGCTGATGCCGGCGGTCTGGTCGGAGTTGGCGCCGGTTGCCTTGATGCTCAGCGAAGCGCGCAGCAGTGCGACGCCGCCGCCGGGAACGATGCCTTCTTCGACGGCCGCACGGGTCGCGTTGAGGGCGTCATCGACGCGGTCCTTCTTTTCCTTGACTTCCACTTCGGTCGCACCGCCGACGCGGATGACGGCAACGCCGCCCGCCAGCTTGGCGAGACGTTCCTGCAGCTTCTCCTTGTCGTAGTCCGAGGTGGTCTCCTCGATCTGCTGCTTGATCTGGGCGACGCGGCCCTGGATCTCGGCCTTCTTGCCGGCGCCGTCGACGATGGTGGTGTTCTCCTTGGAGATCGACACCTTCTTGGCGCGGCCGAGCATGTTCAGGCCGACATTCTCGAGCTTGATGCCGAGGTCTTCGGAGATGACCTGGCCACCGGTGAGGATAGCGATGTCTTCCAGCATGGCCTTGCGGCGATCACCGAAGCCAGGCGCCTTGACGGCGGCGATCTTCAGGCCGCCACGCAGCTTGTTGACGACGAGCGTGGCCAGGGCCTCGCCCTCGACGTCTTCCGAAATGATGACCAGCGGCTTCGAGGTCTGCACGACAGCCTCGAGGATCGGCAGCATGGCCTGCAGGTTGGAGAGCTTCTTCTCGTGGAGAAGAATGTAGGCGTCTTCCAGATCCGCAACCATCTTCTCGGCGTTGGTGACGAAGTAGGGCGAGAGATAACCGCGGTCGAACTGCATGCCTTCGACGACTTCGAGCTCGGTCTCGGCGGTCTTGGCTTCCTCGACGGTGATGACGCCCTCATTGCCGACCTTCTGCATCGCTTCCGCGATCATCGAGCCGACCGAAACGTCGCCATTGCCGGCGATGGTGCCGACCTGGGCAACCTCTTCCGAGGTCTTGATCTTCTTGGCGTTCTTGATCAGCGTCGCGA
>NZ_JAMYOG010000018.1:0-113728 GCF_040319725.1 Mesorhizobium sp. M0894 | reverse complement strand
GCGGCAGCGCAAGATCGTTCATGGTGGGTGTGGTCTCCGGGAAATGGTTCGGATCGGCTTAAGCAACCAAATCCTACGTCATTTCCGATCAGATCCCGAGCAGCCAGCCAGTATTCGACCGTCGCTTGCGCCTCTGCCCGCTGAGGCCTTGTGCTTCCTCCAGGGAGTCAAGCCGATCACCATGGGTGTCCTGGTGCTCACCCACGTGCCATTTGCGATCTCGTGTCGGTGAGAGCACCGCAAGCACCTCCCCTGCTAGAGGGCAAGGCGGCTTGCGTCGCCCGTGTTGTTACTATTCTTCGCTGTGGTCGGAGTTTTTTCCTTGGCTTTGGAATCGGGCCATTCGACTTTGCAAAAAAACAGGCCATCGTGGTCGATCGTCACGCCCCCGAGTTCGGCGGCACGATGCGACGACAACGGCAGCGCAAGCTCCATTTGCGCGAGGGGCTCGTCCCTTCAACTACTTGATGCATTTGCGCTTTGCGTACCTCCGTGCATGTTGCTCGATGCCAGGCGGAGATCTCCGTCTCAAACGATCGCGCATCGATGCAACGCCCACGCGTTGATCGCCATCATCGCGGCGATCGCTTCGCCGCGATCGCCGCCGCCGTTTTCGAGCACGACAATCATGCCGGCGGTTCGGCAGCGATGCGCATGCAAAAATTCACAGATGCATTCTGGCCAAATGCTAGCTGCCCAGCAAATGTCCGGCATTTCGCAAGGCCCCTAGGAAGAGACTGGCATGGCCGTTGGCATCGATCTTGGCCTGCATCGACAGGGGCATGCTGTGCCAGTTCTCCAAGGGCGCAATGAAATGTGAGAACGTACCGTTGACGATGCAATGGTGGGTAACAAGGCCCTGTCTGTCCAACGCCAGCACGCCGATCTGGTCGCCCTGATATCGGATGGCTGCGACCCGCTGGACCCCCGCATCACCGTCGACCCGCACGTCGAAAAGCAGGATGCCGCGGCTCCTGGTGGCTACCTCGGCGGCCTTTTCAGCGAAGCTTAAGGAGAGCGAGCGGACGCTTTCGACCGCCAGCTGTAAAACCATCAAATCCAGTTCATCCACTGCCATAAGGTACCTGCGCGCAACACATGGGTGATAGCAATCGACCACACCGCTTGTTCACAGATGTCGGCTCACGACCGATCATTCAGGTTGTTGCCGGACGTCCATTGACCGAGGGAGTGCTCCGGTTCGAACCGATCCTGAAGCGGAATGCGCTGGATCTACGGAACCCGAGAGCAGGCCAGCCAAAGTTGCCGCGACAATTGATGTCGTGATCATTCCAGACATCTGCATCGGCGTCGCTGAACATCCCACTGGTAAGTCCGTTCTCTTGCGGCAAGCCCATCCTCGGGCCGTCTTGTACCTGAAACCCTCGCGGTGGCGTCCCTCGAAGCTCGGGACCGCCGGGCGCTTGATCGTCGAGAACTTTGTTTACGAAGGTCCGGACCTCCTGCAGAGCATATTCTGGTGCGCTCGCCTTTGAGCATTCCGCTGAAGCGTGACGTTTCGCTAGTCCGTGTTCCTTGCAGGCTCACCGCGAGGGCGCCTTGCACACAGCGGCACGTCAGCGCATGAAACTCGTTCCCCGTTCACTTCACAAAATGGATTTCCTGAAGTACTGGGAGCGCAGAGAAATCTCCGGTCGCAGCCTACCCGGTTAAAACAAGGACCCAACGATGAAGACTCTCGTCGTCTGCTCCGGCGGATTGGACTCCGTTACCCTTGCTCACAAGGTGGCAGCGGAGCACGAACTCGCCGGCCTCCTATCTTTCGATTACGGCCAACGGCATAGGAAGGAATTGGGCTTCGCCGCCCTTTGCGCGGAGCGACTGACCGTCCCGCACCGCATCGTCGACATCCACGAAATCGGCGGCGGCCTTTTCGGCTCCGCGCTGACCGATAATGTGGACGTGCCCGACGGGCACTACGCCGAAGACACGATGAAGGTCACGGTGGTGCCGAACCGGAACGCCATCATGTTGGCCATTGCCTTCGGCTTCGCCGCAGCGCACGACGCTGACGCGGTGGCGACGGCCGTGCATGGTGGGGATCATTTCATTTATCCCGACTGCCGTCCGGCCTTCATCGACGCTTTCCAGATGATGCAGGACCATGCGCTCGACGGCTACGCGAAGATTCGCCTTTATGCGCCTTATGTGAACCTCACGAAGGCGGACATCGTTGAGGATGGAGCAAGATACGGCACACCATTTGCGCAGACCTGGTCCTGCTACAAGGGCGGCGAGCGTCACTGTGGACGGTGCGGGACCTGCGTCGAGCGGCGCGAGGCGTTTCATCTTGCAGGGCACCCGGACCCCACCGAGTACGAGGACTCCGACTTCTGGCTCGACGCGCTGCGCAGGAGGATCGTGTAATGTTCTGCATCACTAAGGAATTCCACTTCTCGGCCTCGCATCAGCTCACCTCTTTGCCGCCCGAGCACCAATGCGCGCGCCTGCACGGGCATAACTACATCGTCGAAGTAGAGCTTTCGGCGAAGGAACTGAACGAGCACGGCTTCGTGCGCGACTATCATGATCTGGCGCCGCTAAAACGCTACATCGACGAGAGCTTCGACCACCGACATCTCAACGACGTGCTGGGACATGAGCAAGTCACGGCGGAATATCTGGCCAGACATTTTTATGAATGGTGCAAGGCACGCCTGCCCGAAACCTCGGCCGTGCGGGTGAGCGAAACGCCGAAAACCTGGGCGGAATACCGGCCATGACCGATACGCATCCCGCAATCCGCGTGAGTGAGATTTTCGGGCCGACGATCCAGGGCGAGGGCGTGCTCATCGGTTTGCCGACGGTCTTCGTCAGAACCGGCGGGTGTGACTATCGCTGTTCCTGGTGCGACAGCCTGCATGCGGTGGACAATCAATTCCGCCATGAATGGGAGATGATGTCCATTGCCGCGGTGTGGCAAAACGTGCTTGCGCTTTCCGGTGGCCGCCCGCTGATGGTATCGCTGTCAGGCGGCAATCCGGCCATCCAGCCGCTCGGCGCGCTCATCGAGCGAGGCCATGGTGAAGGTTACCGTTTTGCGCTGGAAACCCAAGGTTCGGTGGCCAGGGACTGGTTTGCCGACCTTGACGTGCTAGTCCTCAGCCCAAAGCCGCCGTCAAGCCAAATGACGACCGATTGGGCCGCTTTCGAGGCGTGCCTCCAGGCGGCACAAGGCAGGCCGCAAGTCGTGCTCAAGCTCATTGTTTTCGACGAAAGGGACTACGCCTACGCGAAAGACGCCGCTGCGAGATTTCCGCGGCTTCCGATCTATCTGCAACCCGGCAATCACACGCCGCCACGCCCCGCAAATGAAGACGCTCCTGTCGACCTTGACGGAATATTGAAGCGCATGGAGTGGCTGGTTGATGCCGTGACCCGCGACAGGTGGTTCGAAGCCCGTGTGCTGCCGCAGCTGCACGTTATGCTCTGGGGTAACAAGAGAGCCGTCTAGCCTAGGCCCGCTTTTCACTGAAACTGCGCCGGCGGATATTCGGGTGGACGGGTTGTCCCACGCTTGACGGCGCTGCCGGGGTGCTTGCGGACTTTCTGCCACCGGGACCAAGAGCGTGGCCAGCCGCTTACGACTCGGAATGTTGCCGAGGCTCGGTTTCGACGGGCGTCGGCCTGGCGCGAACCAATCAAAGGTTAGCGCGAGCCACGGGTGGATAGTGTGGTGGTGCGATGCGGCGGCGCCTGCTGCAGCTGGCACGGTCCTTGCGGACCCTTGTTGCAAGGCCGAAGGGAGCTGTCGGCCGACAACCATGATCTGGCCAGGACGATTGTCGACTGCTTCCGATACAGAAAAGAGGCCGGACTCGACGTGGCGCTTCAGGGACTGCGAAATGGAATACGGCGCCGGAAGGCACGACCGGACGATATCGTCGCTATACCAAGACGCGTCTGGTCCGCTCCGAATCCTGTCTCGACACGACGGTCGCCGATCAACAGTGAAAAATGTAGCGCAATCGGTTCACGATCGACTGAGAACCATGACCGTTCCTCTGCGGTGCTCAGACTGCCGCTGAGTGCCTGGCCGTTCCACTTTCGAAATATTTGTCGAACTTTGCCGCGATGCTCCTGACAAAGGGCCGGCTTTCCGCAGGCACGACGAAGCGGTCACCATCAAGTTCAAGCAACCGCGCAGGATCTTGGAGGGCCGTGGAACTCGCCTTGAGGAGAAGTCTTTGGCCGGCTTCGCCAAAGCGCTCCACCAGCTCAATCGCCGAGAAGGCGAAGTCACACATCAATCGCTCGATGATCCAGCCGCGAACACGGTCGTCGTCGGAAAGCGCGATACCCCGAACAGCGGCCAGCCCGCCATCAGCAACCATGCGTCCATACTCGGCGGTCGAAGGCATATTCTGTGCATAGCCCTGGCGAAACTGGCTGATGGACGATGGGCCGAGGCCGATCAATGTCTCGTAGCAGTCCTCGGTGTAGCCTTGGAAGTTCCGGTGCAAAGTCCCGGCGCGTGCCGCAAGCGCCAGCGCATCGCCCGGCTTGGCGAAATGATCGAGCCCGATTGCTTCGTATCCCTGGTCCATGATCGCCCGCGCTGCCAATTGCCATTGGGCAAACCGCTCCTCTGGCCCTGGCAGCCACGCCTCGTCGATCATCGTCTGATGTTTCTTGAACCACGGCACATGGGCGTAGCCAAAAAGCGCGATCCGATCCGGTTCCAGGGTCAGGGCCTGTGCAACCGTGGAGGCGACGCTCTCCCTGGTCTGATGCGGCAGGCCGTAGAGCAGATCGAGATTGACGGATTCGACGCCGCGCGAACGAACGCCATCAACAACTGTCTTGGTCTGCAGAAAGCTCTGCTCGCGGTTGATCGCTTTCTGCACCTTCGGGTCGAAATCCTGGACGCCGAGGCTCGCCCTTGTCATGCCGATTTCGGCAAGTGCATCGAGGCGGGCATCGTCCATATCGTTGGGTTCGATCTCAACGCTGATCTTTGCACCGGGGAGAAACGTGAAGCTGTTGCGCAGGACGGTTCCCAGCGCCACGATATCTTCCGGTTTGAGCATCGTCGGCGAACCGCCGCCGAAATGGACGGCACGCACGCGGCCCTTGCCTGCGACAAGACTGGAGACGGTAGCGATCTCGGCATCCAGTGAGCGCAGATATGTGGTCACTGGTTCGTAGTGGCGTGTCTGCTTGGTGTGGCAAGCGCAGAACCAGCAAAGCTTGTCGCAATAGGGAATATGGAGGTAAAGCGATATCTCGTCACCACCTTGGAGCGCCTCCAACCAGCCTCGGTAAACGACGGCATCGACCCCCGCATGGAAATGCGGCGCGGTCGGATAGCTGGTATAGCGCGGGACGTTCTCGCCAAGTCTGGCAGCTAGCTCCAGTCGCATGTCGTGGTCCACCGTGTTTGCGTCGCCGGAACTGTGGATGCTTGGATGAGCCTAAGCCCTGATTTCGATCAACCTTCAGCACGGACAAACTGCCGCAAGGATTTTTCTACCGTCGATTGCTATCCTGCCCGCACTGGACCGGTAGAGCGATCGAATGACATTACGGCAGGACATTCACAGTTCCGGCATTCCCGTTCTTTGCCTGTCTTGCGAGGCACGGCACCGCGGTGTCTGTGGTGCGCTCGAACCAGACCATTTGGCTCAGCTTGCCAAGACGTCGTCGCGGCACAATATCGAGCCGGGGGTCGAACTGATCGGCGACGCCGAGACGGTCGACTGTTATTCAAACGTGCTTTCAGGCGTGGTGAAGCTGACGAAGAGCCTTTCGGACGGCCGCCAGCAGATCGTCGGCCTTCAGTTCGCGCCGGATTTTCTGGGACGGCCCTTCAAGATGAAAAGCGCGATCAATGCGGAAGCGGCAACAGCTGTCTCGCTATGCTCGTTTCCGAGAGCGGCCATCGAACGGATGATGAAGGAATCACCGGAATTTGTGCATCGCCTGCTCAAGCAGGCGCTGAACGAACTCGACGAGGCACGCGAATGGATGGTGACTCTGGGGCGCAAGACCGCACCGGAGAAGGTGGCGAGCTTTCTCCTCATGATCGCCCGGAATATCGGTTCCAGTGTTGACCCGGCGGCTAGGTCGGCGTGCTTCGAGCTGCCGATGACGCGTGCCGACATCTCTGATTTCCTTGGAATTACAAACGAGACCGTGAGCCGTCAGCTGACCAGCCTGAGAATGGACGGCGTGATTCGGATCGAGAACAACCGCCGTGTCACCGTGGACAGCATGAGCCGGCTGGAACGGCGCTGCGGCGGCCGAGGCGCAACCGCCGTTTGAATGACACCGAAGCTGCATGGCCTACGTCACTTACTTCGTTCGGGGCAGGGCATGCTCGCGTTGGGCTTAGAAGAAGTCGCATAGCGACAGCCCGCTCTCCATCCGATCGCATGAGCCAGGTGCGTTTCGGCCAACTCGTCGGCGAAGCATCCATCCTCGAGGTGCTCGACGTGCAACCGGCTGTTCCAGGCAGGATCGCACTCGGCCGAAGTCAATACGCCTCATACGCAGGGGAAAATCGCCGTCTCCCCGAACCATGAATGTCACGAAGGCAGCGCAACGCTGGCGCTGGCTGTCCCAAGGCATTGAAACGATCGACGTTCGGCAAGGCATCGGCCTACTTTCCAGCGTCACAGAAGGCGCGCTTCCCCACACGCCCGCGATCGCCTCCATACCCGGCCCGACCGGGGACGCGGGGCCTGTCCATAAGCGTGGCGGCCGGTGCTGCGCTTCCACATTCGATCGCCACAGTCTGATCGCACCGAGCTCGATGCTGCTCGAAGCAAAATCGTGCGGCTCTGACATGGATCAGGGCGAGCAGGCCACGGCTGCGCAATAAGGCACTGCGGTTGGCGCCCGCCGGAATTGGAAATCGGGGCTTGCGATGAAATTCGGCACAGAGATCGTCCTTCTAAGCCTGTTTGCGTTTGCGGCCCTGGTGGCTGCCGGCTTCGGCGTAGATGAACCTTTTCGCCGGCATATGTGGGTTTTGTTCTTCGCCGTGGCTGGCTTCACTGCAATTCTGTTGCGCAACACGGAATTCAAGCGGGCAGTTCCGATCGACCCCGCCGCTTACATGGATGGGCCGATCCGCTACGGCGCCATCGCCACCGTATTCTGGGGCGTCGTCGGCATGCTGGTCGGCGTGGTTATCGCCCTGCAGCTCGCCTACCCCGATCTCAACATCCAGCCCTGGTTCAATTTCGGCCGACTGCGGCCTTTGCATACTTCCGGCGTGGTTTTTGCCTTCGGCGGCAATGCACTCATCTGCACGTCACTTTATGTCGTGCAGCGGACCTGTCGTGCCAGGCTGTTCGGCGGCGATCTCGCCTGGTTCGTGTTCTGGGGCTATCAGCTGTTCATCGTCATGGCGGCAACCGGCTACCTGCTCGGTATCACCGAGAGCCGCGAATACGCCGAGCCCGAATGGTATGTGGACCTGTGGCTGACCATTGTCTGGGTCGCCTATCTCATCCTGTTCCTCGGCACGATCCTAAAGCGCAAGGAACCGCACATCTATGTCGCCAACTGGTTCTACCTTGCCTTCATCGTGACCATCGCAATGCTACATGTGATCAACAACCTGTCGATGCCGGTCTCCTTCCTGGGCTCCAAGAGCTATTCAGCCTTCTCCGGCGTACAGGACGCCCTGACGCAATGGTGGTACGGCCACAATGCCGTCGGCTTCTTCCTCACCGCCGGCTTCCTCGGGATGATGTATTATTTCGTGCCCAAGCAGGCCAACCGACCGGTCTATTCCTACCGGCTGTCGATCATCCACTTCTGGGCTTTGATCTTTCTCTACATCTGGGCCGGTCCGCACCACCTCCACTACACCGCCCTGCCGGACTGGGCCCAGACGCTCGGCATGGTGTTCTCGATCATGCTGTGGATGCCGTCATGGGGCGGCATGATAAACGGCCTGATGACGCTCTCGGGCGCCTGGGACAAGCTGCGCACCGACCCGATCATCCGTATGATGGTCATGGCCATCGCCTTCTACGGAATGTCGACTTTCGAAGGCCCGATGATGTCAATCAAGGCCGTCAACTCGCTCTCGCACTACACCGACTGGACCATCGGTCACGTCCATTCGGGCGCGCTCGGATGGGTTGGCATGATCTCGTTCGGCGCGATTTATTTCATGGTCCCGAAGTTATGGAACCGCGACCGACTTTATTCGCTGCGGCTCGTCAACTGGCACTTCTGGCTGGCGACGCTTGGGATCGTCGTTTACGCCGCGGTGATGTGGGTCTCCGGCGTCATGCAGGGCCTGATGTGGCGCGAATACAACGAGCAGGGCTTCCTGGTCTACTCCTTCGCCGAAACCGTCGCCGCCATGCATCCCTACTACATCATGCGTGCCATCGGCGGCGCGATGTATCTGTCGGGCGCCCTCATCATGGCCTGGAACATCGCCATGACCATCCTCGACTACCAGCGCGAGGAGGATCCGATGCCGCGCTCCATCCCCGCCCTCCATCCTGTGCGATCAGGAGCCAGAAAATGGTCCTGATGGACAGACACGCGGTCATCGAGAAGAACGCCACACTTCTTCTCCTCGGGTCCCTGCTGGTCGTGACAATCGGCGGCATCGTCGAGATCGCACCGCTCTTTTATCTCGACAACACCATCGAGAAGGTGGAAGGCATGCGGCCCTATTCGCCGCTCGAGCTCGCCGGGCGCAACATCTATGTGCGTGAGGGCTGTTACCTCTGCCACAGCCAGATGATAAGGCCGTTCCGCGACGAGGTCGAGCGCTACGGCCACTATAGCCTGGCGGCCGAGTCGATGTACGACCACCCGTTCCAGTGGGGCTCGAAGCGCACCGGGCCGGATCTCGCCCGGGTCGGCGACCGCTACTCGAACGGATGGCACGTCCAGCATCTCACCGAGCCGCGTTCGGTGGTGCCGGAATCGATCATGCCGAGCTACGCGTTCCTGAAGGACATGCCGATCGAGGTGAAGGATTTCTCGACGCATCTGATCGCCAACAGCCGTGTCGGTGTGCCCTATTCAGACGACATGATCGCTCATGCCAATGCCGATCTCATGGCGCAGGCCGATGCGAATGCCGACACATCGGGCCTGGAGAGACGCTATCCGAAAGCCAAGGTTGGGGACTTCGACGGCGATCCGCAGCAGGTCACCGAAATGGATGCGCTGGTCGCCTATTTGCAGATGCTCGGCACGCTGGTCGATTTCAGGACCTATGACGAAGCCGCCGGTTACCGCTGAGGAGAATGGCGATGACCTACAATTTCATGCGGGAGTTTGCCGACAGCTGGGGCCTGCTTGCCATGGCGCTTTTCTTCCTCGGATGCGTTGCCTTTGCACTTCGTCCCGGCAGCCGCAGGCAAGCCGAGAGAGCCGCTCACATTCCTCTCAAGGACGACTGATCATGGGCAGCGAGCATATCGACGAGGTTTCGGGTATCTCGACGACCGGCCATGAGTGGGACGGCATCAAGGAACTCAACAACCCGCTTCCCCGCTGGTGGGTCATCACCTTCTACATCACCATTGCCTGGGCGATCGGCTACACCGTCGTCTATCCGGCATGGCCGATGCTGACTTCCGCGACCAGGGGTGTGCTGGGGTATTCGAGCCGCAGAGACGTCAAGAATGAACTGGCCGCGGCCGAAGTGGCCAAGGGTAAATTTGTCGCTGCCATTCAGGCGAAGACCGTCTCCGAGATTACTGCCGACGATACGCTACGCGAATTCGCCGTCGCCGCAGGTGGCGCCGCGTTCAAGGTCAATTGCGTGCAGTGCCATGGCTCGGGCGCTCAAGGGTCCAAGGGTTTTCCCAACCTAAACGACGACGATTGGCTGTGGGGTGGCAACGCCGAACAGATCCAGCAGACGATTGCGCACGGCATCCGCTTCGCATCAGACCCGGATACGCGCCTGTCGGAAATGCCTGCTTTTGGCGACATCATCACGACGGATCAGATCAAGCAGGTCGGCGCCTATGTCGCAAGCCTCTCCGATCCTGTTCAGGACACAAGCCTGATCGAACTCGGCGCCAATGTTTTCGCCGAGAATTGTGCGGCCTGTCATGGTGAGAATGCAAAGGGCAACAGGGAGCTCGGCGCACCCGACCTGACCGACGCGATCTGGCTATACGGGTCTGGCGAAACAGCCATCGCCGCGCAGGTCCGCGCGCCGAAGCACGGCGTCATGCCGGCCTGGATCGGGCGTCTCGGCGAGATCAAGGCCAAGGAACTCGCGGTCTATGTCCATTCGCTTGGTGGCGGAGAATAGGTACGCAGCCTATTCTCGTCCTCCCCCCCGCCGCCAAGCGACGAGGCCCGGCGCGAGCCGGGCCTCGGCATCATCCAGAAACCGATGGGTCGGGCTTCCGGCGAAATCGTCGCTGGTGACTGGAGCTTCTCGTGCTCGATAACACGCAAATAGAACGGCTCGAAGCCGATGCGGTCAACTCCGCCAAGACCCGTCAGCCGCTCTATGCCGCACGCAAGAAGATCTTCCCGAACCGGGCCTCTGGCAGTTTCCGCCGCTTCAAGTGGTCGGTGATGGCAATCACGCTGGGGATCTACTACCTGACGTCCTGGCTGCGGTGGGATCGCGGGCCATTTGCCCCGGACCAGGCCGTGCTGGTCGATCTTGCCAACCGCCGCTTCTATTTCTTCTTCATCGAGATCTGGCCGCAGGAATTCTATTATGTGGCCGGCCTGCTGGTCATGGCCGGTATCGGCCTTTTCCTGATCACATCCACCGTCGGCCGGGCCTGGTGCGGCTATACGTGCCCGCAGACCGTGTGGGTCGATCTGTTTCTGGTCGTCGAGCGAGCCATCGAGGGCGACCGCAACGCGCGCATGAAGCTCGATGCCGGGCCCTGGACTGCGCGCAAACTCGTGCTGCGAACATCGAAACACGCCATTTGGCTGGTCATAGGGGTGCTGACCGGCGGCGCCTGGATCTTCTATTTCGCCGATGCGCCGACGCTGCTTGGCGAACTCTTCACCGGCACGGCAGCGCCTGTCACCTACATCACCGTCGCCGTGCTGACAGCGACGACCTATACGTTCGGCGGGCTGATGCGCGAGCAGGTCTGCACCTACATGTGCCCATGGCCGCGCATCCAGGCAGCCATGCTCGACGAGAATTCGCTCACTGTCACCTACAATGACTGGCGCGGCGAACCGCGCTCACGTCACGCCAAGAAGGTCCAGGCCGCCGGGCAGCCAGTCGGCGACTGCGTCGACTGCAATGCCTGTGTCGCGGTGTGCCCGATGGGGATCGACATTCGTGATGGCCAGCAGCTTGAATGCATCACCTGCGCGCTCTGCATTGATACCTGTGACGGTATCATGGACAAGCTCGGCAGGGAGCGCGGGTTGATCTCCTATGCGACGCTGGCCGACTACAACGCCAACATGATGCTGGCGACCCCGGGCGGCTCCGGTTCAGTCAACCCGTCACTGGTCAGGAGCGCTGACGGCCTGTTCTCCGACAACGTGGCCCGTTTCCATATCCGCAAGATCTTTCGCCCGCGCACCTTGATCTACATGGTCGCCTGGTCGGCGGCCGGTCTCGCGCTGCTCTATTCGCTGCTGACCCGCGAACGGCTCGAATTGAATGTCCTGCACGATCGCAACCCCCAGTTCGTGACGCTGTCCGACGGTTCGATCCGCAACGGCTACACCGTCAAGCTGCTCAACATGATCCCCGAACCAAGAACGATCATTGTCACGATGCAGGGCCTGCATGGAGCCGAAATGAGCGTTGTCGGCATCGACCTGCCGGCGGATCGTTCCTTCGCCATCCCGGTCGAACCCGACCGGCTGAAGATGCTCAAGGTTTTCGTGCGTCAGCCGGCAGATCAGGTTCGGGGTGCAGCGCAAAGCTTCAAGTTCCGGGTCGAAAACAAGGCAACGTTCGAGTCGGACGAATACACGGCCACTTTCAACGCACCGGAGAGCGCCAGATGAGCGACACCTCGCGACAATCCCGCGAATTCACCGGCAGGCATATGCTGTTCACCATCCTTGGCTTCTTCGGCGTGGTCATAGCGGTCAATCTGACAATGGCGACGCTCGCCAACACGAGCTGGACCGGCCTTGTCGTCGAAAACACCTATGTGGCGAGCCAGCAGTTCAACAAGAAGGCCGAGGAGGGGCGAGCTCAGGCAGCCCTCGGCTGGACTGGCAAACTGACCATCGCAGGCGGTGAGGTCCGCTACAGCCTCACCGATGCTGTCGGCAAGCCGGTTGCCTTGCATGGCGTCAAGGTGCTGTTTCGTCATCCCGCCTACGAGGCCGAGGACAAATCCGTCACTCTTGCCGCTGCCTCCGGTCAGATATTCGCCGCGCACCACATGCCCACGGATGGCGTCTGGATCGTCGAAATCGACGCCGATGCGAGCCTTGCGGAACCCTATCGCGACGTTCGCCGGATCATGATTTCCCGCGGGGCGCTGCAATGAGCTGCTGCGCGCCAGGCGCCGAAATGGCATTGGACCTGGAAAAGGTCACACTGGTCCTGCCTTCTGGCCAGGAAATCAGACTGGCGAGCCGCTCGATTGGCGAAAATCTTCGCCAGACCGACCTTTCGGTGCCGGCTGTGCATTGTGCCGCCTGCATCCAGACGATCGAGACGGCGATCGGCAAGCTGGATCGCGTCGAAGGCGCTCGTGTCAATCTTTCAACGAAACGTGTTTCGGTCCGGTGGCGCGGCGACGAGGTTCCGCCATTCGTCGCCACACTTGGACGGCTGGGCTATGGCGCGCACCTGTTCGATCCCGAGGCTGACGGGAAGGACAGGACGCTCTCGGAACTGATCCGCGCCGTCGCGGTCGCCGGCTTTGCGGCGGGCAACATCATGCTGCTATCAGTCTCCGTCTGGTCCGGCGCGCAAGGCGCGACCCGCGACCTGTTCCATTGGGTCTCGGCCTTGATTGCCATTCCTGCGCTCGCTTTCGCCGGCGGCATCTTCTTCAAGTCGGCCTGGAATGCGCTGCGCCACAGCCGCATGAACATGGACGTGCCGATCGCGGTCGGGGTATCGCTCGCTTACGCCATGAGCCTCTACGAGACGATCAACCATGGCGACCATGCTTATTTCGACGCGTCGGTGTCGCTGCTGTTCTTTCTGCTGATCGGCCGCACGCTGGATCACGTGATGCGGGAACGGGCGCGGACGGCCGTGAACGGACTGGCTCGGCTGGCGGCGCGCGGCGCCATGGTGCTGCGCGAGGATGGTTCGCGCGACTACTTGCCGGTTGGCGAGATCGAACCAGGAATGGCGCTCTTGATTGCGGCTGGCGAGAGGGTGCCCATCGACGGCAGGATCATTGGCGGGGCATCGGATCTCGACTGTTCCCTGGTTTCCGGGGAAAGCACGCCCAGAACGGTGGGCCCGGGGGCGCAGGTCCAGGCCGGTACACTCAATCTCACCGGTCCACTGACCATCGAGGCGACGGCCGCCGCGAAGGATTCCTTCCTGGCCGAAATGGTTCGGCTGATGGAAGCGGCAGAGGGCGGCCGCGCCCGCCATCGCAGGATCGCCGATCGCGTCTCCGCGCTCTACGCCCCCGTGGTCCACCTCACCGCCTTTGTGACGTTCCTCGGCTGGATGGCGGCGACCGGCGACTGGCACCGGGCAATAACAATCGCGATCGCCGTTTTGATCATTACATGCCCGTGTGCGCTCGGTCTCGCCGTGCCGATCGTGCAGGTGGTCGCTGCGCGGCGGCTGTTTGAAAGCGGCGTCATGGTCAGGGACGGCTCCGCCATGGAGCGCCTGGCCGGGATCGACACGGCATTGTTCGACAAAACCGGCACGCTTACGCTCGGACTGCCCAGGCTGATCAATGCGCCGTCCATCGATCCGACGATGCTCGCCATGGCGGCCGAGATGGCAGCGCATTCCCGCCATCCCTTTTCGAAGGCAATCGCTGGCAACGCAGCCTTTGCCGGCCAGGCGAAACTCGTGTCCGTCAGCGAGCATCCGGGCTTCGGCATCGAAGCCATCGCCGAGGGCAGTACCTGGCGGCTGGGTCGCCGCGGATGGGGTGAGTTGAAAGCCCGCACCGGCGGCGAAGGCAAACAAGGCTATGGCGGAACCGTTCTGACGAAGGACGGGGTCATTGTCGCGACTTTCGATTTCGAGGATGAGCTGCGTGCCGATGCCAAGGCGGCCATCGAGCAACTGAACGGCGCCGGCGTGTCGGTGGAGATGCTGTCGGGCGACACAGAAGCTGCCTGCGGCGAGGTCGCGGAAGCACTGGGCGTCGAGCGCTTCGTTCCCGCGTTGCTTCCCTCCGGAAAGGTCGAACAGATCGAAGCATTGACCCGAACTGCCCACAAGGTTCTGATGGTCGGCGATGGGCTCAACGACACGCCTGCATTGGGCGCCGCACACGTTTCGATCGCTCCGGCCACGGCGGCGGATATCGGGCGCAACGCCGCGGATTTCGTGTTCCTGCGTAAAAGTCTTCTGGCGGTCCCACTTGCTTTAGACATTTCGCGGAAGGCCGGACGGCTGATCCGGCAGAACATCGCCATCGCGATCGTTTACAATGGCATCGCCGTGCCGGTCGCCATTCTGGGGCACGTTACGCCACTGATCGCGGCGGTCGCGATGTCCGCCTCGTCCCTCCTGGTCATCGGCAATGCGCTACGCCTGCAAGGTTTCGTGTCAAATGCATCGGTGCAAGATGCCCGACATGACAGGCGCTCCGACATTGGCGCACTGGCACAATCCTGATGACGACGCTCGCCTACCTCGTACCTGTGGCCCTGTTCCTCGGGGCGCTTGGGCTGGCCGGGTTCCTGTGGGCCTTGAGGAGCGGCCAATATGAAGATCTCGATGGCGCCGCCGAGCGGATCCTGATCGACCGCGACGAGCCACGCACTTGACCCAGCCTGCCCTGCGAGGACTCGCTCGAATATTTTCCCCGGTTGCTTCGCCTCATGCCGATTTCGGCGCGCGACGGGTGCGAACGGATCAGCCAGAATACGTTGCCGAACTTTCGGCCAGGAAAGTGCTGCGTTTGTGCCGCTCCGCGCATTGCTATTTTTCCATACGTTTCCATATAATCCAATAAGTTAGCGGGCATCTCTCCATTGGCCTCCACAGGTCTACGCGGGGCGATATTAGGCGAATATTAGACGAGTCGCGGGGGAAGTGATGCTAAGAACGCTTGAAGAGTCGGCGGTCACGACTAAGGCCGCGGGTGCGAAATTGGCGCCCGGAACTCATTGGCGATCAATCGACCCGACCGTGCACCTGGGCTACCGCGTCGCGCCGCAGAAGACTGGTCGAGGCAAAACGTATCGAGGCCGTCTCAAAGGCCGCTGGCGACCCTGTAACTGTCCGCAGTGTCACCGAGGCTTACATACTAGAACGCGAGAAGGTTGAGCGCGCTCGCGGCGCTCGCCTTGATGCCGGCAATCGTATGCGAAAGCACATTCTGTCCGACGCCGCTATTGCTCACAAAGAATTGCATTGCTTGACGGAAGCCGACCTGCAGGATTGGCGCGGCCGTTTGCCTGCCAATTCGCCCGAGCAACCGTGCTCCGCGTTAACAACGACTTCAAAGCTGCCCTGAATGCGGGCGTCAGCAAGCACGCACGGCGGCTTCAATCCTTGAATGCCTCTCACGTCGGCGTCGTCGTCAAGAACGGCTTGGCTGCGACGGATGCGGTTTCCCCCCGTTGCCCGAGATAAGATCATACGCACGGCGGACCCGCACGCCTCCGGCAGGCTCTGGCTGTCCGGCACAATTCATCTATCGGGCGACGAGCCGCATAGAGAGTGTCGCGAGCACGCGCCTGCACTGACTCCTTAGCATTCGGGGATTCTAGACCTCCGTTTGTATATCGCAAACTAAAAATCAGTATCGTTTGCATATCGCAAACAACATTGGAAGATATCTTCCGCCATCACCTGATAAAACGTGGCAAGCACGTTTTGTACTTGATTTGCGAATGGATTTGTCGAAGTGTGAGTGAACCGGCGAGTGATAGAAACACTCGCCGGCTCTAACCACAACCAAAGAGGACGCTTCGATATGGCCGTCACCCAAAATATAGAATTGCCCGAATTCAGCAAGTTGATCTTGGCCGCAGCCAGGCTCGCTAAAGCCGGTCAAGACCAAGATCTTGGCGAACCAATCGACGTCAGGACCGGCGGAACCTATCGCACCCGAGGCGGCCTCTGTGTCGGGCCGCTCCGCCCTTTTCGAGACGAGGAGGACGGCGCCCACACCGATGCCGCCGGGCGTTCCGCATGGTTCTTCGCCCCAGGTATCGGCGCCTATGACCGATACGGCTGCATCCTGTCCGGCGAGATCCCGGAAAGCCAGTTGGACTGCGTCGCCCCGTGGCCTCGCCATCCTCTTGATATAGATCTAGAGTTCTCAAACAAGGAAATGCAGACATGATCGCTTTCGAAACCGGCAAGACCTTGACCGCCGGAACGTAACAATCTCAATCTGCGAGCTTTTTTCCTTTCAAGAGCGACATTAGCTCTTGCTTCGTCAATCCGTTGATTGACATATAAAGAGAGTGACTCTTCTTCTCAACCAGCGTGTCCCTACAGCCCTTGCTGCAGGTTTTTGCGGTGGCATCCCAAGACGCATAGCAGCGCTTGGGGCATGTTATGCTGCAAGAGTCTTTCCCCGTATCGCACGTATCAGAATACGCCGCCGTAGGTAACAAACCCGTTGCGGCGACAAGTAGGATCTTGCCGTAAGCTTTCATTGCAGACCCCTTTTCATCTCGGAAACAAGCCATAATACAAGCCGCTACTAAATTAGTAAATAGAAAAGTACTGCCAAAGTAACAGGTCACGCAATTCCGGGCGTCTCGCCGACTTTTCAGTAGTGTAAACATATGCTTGTCTGTGTAGACCGGCGCTAGCCGGCGCAGTGCCGTAGGCGCGGACTATCCCGTTGGCCTTGCCTTGGCAGGGGTAACACGGGCGCTCACACTTGCTATCGCAGATCATAAGTGCGACTCGGCGGCCGTTGGTTTCGCCGAGGCAGTCAACAGCTTCAATCCGACGAATAGTGCGGTATCCGGGGAGAGCGTGACCCGCTTCCCCGCGTTGGCGCACACCATGATAAGCGCGGGATAGTTCGGCCTCATCAGCCCATCGCCTCGGCATTCTTCACCGTATGAATTTATTCCTACACTTGAACGGAATAGGAACATCGGTCAAGGCCAACTTACCACTCGGTGACGTCTATGCCGCCGTCCGGCTGGAACGTGACACGGTAGGAAAAGTCGGCGAAGACGTTGTCGGTTCCATCGTCGGGACCGCAATGCACCTTGACGCATCGCCTCGGGCATCAGGCCCTTTCTTCTATGCGCTCGGCGGGCGGATTGTCGTAGCTGGCGTTGGTGACGGTGACGCGTTCGAACTCGAAAGCCGCCGCCGAGCATGCCGAAAGGGCGAGCGCCACGACGGCAAGTGCAGACATAAGAAATGTGTATTTCGACCACGAACCTTGAACGCCAAGTCATATGATCCCGCTGGTGTCATCACCTTGGCCGGCGACGAATTCACGCCATCGGTAAATTGCAGGGTCCGGTGGCGGGCGCCGGCATGGGGAGCCACACAACACATCGCCAGGCTCTTCAATGTCACTGACGGTGTTGTGGTCGCCTCCGGCTCTAGCGCGGTGGCTGACACCAGCCCTCACCAACAAACCGACTCGTTCGGATGGGGAACCGCTCTCGCCGGCAAGGCGCACCGCGTCGAGCATTGGTGTTCGGGAACCAACAACACGGCCGGGTTTGGACTAGCCGCCGCCTCGGGCGAGTCCGAACTCTTTACCAGCGTCGAGGTTTGGAGGACGGCGTGAGGGTAAGAGGAGCCTATACTACCCGGAAATTCAAACCGTCTTCGCTGCGTGGCGCGCCAGCACCGTTGTTACCAACCGGACACCATAGGTTGCCGCCGAGTGGCGAACAACCAAGAACTGTAGCAGCAGAACGGCGCAATAGATAAACGACACCCTCAGGGACTGCACCATGAAAACCGCTGCGGTCCCAAAGCCGAAAAGAAACAGGAACGAAAAAGCGGCGTAGTCGCGAGTAAACAGAAATTCCCTGTGAGCATGGAGGATTGCGGTCTCTGACTCGACGTCTTTGTAAAACCGATACCACAGGCGATTTTCGTCACCCGGTGTTCGGGGAAAAGTATCTCCCAAAGAGTCTTTCAGTCGAGACATATCGATGCGAGGATCTGTCGGCCCGTGCCTGCTAAAGGCTCGATGTCCAGGCAATGCAAAGTGCCATCGAAGAAACACCAAGCGGGCTTTCGCAGCGGCGTTCAGAAGGCCGTTTGCGACTGATGTAACAATGAGAGCTAGCCCGACCGGAAGAAGGTTTGCGGCCCCCACCAGCAGGCCCTTGATGCCGGAAACCGCAAGAGCGTCAGACTGTGCCACCCCATAAAACAAAGCAAAATTCGCGGCAATCGTAAGCCAAAGCTGCCAGCGGGTCTGATCTTTCAACGAGCGCGGCGGTCCATCTGTGCTCACGTATATTCCTCGACCTGTGTGTAGAATGGCAGACTTTCCGCAACGTCATATCCAGCACGTGCCGGGAAACCTCCCCAATGAACCTTGCCGATGCCTTGAGTTGCAATGATATGGCCGCCACGGCGCTTAAAGGCGTTTAACACGATCCGGCGGGGATGTTTTTCGTCGTCCTTAGGTGCAGAAACAAAAGCACTGAAACGTGATGCAGAAACCTCCGCCTGAATTTCTCCTAAAAGACGCGTAAGAATCGTGGGGCCGACGTTGCGTCGACTGCCGTGATGGGGGATTTGCACAAAGCTAAACTTTTGAAGTGGAAGGCCTACGCTCTCCGCATAAATGGCCGCCCATCGCAATCCATTTACCCCTGTGTCCCCCGTGAGAAGCACACGGGCGTCGTTCTCAAAAGAGCCATACAGTACGACGCTCGTTTCATTGCTGGCGCTGGTGATTCCCCCGTCTTGCAAACGCTCGTTTTCCCAACTCTCCGTCGTCCAACCATGCAGCGCGGCCTTCGCTGCTTCCAAGATCTTGCGCGCGAGCGACTCCTTGCCTAACCACATCTGTGCCGCCTCAATCGCGGCCTGGTCCGGATCGGGAGTCTTTTCGAATTGCGGCAAGAGATAACTGTACGAAACGCGGCTGGGCGAGCATACGCGGAAAGGGCCGATGTCCGTGCCTTGGAATGGAAAGAAAATATTGGTGCCAGCTTCCGAAGCTAAGTCGTAGATTTCGCTGATCGTCCCGTATTCGGCCTTTACAGCGGACTTCAGCCCCTCAGCAGTCCATCGCTTATCCGAAAAAAGGTGACGGGACTCCTCGGCGAGGAGCCAAGGGATATGCATCCAGAGATTTCGCACAGGAATCTCGCTCAAAACCGTGCGCAGCCCCGAAGCATGGTCCGCATCGGAATGCGTCAACACCACATGCTCCAGAACAGGAAATGGCCCGAACTGCTTCTTGAGATGCGCTACGATGTTGTCTCCGGTTTCTGCATGTCCGCCGTCGACCAACATCAGATGATAAGCGGCAGCGTCGCCATAACGCACTACAATGGCGTCACCGGCTTTGGAGCCGGAGCCAACCGGCAGAAACTCAACCTCACAATGCATCTGGCCCCCCAAGCACTCATATAGGAGCCAATTTCAACGTTCGGCTATCTGATTCCATCAATCTCCACCCAAATCCACCTTTTTCCACATGACAAAATTAGATGAATCTTAGACGAGTTTGCGGAAACATATGCTAAGTGCTTGATTTTGCTGGTACGCCCAAGGGGAATCGAACCCCTGTTACCGCCTTGAAAGGGCCGCACCGAACGGGAAGCCGGCCATTCCATGATGACCTGACCAGACCATGGCGTGGCGATCGACCAGTCGACCGTGAACCCGCCGTTGCCGCGTTTATCGAGCCTGGTTGATCCACATCAGGGTTATCTCTTCATAGGCATGGTTTATTGAGCATTTTTGAACGGAGAACGGATGTCTAACGGACGGTTAGGTCGCGTGGAGACGCTTGGGGAGATGAGCCGCAAACCGTGGATCGATTGCGATGCGTTCCAGTGCCCTTCGTCGCAGGTAGCCGACGCTATGGCGGCACGCTGATGGCCGGCTCTGTCGATAGATTCGACGTCATTGTCGTCGGAGCCGGGCCGGTCGGACTTTCCTTCGCCGCATCGCTTGCCCAGAGCCGACTCAAGGTGGCAGTGGTTGAACGGCAGTCGCTCGAAAGCCTGGCGAATCCGGCTTTCGACGGTCGCGAGATCGCGCTAACCCACGCATCGGTTGGAATCCTTCGCGAGCTCGGCGCCTGGGATGCCATCCCCGCTTCGGACAAATCACCGCTACAAGGCGCGCGCGTGCTCAACGGATCGAGCCCTTTCGCCCTGAGCTTCGATTCTCCCAGCGGATCTGGGGAACCACTCGGAATTCTGGTCCCAAATTGTCGGATCCGCGACGCCCTGTTCAAGCTTGTCCACTTCCAGGATCATGCCCAGCTGCTGTGCGGCCGCTCGGTCGTCAATGCAACAACCAGCCACAAAGAAGCAGTCATAACGCTCTCTGATGGCAGGCAATTGGCCGCTCGGCTGCTCGTTGCAGCGGATTCGCGTTTGTCCGCGACGCGCGACCTGCTCGGCATTGGCGCCGACATCAATCGGCTTGGCAACTCCATGCTGATTTGCCGGGTGAGGCACGAGCGCGCCCATCACCAGATCGCGGTCGAATGGTTCGATCACCATCAGACGATAGCGATGTTGCCGCTCATGGAAGGCGTGTCGTCGCTGCTTCTCACTTTGCGCTCAAGCGAGGCCGACAGACTGCTTGCTCTCGACGACGATTTGTTCCTCACGGAATCGACGAGCCGGTGTCGAGGACGCCTCGGAGAGATGACCTTGGCAAGCACCCGCCATGCCTATCCGCTGGTCACGACCTTGGCGCACAAGTTCTGGGCTCCGAGTGCGGCACTGATCGGCGATGCTGCCCTCGGCATGCACCCGGTGACCGCGCATGGCTTCAACATCGGCCTCAGTGGCCAGAAGCAACTCGCCGACAGAATGCTGGCGGCATGTCGCGAGCGCCGCGACATTGCTGATCCCGACATACTCGGCAGATACGAAAGCCGGCTGCGTCTGTCGGCGGCACCGCTCTATCATGCTACGAATGCGCTTGTCGCTCTCTACTCAGGCGAGCACCCGGCGGCACGGCTTGCAAGACATGCAGGGCTTCGCTTTGCCCAATATCTTCCCTTTATCCGCCATGGCATTTCGGCCATGCTCAGGCGGTGAATCGCAGGCAGCGCTGCCGCTCTGGAACGCTATCTCGGCCCGGCTTCCTTTTGTCTCGCCGGGCGCGTTGATGCCGTTGGCAGGGCTGATTCCATGGTGACGTTGCCGATCCTGGGATGATTCGGATCAAGGCACGCGTGCGGGCAAGAGCTCGATGGTCAGACGGCAAGGCCAAGAGCAGACGTGCGACCCGGAGCCATGGTGAGCGCACTGGTTACCCCCGCTGGATAGTTAACCCGTCCTTCAGTGGGCTTGCGTAAGCTTGTCGTCGCGAACAACGATGGGAGCAAGCCGGTCCGTCCATGGCCCCGAAAAATGAAGACACGCTGGAGGCCAAAATCCGTCAGGATCAGCTTGCTGACCTGAGGACCGGCCTCTTCGTGTCGATGCCGATAAGCGGTATCCTGTCAGGCCTGATTTGGGCGGTGCACGCCCTTTCTGGCAGCGGCTTTGCCGCTGCAATCTGGTTCCTGGTCGTCAATGCGATAAATGCCGCCCGCCTTGCACTCGCGCGTTATCAGCTAAAGGAAACGGGGCGCCATGACGGTTTAGTGGGGGTTTTGCCGCGGCTTCGCTGGTTTGGCATCCTTGCTCTTCTGGCAGGGTTTGCCTGGTCCTTCCTGGCCGTCCTGACTGTTGGATACACGACACCTCAAGCACCGCTGCATCTGGTCATTCTGGCGGGCATTTCCGCTGGTGCGGTTACATACGGCAGTTCGTATGCCGCGGCGGCGACCAACTTCATCACACCTCCGCTCCTCATCACGGTGGCTTGCCTTTTGGCGAAAGGCAATTTTGAAGACTACATTCTGGCTTTTACCGTTCTGCTCTTCATGGGCGGCTTGGTTCGAGCTTCGTTTGTTGGGCAAGCACGGTTCCGCGAAGCGAGCCGCCTGAGGCATGAGGCCGAGCGGCTTGCGGCGGAGATGAAGGCCAGTTCCAGGCAGGACCACCTGACGGCCCTTCTCAACAGGCGTGGCCTCGAAGACGCAATAGGACGTTTCGAGACCGCGGATGGCCCCTTCGTGGCAATGCTGGTTGATCTGGACGGGTTCAAATCCGTCAACGATACCTACGGTCACAGGACCGGTGATGAACTGCTTGTCAGGATCGCCCGCCGCATAGAGGAGGAAGCACCGGAAGGCTCAACGCTCGCTCGTATCGGCGGCGATGAATTCGTGCTGTTTTTTCCCTCAACGAGGGTTTCGCTTTCTGCCAATGATCTCGCCTCCAATATCATAGCAAAAATTGCCCGCCCCTATCGGGAGGTCGCGTCCGTCCGGGTCGGGGCATCAATAGGAATATACCTGGCGGAAAGCCCGGGCCTGACCGAAATGTTGTTGCGGGCGGATATCGCCCTTTACACGGCCAAGCGTCGTGGCAGGAACGAATTTTGCCTGTTCGATGCCGAACTCGACAGGGAACTGCAACGCCGCCAGTCCGTCGAACGGGACCTTCATTCGGCGATAAAGACGAGAAGCTTGCAACCTTGGTTCCAGCCGATCGTGAAACTCGACACCGAGGCCGTGGTCGGTTTTGAAGCCTTGCTGAGGTGGTCCCATCCGACTCATGGTGCCATCTCTCCACCCGAAATCATCACAGCTGCACGCGAAACCGGAATGCTTCAGCTGCTGACGCAAACCGTCTTCGCCGACTGTTGTGCTTTTATCGACGGCTTGGTGAAAGCTGACTGTCGTGATTTCCGTGTGGCGATGAATGTTTCGCCGCGCGAACTGGAAGCCGGCGATATCGACGACATGGTTTTGGATGGTCTGGCGGCAAAAGGCCTCCCTGCAACGATGTTCGAAATCGAGATTACCGAAGAATCCCCGGTGGACCCGGACAGAGTGGATGAAAAGCTCGGACGGCTTTCACATGCGGGCATTTCCATCGCGCTCGATGACTTCGGCACCGGCTTTTCTACGTTGGCATCGCTCAAGGACAGTCGGATACGCAAGGTCAAAATAGACCAGGGCTTCATTCGCGGCTTGGCCAAGTCCCGAGAGGACCGACTGCTTGTCAAATCGGTCATCGATCTCGGTAACATGCTCGGGATCGAGGTCATGGCCGAGGGCGTCGAAACAGAGGCGGATCGGCAAACCCTGCACAAGCTTGGCTGCCGAACCGCTCAAGGCTACCTGTTCTCCAAGGCTGTGCCTCTGAGCCAAGCACTGGAAATGGCAGTCAAACAGCACGCGAAGCAGTTGTGACCGCATCCGCCACCCCGTCTCTCGCGACCGTGCGCTCACGAATGGCCATCGTGAGTTCCTTGCCTGAAAAGTGACAGTCCGCCCCGCGCGTCAGCCGGCGAACAGTTCCTTGTAGCCGGTCGTCACTATCCAGTTCGCCCGGTCGATATGGCTGCGAAGAGCCTTGCGGGCGCGGACCGGTTCAAGGGCCGGGTCGATGCCTAGAATGAGATCGGCCATCTCCTCTACGCTGGCATTGTCGGCGCAGGCGTCGAGGATCCTCAGATAGATCTTGAAATGCTGCCTGTCATAGCTCGTGAGGCTCTCCGACCAGGGGACTTCATCGCGCAGTGTTGAGCTTTGAGTCCCGTCGGTTCCCGTTGATCCATTCATGTCTGCCGCGAACCTCGCATGTTGATCGCTGGATGCAACGCAGCATATCCCAAAATGGGATAATCCGAAACCGGGATTAGTCGCTGATCCGGTCTTTACCCGACCGGTTCGCCTACATGCCCAAATCTCTTCGCTCGCCCCGCCACCAGCGGTTTCTGGCCCAGCTGGTTTCCCTGCGCAAGGCCAAAGGCCTGACTCAGGCGCAGGTGGCCGAGAAGCTTGATCGTCCCCAATCCTTCGTGGCCAAGTACGAGGGTGGAGAGCGGCGTCTCGATGTCATCGAGTTTCTCGACTTAACTGCGGCGCTTGACGCTGATCCGTGCGAGATTCTGTCCAGCCTGCGGGCTAACGGGCGCCTGCGCGTCTAACGGCTCGCGCCGGTGCCGTGAACCGAGCGTGCTTTTCTTCGGCAAGCTGCCATTCCGCTGCGGGTGGGTCTTTACCAAGCCATGCCGATATAGGATGATAATCCTAGGTGGGGCGATTCCTCAACGGAGATCGCAATGGCTAGGACCAAACTTTCCAAGCAGCTTTCACAGGCTGAAATCGAGCGCTTTCTCGCGGAGGCGGAACGGCTGCACCAGAGCATCGTCCAGCCGCTTCTATCACCTACCAGCAACCATTACCGGGCTCTCCAACGCACCCATGAAGCGCTGTTGAAGACGGTGAAGGATATCACCGGTAAGGATGCGCCGTTCATTCAATGGTTCGGAACAGGACCGGTGAATTAGACCAGACTTATAGACTCCAGGCTGCAAACGTCGCATTCTCTCTTCGGGGAGAAGGGGCGTGGGCAACCATCGCTATCAAGACAATCGGTACAACCGTCGCAGGTATGGCGAGCGCCATCGTTCGAAGGACGTTCCGTTGTGGGCAAAGATCGTTGCTGGTGGAACAATCCTGGCTGGCTTTCTTGCCTTCGAAATCGGCCCTGCCGCTCTCGGCTGCAACATCAAAGCCAATATCAGCTACAACACGGGCGAGCGCATCTATCATGTTCCCGGACAGGAATATTACTGGGAGACGCGCATCAACCTGTTGAAAGGCGAGCGCTGGTTTTGTTCGGAGGAAGCCGCGCGCAAGGCTGGGTGGCGGAAGTCTCGGGTCTGAGCGTCCGTGGTAAATGGTTGCGAAAATGCTGCATCGCACATGTTTTCGGTGCAGCATTCATTTAAGTATTTATCGCGATCCGTTCGAAAAATCTGTCCAGCCTGCCGTCCTGGCGGGCGCCCGCGCGCCTGACGACGCGCACCAGGTGCTCGTGAACCGAGCCCGCTTTTCTTCGGCAAGCTCAGGCGGTCTCGGCCATTCGGCTTCGCCCCTTGGCGTGGGCAGCCCTTCGGGCTGTGACGGCCGCCGCCCTTGCGGGCGGCGCGGTTTGTCTGTTGGCCTTTCCCGGTGGCGCGGGGTGGGCGGCACTCCCTTCTAGGCCCGCCGCGGCAGCCCGCAACCCTTCGCGTGCCGCTCAGGGTCCTGCTCTTCGTTCCGGTCCTTCGGATGCGGTCCGCCTACCACGGCGGGCCTTTCCGGTCGCGACTCGCCGCCCATCCCGCTTCCGGGGAAAGGCGCGGCGATTGGCGAGCGAAGGATGAGACGATGCATGCAAACAGCAAGCGTTGTGCCAGCACAGAGGCTGGCGCAGGCAAGGGCGGGCGCCCCGGCGCCAGCCTTTATCAGGAGATCACCGACCGCATCATTGCCGAGCTGGAGCGCGGCACCGTGCCATGGGTCAAGCCATGGGGCAGGGCAAAGGCAGGCCTTGGCCTGCCGAGGAATGCATCCTCTGGCCGCACCTATTCCGGCATCAATATCCTTATCCTGTGGGGCGCGGTGATCGAGCGCAGCTATCCCAGCCAGAACTGGCTCACCTTCCGGCAGGCGCTCGTCCTTGGCGGCAACGTCAGGAAGGGCGAGCGCGGCACGACCATCGTGCATGCCGACCGCTTTGTCCCCAAGGACGAGAAGGAGCGCGCACGCCACGAGGGCGATGAACCACAGGCCGTGCCTTTTTTGAAGCGCTTCACCGTCTTCAATGTCGCGCAGTGCGATAATCTTCCGGAAGACCTCTATGCCGCCGCCGAGCCGCTGCCTCAGTGCGAGATCGTGCCGCAGGCCGAGACGCTCATTCGCGCCAGCGGTGCGGATTTCAGGGTCGGCGGCGATCGCGCTTTCTACATGCCGGGCAGCGACCACATTCAGGTGCCGCCGCAGCCGGCGTTCCATCACCAGATCGACTATTACCGGACCTGCTTTCACGAGCTTGGCCACTGGACCGGCCACCCGACGCGGCTTGCTCGCGACCTCTCCGGCTCGTTCGGCTCCAAGGCTTACGCGCGTGAAGAATTGGTCGCCGAAATCACTGCCGCCTTCGTCTGCAGCAATCTCGGTATCGAGCCGACCGTGCGTCATGCCGATTACATCGGCTCATGGCTGAAGGTGCTGCGCGAGGACAATCGCGCCATCTTCCGTGCCGCCAGTCTTGCTTCCAAGGCCGCCGATTTCCTGCTTGGCCTTCAGGCCGATGCCGAAGGCGAGGCGCAGGAAGGGATTGCGGCATGACGATGCGCGATCCTCAACTGACCGCGAGCGAGCCGACGCCGCAAGGCGAGCAGATGCTCATTCCCGGTGTCCGGCCGATCACCACGCGCGATCGGCTCACCCTCCTGATGGACGCGCCGATGTGTCCGCGCGCGGCGCAAAAGCCGCTCGATATCGGCCTCTTCGATGAAGCCAGCAGAAATCAATTCGACCTGTTCTGACAAGGAGTCTTCTTTCCATGATCCTGATCACCGATCCACTGCGCGCACGACTGCTCGCCAATGGCGCCGCCGACGCCGACATCGACCATTTTCCCGTTGTGAAACTGTTTAATCCCACAGGTGCCGCCACGTGGCTTCTGAGCGAACTCGACGCCGATGGCGACACGCTGTTCGGCCTTTGCGATCTCGGCTTCGGCTTCCCCGAACTCGGCAGCGTCAGTCTGGCCGAGCTTGCATCCGTAAAAGGTCCGCTTGGCCTCGGCATCGAGCGCGACCTGCATTTCCAGGCGCGCTTTCCGCTCTCCGTCTATGCCGAAGCCGCCCGCATTTGCGGCCACATCACCGAGGCCGAGCGACTTCTGCGGCAGGCAGCAGACGCCCTTTCAAAGCCCCATTCCGAGCTTCCGCCCGACACGGCGGAACAGCAGCGCCGATAGGCGCAAAAACCGTCCCGCCGCGCCGGCCTTCGGCCTCTGCGGCGGGGACAACCTCAACCAAAGCGAAGGAGAGTAACCATGCAGCTTGCCCACATCCGTTTGGATCGGCTCAACATTTCCGCGCTCAACATGCGCCATGGAAAACGCGCGCCCGACATTTCCGACATCTTGCCATCCGTGCGTGCGCGCGGCGTGCTGGTGCCTCTCCTTGTGCGGCCGAACGGCCAGCCGGAAACCTTCGAGATCGTCGCCGGCAGGCGGCGCTATTTCGCCGCGAAATCGCTTGCCGACGAGCGCGGCGAAGGCGATCCCTTGCCCTGCGCCATCATGGAGGATGGCGACGACGCCGATGCGCTGGAAGCCTCGCTGATCGAAAACCTCGCCCGTCTCGATCCTGACGAAGTATCGCAATGGGAGACGTTTTCGCGGCTCGTCAGGCAAGGCCGCACCGTTCCCGATATCGCTGCGACCTTCGGCATCACTGACCTGAAGGTCAAACGCATTCTGGCGCTTGGCGACCTCTTGCCCAAAATCCGCGAAGCCTACCGGCGCGAGGAGATCGATACCGAGACGGTGCGCCATCTCACCATGGCGTCCAAGGCGCAGCAGAAGGACTGGCTGGCACTCTGTGCCGATCCCGATCAATACGCGCCGCGTGGCTATCAATTGAAGCAATGGCTGTTCGGCGGCCAGTCGATTTCCACCAAGGTGGCGCTGTTTGCCATCGACGAATATCCCGGCCTGATCACGTCGGACCTGTTCGGCGAGGACAGCTATTTCGCCGATGCCGACCTGTTCTGGCAAAAGCAGAACGAAGCGATTGCCACCAGACGCGACACCTATCTCAACGACGGCTGGAGCGAGGTGGTGCTGCTGGAACCGGGCCAATATTTCCACGCATGGGACCACGAGAAGACCCCGAAGAAGAAGGGCGGCAAGGTCTTCATCGCGGTCACGTATCGCGGCGAGGTCGAGTGTCACGAGGGCTGGCTGTCACACAAGCAAGTCCGCCGCGCCCGCGAGGGCGGCGAGCAAGAAGAAACAGCCGCCAAGCCGCCGCGCCCCGAACTCACCGGCCCGATGCAGAACTATGTCGATCTGCATCGCCATGCTGCCGTGCGTGCGGCCATGCTCGACCATCCCGCCGTGGCGCTGCGCCTCGTGGTGGCGCACGCCATCACCGGTTCCGGCCTGTGGCAGGTGCGCCGTGAACCACAGCGCGCAGTCAACGAGACGGTGACTGCCAGCCTTGCCGGCTGCAAGGCTGAAGCTGCATTCGGCAAAAAGCGGCGCGAGGTGTTGGCCCTGGTCGGATCACCGGATGAGGATGGAGTGGTGGCCGGCGGCAATGGCGACGCCTTTGCTATCGCCGGCGTGTTCGCGCGCCTCTTGGCGCTCTGCGACGACGATGTCATGCGCGTTCTCACCCTTGTCATGGCCGAGACGCTTGCAGCCGGCAGCGCTGTCATCGAGGCACTTGGCAATCATCTGAACGTGGATATGGGCGCATGGTGGGAACCGGACGATGCGTTCTTCGACCTCTTGCGCGACAAGGAAATCGCCAATTCGATGCTCGCCGATGTCGGCGGCAAGCTTGTTGCCGACGGCAATGTCGCCGAGAAGGTCAAGACGCAAAAGAAGATCATCCGCGACTTCCTGGCGGGCGAGAATGGCCGCCAGAAGATCGAGACCTGGCTGCCGCGCTGGATGAAATTCCCGGCCGAAAGCTACACCAGCCGCGGCGGCTTCCGCACCGCCGATCAGTGGGCACAAGTGCAGCCGCTGTTCGTCCGCAAATAGTCGATCAGGGCCCGAGCGGCGGTTCTCTCGATTACCGCCGCTCAGGTCGCGCGCGCCGCTCCGGGCCGCGCCGGCTGCCGATTGGTCGTCTTGTCGAGCCAGTGCCTTGCGCGAGAAATCCCGACGCCAATTCGCCCCCGTTTCGGCAGCCCTGCACCACGCCGGGTTGCTTGCCGAGGCGCCAGGCGCATGGGTCCAATTGTCCGATCGGGTTGCCGACAGAGCCCGCGCAGCCGGCGCCCTGTAATGCCGCCTGCTCGTTGTGCCGCCGATCGCGCCACCTGTCTCCATGTGTCTCAGGGACCATTCCCCTGCGGCTGGCTTGACGACCTATGGGCGGATCCGGCCCACCCGAAACCCTCGCCAGCAGCTTTTTTCCCCGCCGCCTGCGGCGGCTTCCTCGCGCCGCTTCGCTTCAAAAAAGCTGCCCGCTCGGGTCCTCCGCTATCGCTGCGGCCGTCCCGGTTCCGGCGGTCCGGACGCGCCCATCACGGTTCGCCATCGCAGGGGAATGGTCCCCGGCGAGCACCAAAAGGAGACTGAAAATGACCGCGATCGGATACGTCACCAAACAGGAAAACGGCGGCTACAAGGGCCAGCTCAAGACGCTCAGCGTGCGCGCCGACATCGACATCGTGCCCAATCAGGCAAAGAGCGCCGACACCCATCCCGACTTCCGGGTGCTGACGCAAGGGGTCGAAGTAGGGGCCGGCTGGATCCGCACCGGCGAGACCTCCGGCAAGGACTATGTGAGCCTGTCGATTGCCGCCCCGGAGTTCGGTCCGCGCAAGCTCTACGCCAATCTGGGCCGCGCCGCCGGCCAGGATGACGACGACACATACGCCATCATCTGGAACCCCGTCGACTGAACCGCCAGCCTCGAGCCCCGCGCCGCAACCGGCGCGGGGCTCTTCTCAAGAAGGGGCGGCGAAAACTCGCCCCCCACTCTTCGCCCGTCCCCAAAACGATCTCGCTCGCCGATCCTCGCCTTCGCTTGTCCGTAACGAAACGAGGATCATCATGGACGACGAAAACGAACGCGCGGCCCGCGCCAAGAAGGGCAGTCCGTTTCTCAACACCGCGCAGGCCGCCTTCTATATCGGGCTGTCCCAGCGCACGCTGGAGAAGATGCGGCTCAAAGGCGGCGGCCCGCAATTTCGCAAGCACGGCCGCTATGTCCGCTATCACATCGACGAGCTCGACGACTGGTCGAAGGGACGCGCGCAGGAGACCACGCCCGAGGATGGCGGGCACGATTCCGGCTCGGCCGGTGAGGGAGGCCGCTCATGAGCCGGCGTCCCACCATCCGTCTGATCGGCAGCCATCTGCGGCGCATTCGGGCGCGCAAGACGATCGCCGTGGCCACAATAGGCCTCGGCCTGATCGGCTTCGCCGCTTTCGACAACCCATCGCCCTGGCTGGTCTGGAACGTCTCGGCCAGTGCGCCGGTCGGCCTCTATCGCGTCGCGTCCGGATCACCGGCTCGTGGCGACCTCGTGCTCGTCCGCCCGCCAAAACCGGTCGCCGATCTCGCCGCCGAACGCTTCTATCTGCCCAGCAATGTGCCGCTGGTCAAGCGCCTTGCCGCGCTGCCTGGCGAGCATGTCTGCGCCTTCGGCGACGCCATCATCATCGGCGGCGAGATTGTCGCGCGCCGGCTGGCAACCGACACGCAGCACCGTCCGCTGCCTTGGTGGAATGCCTGCCACAAGCTCGCCGCCGACGAGTTTTTCCTGCTCGGCAACGATAGAAACCGCTCCTTCGACAGCCGCTATTTCGGGCCGGTGCCGGCCGAAAATATTGCCGGGAGGCTCGTGCCGCTATGGACCGAGTAACCCTCCTGATGCTGGGCATGGTCGCGATAGCGCCATGCGCCTGTTCCGCCGCGACCGACGCTCAGCCGGCCGCCATCTCCCGTGGTCCGCAGCTGGCAAGATGGCAGCCCTTGATAGCCGAAGCAAGCCGGCGTTTCAGCATTCCACAGCCCTGGATTTATGCCGTCATGGATGCCGAAAGCCGGGGGCAGACAATGCTGGACGGACGGCCGATCGCCTCACACGCCGGCGCCATTGGCCTCATGCAGGTGATGCCCGGCACCTACGAGGAGATGCGCGCAGAGCTTGGCCTGGGGGCCGATCCGCACGACCCTCGCGACAACATTCTGGCAGGCACTGCCTATCTGCGCGCCATGTATGACCGCTTCGGCTTTCCCGGCCTGTTTGCCGCCTATAACGCTGGGCCGGACCGCTACGAACAGCATTTGCAGCGTGGGCGACCGCTGCCCAGCGAGACGGTTTCGTATTTGGAACAGCTCAAGGCTGCCGGGATTTCGGCCGCCGACATGGACGCGTTCACCGGCAAATCCCGTTCCGGAAAAGCGCCGGAAATCCCGTCCGGGCAGTCGCTGTTTTTCCTGCGAAACGGTGTTTCCGCGACCGATCCGAATGGCCAAATTGTGGTGCCGCTCGGATCGGAGCGAGCAAGGTCAGGCCGGCCGGATCGCAGGTGAGGGCAGGGTACCGTGGGTCGGGCGGGGCAGGGAGGCAGGGAGGCAGGGAGGCAGGGAGGCAGGTCCGCGGAAGGCAAGATAAAGGCATCGCCTCCTGGAGGCGGCGAAGTCTTTGTCTGCACATCGTTTTTCATGGAGGCTGCCTTCAGCGTCAGGAGAGCTTCTGCCGACAAAGCTTTGATTTTGCTCAAGATTACTAGGAGGCTCAATGCAGGATGAAGAGTTCAAGCCGAGCCTGGGCAAAATCGGATCGCGCGGCTCGAAGGCAGGCAAGCGTTTCGCCGGCCAGATCCGCGCCGCGATCAACCGAGCCGGCGGCGGCAGCGGTCGCCGTGGCCGCTTCATCGGAAGCCGGGCGGGGCGCGGCGGGGCTGCTGCCGCCGTTCTCAGAGCGCGCGACCGCCACGCGGCGTTTCGGCAGCGGCGCGCCGTCGTCAAGGCGCGTATCGTCAAGCTGGCCGGCAAGGGTGTTGACGGGGCACGTGCACACCTTCGCTACCTCCAGCGCGACGGCGTCACCCGCGAAGGGGAGCCTGGCGAGCTCTATAGCGCCGACAGCGACCGCGTCGATGGCAAGGCGTTCATCGATCGTGCCGATGGCGACCGGCATCAGTTCCGCTTCATCGTCGCACCTGAAGACGGCATCGAGTATGATGACCTGAAGCCGCTCACGCGGCGCCTCATGGCGCAGATGGAAGAAGACCTCGGCACCAAGCTCGACTGGGTCGCTGTCGATCATTTCAACACTGGTCATCCGCATACCCATATTATCGTCCGCGGCAAGGACGACCGCGGCGAAAATCTTGTCATCGCGCGAGACTACATCTCGTCTGGAATCCGTGAACGGGCGGCCGAGCTGGTCAGCCTCGACCTTGGCCCGAGAACGGACCGCGAGATCAAGCAACGCCTGCGCCAGGAAATGGAGCGGGAACGCTTCACCAGCATCGATCGGCAGCTGCTCCGCCTGCGCGACGATGACGGGCATGTCTCACCGGCCAGCCGAGACACGTTTCGCCAGACGCTGCACCAGGGGCGCCTGCGTAAGCTCGAGCGGATGGGTCTGGCTGAGGAAGTCGGCTCGGGCCGCTGGCGCCTTGATGGCGAGCTTGAAGCGACGCTGCGCCGCATCGGCGAGCGGGGCGACATCATCAAGACCATGCACCGCGAACTGACCGGCAAGGGGCTCGCCCGCAGTGTCGCCGACTATGTTGTCCATGATCGTTCTGCAGAGCAGATGCAGCCTGTCGTCGGCCGCATCATTGCGCGCGGCCTGGCCGACGAAATCACTGACCGCCATTACCTCGTCGTCGACGGCGTGGACGGCAAAAGCCACTATGTTGATATCGGCAAAGGCGAGGCCACCCAACCGACGCCAGAGGGCTGCATAGTGCGGGTCACGCCGAGGGACACCGGGCCAAGGCAAGTCGACCGCACAATTGCCGAGATCGCCACGGCCCATGACGGGCGCTACAGCATCGATATCCATCTCAAGCATGACCCGTCGGCCACCGAACGCTTTGCCGAAACGCACGTGCGGCGACTGGAGGCGATCCGCCGGGCGACCGGTCGTGTCGAGCGCGAGCCGGACGGCACCTGGATCGTCGCACCGGATCATCTCGACCGTGTGTCCGACTACGAGCGTCAGCGGGCCGGGGCCGAGCCTGTCACGGTTGACAAGCTCTCATCGACGCCGCTGGAACAACAAGTCAGCTTCGACGGCGCCACCTGGCTCGATCGAGAGCTGGTTTCCGACATACCGGAGGCCTTGCACAGCTCTGGTTTCGGCCGCGATGTCCGAGAGGCGCAAGGCCGCCGACGGCAGTGGCTGATTGCGCAAGGTCTTGCTCGGGCAGAGCAGGACCGGATCGTCTATCGCGCCAACATGCTTTCGATGCTGCGCCAACGCGAGTTGAACCGCGTGGCCGGCCAGTTGTCGAACGAACTCGGTCTGCCCTATTCTGAAGCCCAGAGTGGAGATCGAATAGAAGGCACGCTCCGCCGCTCCGTCGAGCTCGCCGGCGGAAAATACGCTGTCATCGAGAAATCGCGCGAGTTCACGCTGGTGCCATGGCGGCCGGTGCTTGAGCATCATATCGGCAAGGAGGTTTCCGGCGTCGTGCGTGCAGAGGGGATTTCATGGACCATCGGCCGGCAGAGAAGCGGACCAAGCATTTCGTGACATGACTACACAACTTCTTTTGCCCGCGTTGAAACAGGTACTCAGTCCGGACGGAGTTCGCCTGCTAACTGCCCGCGGCATTGATCTCGCGAGGGATAAATGGCTGGTCGTGCAAGACTTATCGTTCGCTCTACAAAAAGCGCCGCGATGATTCATCGTGTTCCATGATTCTGAGCCAAAACCCTCCTGCGACACCACGGCACTCTTCCCGGTGCCACGGAGCCGCGCCGACGACGGCGGTGCCGGCCTGGTTGCGCAGGGCTGCCCCGACCCAAACAGTTGCGGCGCATTGAGGACATTGCAATCACTGCCGGTGCGGCCATCGGCGCGCTCGATGAGATGGTCCGCCAGCTAGAGAGGTGGGCTGGCGCCTGGTGACAGCGCCTAGGGCTTTCGGCGGCCGCGGTACGGCGAGCAGGCTCGCGGCGTCGAGGATGAAGCCGCACTTCGCGATGTTCTTCTGCTCACACGACCGGGAGACGAGGTCGGCCCCGCGGGCCGGATGCTGTTGACCGGGCGTGAACTGGCAGCCCATCCCGCTGAGGATCTTCTAACGGGAGAAACCTCGCTGCGGTGGGGAAGATTTCGGTCGACGCCCGCGACGACGAGGCGGTCAGCGACCTGGCCAGACGAGCTCGGCAGCTTTCCGCTGCGGCATGGTGACCGGCGCGATCATGGCCGCCGAATGAGATCGCTTCGAACGCACCGTCGGATGCTGGCTCGCCGACGCTTTACTGGCTGGGTTGGGGCCATGCGGTGCCGCTACTGGGCACCGAGGCAGCTTTGGGCATGAGACCCGATCAATCGCGGCGGGCCCGACGGTCATTGCGGCATCTGGAGTCGAGGCCGGGTCAGACCGGGCGAAAAACCTGCTCGTCGCGCAGGAGCCCCGCGTTGCGCCGTCGATCTTTCCGCCCAACTCAGCGCCGCGCCGACCAGGGCTTGCCATTCCCCGAAACTGAGGCCAAGGCGACGGACCCCCCTGCATATACCGACGCCATACGCGCGCCCGTCGGCGAGCGAACCGTGGACCTCACACAATCTGAGGTGCTGGTGACGATGTGCATCGCCTACTTCCATCCGCACTCCACCCACGAGCTCACCCGTGCGCCCGCGGTGCTGCGAACCCGCCGACGAATATTTGGCAGAAGCCGGAGTGGGCGCTCAGCCGCGACGTTTTTTTGGCCTTGACCGGGCCGGGCGGCGACCCGAGCGTCGGGACAAAAACCCGCAAAGGCGGAGGGCACCGGCCCGGTTGAGGCGAGGCCATGATGATGTGAGGACGATCTCCGGGCAAAAATTTGCGGAGATCGATGCTGTCCTGGCGCGCTCGTCGAAGATTCTGAGCGGCGCCGACCTGGCTGCTCGAAGGGAGAACACTTTACTACGTGACCGGCCGGACCTGATTGCGATCTCCATTGGAATAAAGAAGAACGACGGCCGAATTCCGGTTGATCCACATTCCAGGCGGCGGCACTGCCGCTATTGAGGCGATGAGGACGAAGTTCAATGGAAATATTGCGGCCATTACCGGCTGGATTGGGATGCGACAGTCCAGAATGGGATCCGAAGATGCCGTGCGTGAACCACTCTAGAACCAAAGTGGAAGCAGTAACGGCAGGATATCGGCTGGAGGTCTGATGCTTAATCACAAAACAGTCGGTTCGAAGGGGCGCGACCCGTGCCCAGAAGGGACAAAGGCCAGAGACCTAAGCTTCGATTTCGCCAAAGGCGTCCTCATTATCTTGGTGATAATTGGGCATTTGTTACAATATGTTATCTATCGAGGCACTGACGCCTTTTGGCTGTCGCCATATTTTAAGTCGATCTACATGTTTCACATGCCTCTGTTTATGGCGATAAGTGGATATCTTTCTTCGGGAGCGATTCTGCGCAAATCGTTCCCTCAAGGCGTCAGTGATCGAGCAATGCAACTAGTATTGCCCATGCTTTTTTGGTGTGCGTTGATTTGGATATCGAAGGCCGCCGTAATGTCTTCGGCGAACAGTTTAACCAGTGGAATGTTGGATTTTTTTAGGGAATTCATTGGCACATACTGGTTCATCTGGGCAGCTTTCGCGTCCTTCGTCCTGATAAAGTTGCTCACGACTTTCAATGGCTCGTCGGTTGGATCATAGGCGCATCTGCAATTGCGATCGCATTCGCACCCGTCCCGTGGTCAATAACCCCGTTGGTACGATACACATACCCATTCTTTTGTTTGGGGTTCTTGTTTGCGCAGCCGATCGGATGGCAGGCAGCCAGCATCAGGCGCCACAAGGCTATTTTTGTGGTGTTACTTTCGATGGCTGCGTTCATGTGCTTTCTTGTTTGGGGAAAGGAGACGTACGTCTACAACAATCTTGTTTTGATCTACGATGCACAGTCGGCCAAACAAGTGTTGCTGATGTTCGCTGGCTCGGTAGCAACTTCTGCAGTGGCGATGCAGCTTATATTCCTATGCTGGAGAGTTGGCTATTCAACTCGCGTAGCTCGCTTTGTCGCGCTGGAGCTTGGTCAGAGCACACTGCTGCTTTACCTGCTTCAGGGTGCCGTGTTTCGCTTCATGGAATAATACCGTTCGGAGAGCTTTGGGATCTCAGGAGCAGAATCGAGTTCGCCACTTTGCTTGGTGCGGCGATTGTTGTCACAGCGATGACAATTCGCAGGATTGTGCGCCACCTTGGATATGTGTCGCGGAGCTATGCATAATTTATGATGTGACTGCCGACAGTTGGCATTGAAATCATTGGCGAGCCATGCCGGCGTGGCATTCCCCTCACGGATCACTTGATCCGCCGCCCGAAGTAAGGCGTGCCTGTAGGCCGGGATCGGTCCCGAATGCTCGTAGGACGGCAATTCGCTCGGGAGCCCGATCAGATTTGAAGCTCCGCGACCGTCTGGCGCCGAGCGCAGCCAATAGAAGCGCTTCTGACCAATCGTCGCGTTCATCTCCAGGAAGCCCGCCTAGCAGGTTGTGACCACTGCTGTGGCAATGCAGCAGTCCTGGATGGCTGCATCAAATAAGTCCAAGATGCCCCGGGTGCGCTTCCACCGCACCACCGGGACCTTCGCTGCAGCTAAACGCAGAAAATTCAGGCGCGTGCTGAAGCATCGTGAAAAATTCATGGATTATGTCAGCTGATAAAATGACCCGATCCAATTTCAGTCGATCAATCAGCGCCCTTCGTCGGGGCTGTCGGTCCGCATCGCGCCTGACGGCGGCGCTATGCTGGTGCCCCTACCGCCGCCCTGTTGAACCGCTTTCTCCAGCACCGAACCGCTCGCCGCGATGCAGGGGGACAGGCGACCTGAACCCCTGCCCAAGCCGATCTGATGGCAGAGGCGGTGGGGCTGGACATGGGCCCGTGGTGGACATACGTGCCACACAAATCCTCATGCTCGCCTAACCGGCCGCAACGTATGGCGATCCGGGCAGACCCGACGAAAAAAGGAGTAGGTCTCGGCCATTCCCGTGTCCGAACCCGACCCAGAAAAGTTACTGCTTTCCTTACGGGCGCGATACAAAGGGCACAGGCTGGACTTGGCCGCCGGGGGCGGGGCTTGTCGACCGCTCGATCGAAAGTGAGAGACGAGGAGGAGAATCACCGACCTGCAGAGCGGCAAGGCGCTCGCCTACCTCCCTGTCAGTCACCGTTAGCCGATGGTTTAGACGAAGATAGTCCGTCCATGTCGGCGTGCGGAATGTCTCGGTCCAAAGAGTCGAGTTCTGAAGATCGCGCTGGAGGGTCCAGTCCCGCGCACCGGCACGGCTCTGAACGCGCCGCCTTTCGCGCATGCAGCTCAGAAATTCCTCGATATTCTCCTCGGGTATCGAGTACTCCACCTTGATCACGATCGGGCCGCTCCTGGGCTTCAAATCGAGGGCCAGTTCTGGTGGCCTGAAGTCGAAGGCCCCTTGATCCGATTCCTCCCATAGCCGTACCGGCAATAGCTTTCCCACAGCTGCAACCAGCAACAGCGCCGCTGCAGCACCTTCCAAAGCCCACGTCAGGGAATAGTACTGCGCGACAGCACCCCAGATCCAGCTGCCCGCTGCCATGCCGCCGTAGGTCAGGGCGTAATAGATCGACAGGGTGCGACCAACGACCCACCTTGGGCTTGCCAACTGCACACACACGTCGGTTCCGGTCCAGGTGACAACCCAGCCTGCGCCAGCGATTGCAAGCGCGATCGCTGCTACAGCCACCGAGGATGTGAGAGCCAGTAAAAGGCAACACGTTGCGCAAGCAACGGACGCGAGCGTGATCAATCGATTTTGGGACGTGATGCGTCTCAAGTAGCTATTGCCAATGCCCGCCATGAAGGCGCCTGTGCCGAAGCCGGCCAACAGAACGCCGTAAACAATTGGCCCCCCCGCCAGTTGGTCGCGAACTAGGAGGGGGAGCAGAGCAAGGATCGAGATGCTTGACAGCCCGAACAGGGTTGCACGCACGATCGCCACTCTGATCTCCGAGGAGATTGCCGTGAAGCGCATGCCATCATGAATGGCCGTCGTCATCCGCTCGCGCGGAAGAGGCGAAGAGCGAACTTGCCACTTGGAGCGCAGCACAGCGCTCAACGGGACCAGGTCGGTCAGCGCAGCGAAGGCGAAAGCCGTAAGGGGGCCCAGCAAAGCCAAAATTACACCGCCCAGCGCCGGTCCTATGCTCCGAACCACGTTGTACCCCACCGACATCAGCGTCACTGCAGCGGGTATGTCGCGCTTTTCCAGGATGTCGCCGACCGAGGCGTGCCAGGCTGGATCATTCAAGGCAAAGCCGCATCCCGCCAAGAAACTCAGTCCCAAGATCAGCCATGGACTGACAAAGCCCAGTCCAACAGAGAGAGCCAGCGCCGTGGATGCCAGTGCGATCAGGCAATGTCCGGCAAGCATCACGCCGCGGCGGCTGAAGCTGTCTGCAATCGCTCCAGCAAGGATCGACAAGAAGAAGGCGGGCAGTGTCGATGCAGCCTGCACGAGCGCAACCATCAGATCGGAGGCTGAAATCGTTGCCATAAGCCAGCTTATAGCCACGCTCTGCACCAGCCAGCCAAGGCTGGATATCTGCGTGGCTGTCCAGATCGAACGAAAGACCGGATTCTGAAGAGGGATCAGTGTGTCTGCCGCAAAGGGCGGGGAATCTTGACGCCGCATGACTTATCACCTCCATCACGTAGTTCTTTCGCTCACTCACTTGCTGACAGCGGTGCGCTTACGCACAAGCTGCGTCACAACGAAGTTCCGATATCGCGCTCGCAACAAAGTAGATGTCGCATCCACGGTGCTGATGCGCGATGAGTGTGCCAGTTGGGCGTCAGCTGGTCTGGGTCGCGCAGCCCGATGGGGTGCGGTCTGCCCTGCGACTCTTGGCCTTGGACGGTGCTACCGCCCCGATGGCCGGGTTGTCAAACTGCCACGGTGCTAGCAGCGCCCATCCCATCCTGACAGGCATGAGCGTACGACGCAGCGCATCACTGGTATTGGAGGCGGGTGCAAGATCAAGGGTGGCATCGTCTTGACAAGTACGAGCTGGTGGACGCCTTCGCCCGACCTATCACATCGGCGATTTATGGGGCCGCCGCTCAACTCGTTGGTCTATGCACAAAAAGACATAATACGCTTGAAAAGACGTTTCGTGTCGGGGCAGGCGCCGAGGAGGGCGCGGAAGCCTTCACCATCGTCATCCCGCCACCGAACGTCACCGGCTCGCTGCATATGGGCCATGCGCTCAACAACACGCTGCAGAACATTCTGGTGCGCTTCGAGCGTATGCGCGGCAAGAATGTTCTTTGGCAACCAGGCATGGACCATGCCAGCATCGCCACGCAGATGGTGGTCGAGCGCCAGCTTGTGGAGAAGCAGATCCACCGCCGTGACCTGACGCGCGACGAGTTCATTGAGAAAGTCTGGGAGTGGAAAGCCGAATCCGGCGGCGCGATCTTCAACCAGTTGAAGCGGCTCGGGGCCTCGGCCGACTGGAGCGGAGAACGTTTCACCATGGACGAGGGCCTATCCAAGGCGGTGCTCGAAGTGTTCGTCACGCTCTACAAGGAAGGCCTGATCTACAAGGACAAGCGCTTGTCAACTGGGACCCGAAGCTCTTGACCGCGATTTCCGACCTGGAGGTCGAACAGCAGGAGGTCAACGGCAACCTCTGGCATTTCCGCTACCCCGTCGAGGGCGAGGTTTTCGATCCGGAAAATCCTAAAACGTTCATCACCATGGCGACGACACGCCCCGAGACGATGCTGGGCGATACGGCGGTGGCGGTGCATCCCGACGACGAGCGTTTTCGGCATCTGGTCGGCAAGAACCTCATCCTGCCGATCGTCGGCCGCAAGATCCCGGTGGTGGCGGACGAGTATTCCGATCCCGAAAAAGGCAGCGGTGCGGTCAAGATCACGCCGGCGCATGACTTCAACGATTTCGAGGTCGGCAAGCGCCACCGGCTGCCGGCGGTCAACATCCTCACCGTCAATGCGGCGGTGAGCCTCAAGGACAATGAGGCCTTTCTGGCCGGACTGGAGGTGACGCCGTAGCGCCATGCGGTCCGGGACGAGCTCGACGGTCTCGACCGTTTCGTCGCGCGCAAGAAGATCGCCGAGCTGATGCAGACCGGCGGTTTCCTCGAAAAGGTCGAGCCGCATCGCCAGACCTGAAGCGGCGGTTACGGCGATCCTGAACAAGGTGCGGTCTCTCCGCGCCAACGCATCCGACACGGAGATTTTCGATCGAAATCTAAGCATCGTCGAAGATGCTTTGCCTGATCTGGGCGCCCAACCGTAGCAGGCCGCATTGCTGCGCCAGCCGCCACGTAAAGGTGCCAGAGTTCTTGCACCCGCGTCATTCGGCTGCCGCTTTGAAGGTTCCGCCTAGGGCCTGCATCAGGTCATCGATAATGTCCTGAGGATGCTCAAGTCCCACTGACATTCGCAGCAATCCGCCTGGCGCCTTGGACTTGGCACCCTCGACGGATGCGCGATGCTCAATCAGAGAGTGCGTCCCGCCAAGGCTTGTCGCCCGGGCAACAATCTCGAGGCGGCCGGCCACGGCCATCGCAGCATCGGCTCCGCCTTTAACGATAAAGGATAGCATCGCTCCGTAATGCCTCATTTGCCGCTTAGCGAGATCGTGTCCCGGATCAGTTTGCAGGCCAGGAAAGAGTACTTTTTCGACGCGCGGATGAGACGCCAAGGCCTCAGCAACCTTCTGGGCGCCTTCGCAATGCGCGCGCATGCGTACCGGCAATGTCTGGAGGCCCCGCAATGCCAGCCAACAGTCGAATGGCGCTGCGACGCTGCCCTTGTGTCTCTGGATCATCCGCAGTGGGCGACCGAGGGGTGACGAGTGCGGGACAATGACGACACCCGCCATCAAATCCGAGTGGCCGCCTATGTACTTTGTCGCCGAGTGCATCACCGCGTCCGCCCCAACTTCGAGCGGCCGTTGGAGCACTGGGGTGGCCCACGTATTGTCCACCACCGCCAAGGCGCCGGCCTCGTGCGCGATTTTGCAGATGGCCGAAATGTCGACAACGCGGATCATCGGGTTTGACGGCGTCTCAACCCAGACGAGGCCAGTCCGCTTCGATGTGACCGCGGCGCGCACGGCATCCAGATCGCGCATGTCGACGGCCGCAAAGTCGAAGCGAGACCCAATGTCGGTCTCGTCAATCAGCGAACGAATGCCGAAATACATGTCATCCGGCAGAACGATCCGACCCGTCGACGGATGGCTCTCAAAGACTGCAGCGATTGCAGCCATGCCCGACGCGAAGGCAATGCCATCTTCTCCGCCCTCGAGCGCGGCCATGGCCATTTCGAACGCGTTGCGTGTCGGATTTCCATCCCGGGTGTATTCGAATCCGGAAGGAAACGAGCCGTCGACGCTACGTTGGAACGTCGTGCTGGTGTTCAGCGGCAGGGACACCGCCCCCGTGGAAGCGTCGACAGCTCGGCCGCAATGGATCGCCTTTGTTTCAAAACGCATCGGCAATTCCTCGCTAACGGGGCAGTTGCACAATTTCAGGCCGGTCATTATATTGACCGTAATAAGTGAGCCGAGGCACTAAGTCGATATAATGACCGATGTTACGACAGCGTTGGACCCCGAGCGGGTGCTTGGCCAAGCGATAGCGGTTCGGATCCGACAATTGAGGCGCGACCAAAACCTGACCCTGGATCGACTGGCAAAACTGAGCGGCTTATCCAAGGGAACCGTCGTCACGCTGGAGCAAGGCAAGGCGAACCCCAGCATCGGCATACTTTGCCGACTGGCGGCGGCGTTTTCGCTTTCGGTGGCCGATTTGTTGAATGACCATCCTTCCACAGTTCGCCTTCCTATTGAGCGGACAGAGACGAGGACGCTTTGGACAAGCGCTAAAGGAAGCTTTGCACAACTTCATTCATCGATCTCGGGACGAACGATGTTCGAACTGTGGAGCTGGGCCATTATGCCGGGCGACGTGTTTTCCGCAGATGCTCATAGTCCGGATACGCGCGAGCTGATCTCGGTGACTCAGGGGTCCCTAAGTGTCGTGGTGGGTACCCACGCAGTAATTTTGAGCCAAGGCGAGAGTGTGCGGCTTGTCACTGACCAACCGCACTCATACGCGGCGGCATCTGATCTGCCTGCCCACTTCTCGATGGCAGTTCTTGAGCGTGGTGGACAGCGAGATCCGGGGCCCTCTTCGCCGGCAACGAAGATGCCCGGGCCCGTTCCGCAAGACACCGCCGCTCGCTAACGACCGCCCATTCGCGACAGGAGATCCACCGTTGTACGTTCCGCCCCATTTTGCCGTCCCCGATCGCAACACCCTGCTTGACCTAATCGAGAGACATCCGCTCGGTATCCTGGTCACCCACAGCAAAGGCACACTCGCGCGAACCACATTCCCTTCGAGCTTGACCGCTCGAAGGGAGACAAAGGCGTCCTCAATTGCCATGTTGCACGCAAAAATCGAGTCTGGGAGGAAGTTGCCAATGGCGATGAAGTCCTCGTTATCTTCCGTGCGGCCGACGCTTACATCTCGCCGAACTGGTATCCAAGCAAGCATGAATTCCATAAGCAGGTGCCGACATGGAACTATCTCGTCGTCCACGCCCACGGACGCATCACTGTCCGGGATGATGAGCACCATGTGCGCCGTAACGTGGCGAAGCTCACTCACATGCATGAAGCCTCGCAGCCTGGCCCCGTGGAAGATGGGCGACGCGCCGAAGGACTTCATTGACACGATGGTTAAACGCGATCGTCGCCCTGGAAATCGAGATCACCGGCCTGGTTGGTAAATCAAAACTCAGCCAGAACAAAGAGGTGCGCGACATTCAGAACGCTGGTGAAATGCTGAATGCCCGAGGCGTCAATGGGATGGGAGAAGCGATGCTCGCGGCTGCGGCGGCCAAATCCCAATAGCATCTATCTTGTCCCGACAAGCCGCTGGTGCTGGATTTCCAAGGGGTGACCTTGAGAGACAAATGCTTCGGCTCGCCGGAAACGCGACCAGCACCTGACCACCCGCTATGCGGCAGATGGACAAGAACTCAGGCCGCCATCGCCAGCCAGATCCGCAATGCCGCCGGATCGATGGAAGCTGCTTACCCCGCCAGCCTTTCCGGTCACGTCGCCTACGTCGTCAATACCTCGAACAGCAGCCTGGCGCTTAAACCGAGTTGCGTGTTCGGTATGGCGGCATAGCGGTTTCGAGATCCGAGCCGACTGGCAGCGAACGCCACGCCCCACGGTGGCGATGCCTCGCAGCCAGGTTGGATGACCAAGCAGCCGGGATGTTCAGCAGGCTTGCACCCGCTTCAGATGCGAGACGGGTCAAGACGATCATCCTGCACAACGTCACGCGGCGGTGGGCCGGTTCCGAAAAGGGCCGGCCCCGGCCGTTCATACAAGTGGAGTTGGGGGCGCGGGGCCGGGTCAAGCCTGTCGGGTCGGACCCGCCGGGACAGCGCGTACATCATCCTGGCAACGCCAGGCGCTCGTCCGGCGTCATGCGGGCTTCGGCTTGGCGCGCCGAATGTCTGGACCGGCATCGCGGAGCATGGCGCACCCCATGCTGCCCCTGGCCAGATCGCAAATGACGCACGGCTTGTTCGTAACCGTTCGGCCAAGGCCGCGGTGGCTATGATTTCGGGCGATGGTTTCTGCGGTAGGTTTGGGCGGTGCGTGGCCCGCAGCCCTGCGCTCGTCGACGATATGCCGAAGGTTGTTGATGCCGTCTTCGGTGAAGACGACGGTAGGTTCGCTTAATTCGGATGCGGGATAGTCGTCGTAGCGGCCTGGTGACGTCTCGTGGACGGATGGCCTCAGGACTTCTCGCGCATCGGTACTTCTCGGCTTCTCGCCCGCAATCGCCATTGCCGCAATCCAGAGCAAGGTGGCTTTGGTCAGCTCCGGCGGATCAATACGGCTTAGGACGCGCATGTGTTTTTTAGCGGCCGGATGAGCGGCTCCAGAAGCGAAGTCGCTGCCATGACTGTCGCCGGAAGCCCCGGCTATGCCGAACCCTGATGAACATCTGACGCGATGGCGACTTTTTTCGAGCCGTCACGCCACAAAGGAGGAACGGCTGTGAAGGCTGGGCGGCGGCACTTTCATTCTCAGGCGCCGCTCTATGCCACCTGCCGGCCAAGCGCGGTTGGCACAAATCTTGAACCTCTCTTTGCGCGGCGGCAGGAGCTGCAATCGCACGTTCGGCCTCACGCAATGAAAGACCGGTCACGATTGCCATGATGCACAGGCTTGCCATGCGCTTCCGCTGCATTTTGCGGGGCCGTGAATTGGACAAGCTCGACACCTGGATCGACGATGCCGTCAACGCCGGGCTCCTCGCCATCACGCGTTTCGCTCGGGTCCTACGCCGTGACATTGACGCCGTTCGCAATGCCATTGAATTACCGTGGAGCAACGGCCAGGCGGAAAGGCAGATCAACCGCCTGAAGACGATCAAGCGTACGATGTACGGCAGAGCGGGCTCCGAACTCCTTAGGGCACGCATGCTGCCACTCAACCGGCCTGATCACCACACAAAGTGAGGAAGAACCTCGTTAAGTGCAAAGCGACATTGCCTCGACAGCGGGTCCCGGAAGGTTTATGCTGCCCAGTGTTACCGCAATCCGGAATGGCGATGAGTACCTTCACGAGTGAAGGGATTCCCGCGGTCTTAGAGATGAGTTGTCGAATGGCGCGAAGTCGCACAGAATCGTGTGTTTGATAACGATCAGGATCGCGAGCTATTTCAGGCGCAGAGAGGTCTTGCGCCCGATGCACAAGTTGCTCCCGGTCCAACGGAAGTGAATGGGGTGGAACTGCCTTGTCGGCCAAATTGTTGACGGAACGTCCGGCGCCCATTGTTGCTACATGTCTGGATTCTTGGGGCAATTTGGATGATGCAATCCACCATCTCACTCCAAAGGGGAGTGGAATCTGGAACAATGTCGCTTTTGTACGCACGACATCCTTCGCGCCCGATTGGCATATTGTCTTTAACTCTGCTTCTCTTTTTGGGCTCCCTGTTGATATCGAGGCGAGCCCAAACAGGATAATTTTTGCAATCGGCGAACCGCCGACGAAAGCTCATCGCGCATTTCATGAAGGGCAGGGGAAAAATACTATAATCCTGACGTCTGACGCAGAGCTGGCTGCTCGGCAGAATGCAGGGCGCCGATTCGTATTGTCTCCACCTATCACTCGGTCTTGGTCTGTAAACAAGACATATGACCAACTTCTGGTCAGCGAAGTCGTGGACAAGCCGCTTCGGCTCTCATGGATTACCAGTAACATCGCCCTGCTTAGAGGGCATCGATATCGGCTGGCGTTTCTGGAACGGCTGAGAGAGGAGCTCGATTTTGACCTGTTCGGCCGAGGTTTTCGGCTGATTGGAGATAAATGGAACGCACTCGCACCTTACCGTTACAGTATAGCTTTCGAGAATACTCGTGCTGATTACTATTTTACAGAGAAGCTTATGGACTGCTTCGTTGCTGAAACAATGCCGATCTATTACGGCAGCCCGGCAATCACGAGGTTCTTCCCTTCGGACTCAATGGTTCTGATTGACCCAGAGGACAAGAACGTAATCCAAAAAATTCAAGGAATCATCAACTCGGACCTGTGGAAGGAGCGTCGCGGCGCAATACTAGAGGCGAAGCGGTTGGTTCTCGAGAAATACAATACGTTTGCTTATCTCGCGGGCTTCATCGAAAGCGTTCAGGATAAACCCTTACCACCGGAAGTTATACACATCGGTTCGCCTGCGGTCGATTTTGGGAGAGACGCATGAAGTACTCCAACGCTCGCTTCGCGTGCCCGGCGGTTGGTGGTCTGGCGAGATCGGTACGGAACGCTCGGCGGAGAATGTCTACCTGCACAGACGGGCCGGCACGGGCGCACGAGGTCATGCGCACCCGGCCGCCGCTGATCAGACGAACTGGGGAAGGCCAGGAACGGAATTGAGGACCTCGTCCACGAGTTCGTCGCCGGCATGTTCCTTGGCGAAGGCGATCGTCTCGTTGGCGAGGGCGGCGATCTTTAGAATGCTGAGACCCTCACTCATCAATTGCTGGCCGAGCCCAATGAGGCCGCCTCCGCCCTCTGGGTCGTCGCCATGATACTTCGCCACTAATTCCGAAGCTCCGGGAATGGCCTCGATCATGCGCGCAACGGGACCGTCGGCCGCGTGGCGTTGCAGGAAACCCAGCATTAACCCAACGGCCTTCTCTGCGAGAGCCGGGCCGATGCCGGCACCAGTGGCGATGCGCGATAAGAATTCTTCCATGGCAGGGTTCCTCTCTCTTTAATGAGGTTTACACGGGGCCGGTCCGGCGCCCAAAGCGCCGAGCTTGGATAGCGGCATCGCTATCACGCTGAGAGCCCGTTATGCTGGTCCAGCGTTTGATCGCAGTCTTGATCCATGCGAGCAGCTTGTGAGGGATGCAACCGAACGAGGCGCTGCTCCCACAGTCGTCGCAGGCCCTCCATCAAAGCGTCACGCTTAGCCTGATCCGGCGCAATTGTATTGAGGAGATCTCCCAACATGGCTTCGCCCTCAATCCGCATCAGCAGATTAAACAAGTCGTGTGAAATTCGCACACTGTCACTGCTGAAGTGGGTCGTGCTGATCTCGCAGTGAGTCTCCCGACGATCTGGCGCTTTGTAAGCGCGGGTTTGATGGAGGGACACATAGGGCGGCAACGAAACCGCAAGCGCAGTCCAATCCTGCAGCGTTGCAGCCCGCTTTTTTACCAGGAAGGGCCCGACCACAAGTCCATCCAGCTCTGTCGTCAGAAAGGTGGCAATCGCGTCTGCAACCGAATCCACGATCGGTTCGGCATTGTTGTTAAAGGAGGTATTGAGCAGAATTGGAGTGCCTGTGCGCTTCTTGAACGCATTGATGACCTCCCAGTACGCGGGATTGGCGTTGCGCGATACTGTTTGCAGGCGAGCGGTACCGTCGACGTGCGTGATGGCACCGAGCAAGGCGCGCTTTGAGTCACGCACGCGAACGACGAAATTCATGAATGGAAATTCGTGCCTACCGTCCGGGAGGTCGAAAAATTCGCTCGCATCCTCCTCCAGCACAGATGGCGCGAAGGGCCGATAGCCTTCGCGCTTCTTGACCATCGCATTGATCCGGTCCTTGTTTGCGGCGGGCCGAGGGTCGGCAAGAATGCTGCGGTTGCCCAGCGCACGTGGCCCAAACTCCGAACGACCCTGCACCCAGCCGATCACGGCGCCGTTGGCGATCCAGTCGGCTGCACTGCTTGCCACGTCATCAGAGCGTTCAGCCTCGAGATGTCCGGCCCATGCATTCAGTTCCTGTTGCACGGCGCGCTCGCTCCCGAGATCAGGACCCCAATAGACCTCCTGCAGTCGCTCACACGGCGCGGGGCGGCCCATCTCGTTAGAGACTATCAGCGCAGCTCCCAATGCGCAGCCAGCGTCGTGAGACGCGGGTTGCACGAAGATGTCTTCGAAAAGCCCTGAATACAGCAGCTTACCGTTCATCGTGCAGTTGTGGGCCACCCCCCCCGCCAGGCACAACCGCTTCATGCCGGTGGCCTCACGGTGATGCCGGAGAATGTGGAACACGATCCGCTCAAGCGCTTCCTGCAGTGACGCACTCACATCTCGATGCTGCTGGGTGAAGGGCATTCCCTTTCGCCTGACCTCGATATTGCGGAGCAACGCCGGACCGATGCGGTCGAGGTGAACACGGTAGCCACCGCCATTGGCGGAGAGCTCGTAGAACTGCTCGAAGAGCTCGCGATAGGGAGCGGGGTCGCCGTAGGGCGCGAGTCCCATTACCTTATACTCGTCGAACAAGCCGTAGCCGAGATAGCGGATCGTCTCGAGATAAAACAGCCCAAGAGAATTGTTCTCGGGGAAAGCCTCGAGTTGCGTAATTTCTGTGCCAGACCCTACCGCCACGAGGCCCGATAGGAAATCACCAGAGCCATCAATCGCTAGAATGAGACTTTGTTCGAAGCCCGACATTGCAAAGGCGCTCACGGCGTGCGCCTGATGATGACTTACGAATGAAATACGCGAACTGTCCAACTTAGTGCCGAACTCACGCGTTAACAGATCCTGCACCAACGTTTTAGCACCCAACGGAATGGAGAGAATGTCCGGGTGGGATGCGGACATACCTTCAAGCATGGCATTGGCATAGGGCTCGCTGGCGTAGAGCGCGACACGATCAATGTCGTTGAGCTGAACCCCCGCCGCTGACAGACAGTATTGAATCGAACGAATTGGGAGCTTGTTGGAGTGTTTCATCCGATTGAGGCGTTCCTCTTCGACGGCTGCTATCACCCGTCCGTCTCGGACGAGCACCGCGGCGCCATCGTGCATAAAGGCGTTCCGAAGCTCGAATCGGTTTTCATGGACTTGGTCAAGTCCGCCGCTAATTCCTAGACACAGCATTTCTTTCTCCACATAGTGACGGGCAAGCCAAATTGGCCTGCCTCCGTTTCCAACTAAATAGGCCGCGTTGTCGCTTGCAGCTGCAACCGCCTGTCAGGCATCACCGGCATCAAAGAACGCCTCATAAGGGGTCCGCCTGAATCAACATGAGATGCTTCGATCGTGGCGCCTGCCGTTCCATGACGCCGAGAGTTTGGCTGGATCCGAATCTTGAGCGGCTGCTGACTTGCATGCCGGCGATGCCGTTTTCATCTGCAGCACGAACTTGTGACGCGGGGTGCCTGTATCCTTGCGAAGGGGCGGCTGTTGACGAATAATACCGCGCCGTGAACTGGCCCGATTTCATTCCCCGAAAGACCATCGCACAGGCGAGTGACACGTGCTGCACTGTCCGCCTGCTTCCCGGTCGCACATCCGATAACGCCTTCGCTTGTGCAGGAGGCCGCATCGCGTCATGCGTCGGCCAAACATGGCACCGACTGGAAGCAGGGCAATACCGCGTAGATGTAAAGTGCGCTGATGTTGTATGGTAGCGCACCGGCCGGGTCTCCAATCCGCTGCCCAGACGAGCCGACCGGATCTGCCTGCGGCAATAAGCCTGCCACAAGCAGAAACGCGCTGGGCAGCTGGCTCCCTGCAAGACTTCGCAGCTCAGGAACATTGAGGGACGACTAGCGTCGGACCGCCGACATGGTCGGCCAGTTGCAACTCATTTCTCGGGACGACCTCCACTGCACGTCAGGGCGCATGGAAGATTTTCTCCTTTGGATGGGTGATCGGTGCGGGATGTGCTTTTGTCCATGCAAGATTTCCGAAGAGTTATGAAATCGTTTGTTTCGATCAAAGTCATCCACGCTATGAATAGCTGCCGGACATGCGCTTCAAAGTGCTTCAGGCCTCCCGGACGGCTACTCCGATTTAAAGCGCGTGGCATTCCATGCGCTCTGTCACAACATTTTTCAGCAAAGGGTATGAGAGCAAACCCACACTTCTTGTTCGAAAGTCGCTTCGCGCATTCGGGATGAGGTGCTGGGCGATTCACGCATCCACGAATCGAAGAGCTCTATTCCGAAGCCTTCGAAATCCTTCGGATTACGCGTTACCAGAGTGAGCCCTGGGCAATGGCTGTGGCTGCGATCAATCCGTCCATTGACGTCAGCACGCGGCCGCGGCGCTTCGCAAGACCAATCAGATCGCAGGCCAGAGCAACCGGCTCGTCGACGGGGAGGACTCTCTGCTCTAAAACGCTAAGGCAGGTCTCGGGCAAGCCATTCGGCCAGTGCCTCATGCTTCCGACCCTCGCCCAAGAGAGCAACGCCGCGCCGGATTTCGGCGATCGAGACCACGCTGATGAACGAGCGATCCTCGTCGAGCTTGTCCAGCCATTCCAGAACGCGTGCGTCCGGCGCCGGCCTTGTCACCTCGGACAGGATATTCGTGTCCAGCAGTAGCCTCACAGCGGCAGATCACGCGGTTCATCGCGTTGACGCTCAAGGTCGAGTTCCGCGCCGCGTAGCGGCGACTCCAGCAGAAACTCCTCAAGCGTACCCTTGCGCACAGCCACGGCCGTCATCCGTCTGATCCCTGCCGACGTCGAGGCCATTTCGAGAGGCTTTTGACCGAGCTTTTCAACGCCTGGGGAATGGATGCGCGCGGCGGCTTCCGTTTGGCTGGGGAGCAGATCGATGGCTCGTTCCAGCTCAATGGCGACACCTATCTCCTCGAGGCGAAATGGCATCGTGTAAAGACGGATGCCAACACCCTCCATGGATTTCAAGGCACGGTAAGCGAGCGCCCGGAATGGACGCGCGGGCTGTTCGTGAGCTTTGCTGGTTTCACTGATGTTGGCCTTGGGGCATTCACCGCCAGAAAGATCATCCTTGCAGACGGGATGAATATTTACGATGCATTGGCGCGGCGTTTGTCGATCCCAGAGATAATCGCGGCAAAAATCCGACACGCCTCTGAGTATCGGAATCCGTTTGAACGTGTGAGAACTTTGTTTCCATTGTGAGGGACGGCGTCCATGAGGCGGGTTTCGGCAAAGAAGGCGGGAGCAGCGCGACTTCAAAGGGACCATAGGCTTGGGTGATTTCTCTCTGTATGGACGTATGCTCGAACACGGCACTCTCGCGGAACCGCCTGGCGATATTCCCGACGCGCGCTTCGCCTTACCCTCGACAATCCACTGGATGCGTGGCCTCGCCATTCTCGCGGAGGCTGCCGATGCCAGCTTTTTGTCGGCACGGGCGTTTTATGCGTCTGTACCACGGCGAGCGATGGCAGAACGTGAGATCAACACGGTCTGCGAGCAGATGCTGTTCGCCCTACACCAACTTGCCGCCCTGGCGGCGCTTGAGCTCGCGCCGAACAAGGCCGACGTAGCGCGCAGTACCTGGTACTATGGGATCTATGGTGCTGCTTCCGCCATGATCGCTGCCGGCGACGGGTCCTTCCCCGACACCCATGCCGCGACCGCGCAACAATGGGACCGCCAGTTTGCGGCCAACCGGCTCGTCGTCGCGCCCTTCGCCGACCGGCTGTCGAATCTGACCGATGTCGAGCTCAAAAAGCAACTCGAGGGTCCGCGGGGTCGCGGCAAGCACTCTCTGACAGTCAAGCCCGTTTCGGAGGAACAAGCGTGGGGCTGCATCGCCGAGTATCTCGCCGGGACTGCCGACTGGGAGCAATGGAACATCCGGGAGCGCGTACGCGCAAGCCGTGAGTTCAGGGATCTGGGCGCCGACAGCTTTCGCACGGCGGCCGCCCGTGGCCTGCGCGACGCGGCCTATGCCAAGCGCAGCATCGCCTTTCTGCATCAGGCCTCGCGCTATCGCGGAAAGGCCAATTATCGCGACGCCATCTATCTCGGCTACGGCAAGTCTGTGCCCCAGTTGCTCGACGGGTTCATTGTCGATCTCGCCAGTGTTCTCCGGGCGTTTTCAGGCATGGCGGCGGCCTATTGCGCCGCGCGGCTCGGCCGCCAGATCTGGTCTGACTTCGTCGCCGACCTTGAGGCGAAACGGGCGCTTTCGCTTTCGCCGTCATCGATGTGGGCTATATGAGGCGGGCCGCGTCATGAAAAAGGAGTTTGAGGATCTTACTCGGCGGATCGATGCGATCCGCGCCGAGATTGACCCACTACTGCCGAAGCTCGCCGCAGCCAGGCATGCCCATTTCTCCAATCCGACCAAGCAGAACGAAGCCGACCTTGATGCGATCCAGGCAGACGTGCTGGCTCTGCATAAGGAAAGCTCTCGCCTCGTCGCGGAGCTACCTGCTGCGAGCGGTCTACCGCTTGAGATGTTCGAGAATGTGATGACAGATGAGGGTGCACCGGGCGGTCGCCCGGACCATCTTCCCCGGCAGAACCTGACGGTGGATCAGATCGAGACGACAGCCGACATCGATGCCCTGCTTCCCGACGCGCTCGACCGCATGGAGAGCCTCCTGCCCAAGGGATGGCTCGCGGATCAACCAAGAGAAGCAGGCCGCCTCGGCTCGCTTCTGGACTCGGAGGCCTTTCTGTCGCTGACAAAGGGAACCCGACTCGACAGCGCGAACTCTGCCCTGCACCGGCTTCGGCAGGCGATCTTCGTGGGCCGGGACTACCAGGAGGGCCACAAGCTTTATGATCACTTCGCCGGCGCGGCTCTCATCCCGGCGATGGTCAGGCTTGCAACGCAGGGCTATCACATCGGTCAAGTCGGCGGCGAAAGGGACGAACGGCTCCGGCATCTCTGGCATGGGCCGAGTTCGCAGGTCGACGCCACTATATTCGAGTTGCTGACTGCTGCTGCGTGCGTCGAGATGGGGCGCAGCGTCGAATTTCTGACGGCAACGGACAAGAAGTCGCCCGACATCCGCTGCCACGATCCGTTCCCGCTCGTCATCGAGTGCAAGAGGCAAGAGACGGTCTCGCAATACGAGGCTTTGGAAGAGGCGCGCATGCGGGCGTTGTTTGCGGTGCTGCGTGCCGAGGCCAGCAAGCGAGGTCTTTGCGGAGGGTTCAGGCTGACACTCTCGGTCGAAGCATCGCAGATCGACATCAGCGACGTTGCCGCCAAGCTCGTCAGCCAACGCCTCGCACCACACCCCGAACGACCCTTGCGCTACGATTGGGGTACGATTGCCCTTGTGCCCATCCCCTTGTCGGTGGACCTTCCGTCCAACATGCGGCTCTACAGCCCGAACATGCTCCAATATCTGTTCGACTGGTCAACGGACCTGCCTGACTGGGACGGCATCTGCTGCTCGGTCGCCATGGGCGGCGAGCCGAGCACCGACAGGGTACGCTCGCCGATCGCGATGATGTGGCGCAACGACTCGTCCGAGGCCCTGAAGAAGCGTACCTGGGCGCCGTCGAATCTGTTCGGCGCGGCGAGCTTCCAGGTGCCGGCGGGAGAATTCGGCATCGTTTATGTGAACTATGTCGAGGGCGCCCGCGCCGAAATCGCCGACATGCGCGTGAAAGCGTTCAGCGATCGCCTGCACGAATTCGAGCACTCGGCAAAGGTCCGAATTCCGATTGCGGTTCTCAGCCGCCTCTATCCAAGGCCGCTCAACGAAGGACAGCCTGACCTCATCGAGAGCAGCGTTCGATATGTGAGCGGCCTCTACGGCGAGCCTGTTCTCTTCGGTTCCTTCCCAACAACCTTGTTCACGCTGGCAGGCGCGTAGAACAGGACGAACATTGCACACTGTCCCGCCGAAACCTACGCTCGCTTTCTTCGCCGGCATCGGTCGAGACACCTTTTTTAGCTATTTCAATCAGCGGGGTGGTCAGTCTCTGCATGGCACAGCGCGTTCTCATACTTGGAAACGGCGTAAGCGGACATGCGCTGGCCGTGTCTTTGCGGCGCCGTGGCCACGATGTCTACCTCGTAGGAACTACGAGGGCCGGTCCACGCGGATCGATTGGAGAACACCTCGCGCCAGAAGCGCTTCCTCACCTTCAGGCACTCGGCATGGAGGACTTGGTTCAGGACCGGGCGCATTTGCGAAGTCCCGGAGCAGTCAGTCTTTGGCAAGGCAGAATGGCGATCAAGGACTATTCATTCTCGCTTGGCGGTGACGGCTACAATCTAGACCGCGCCGTTTTCGATGCCCATCTGCGCGTATTCGCAGACCAGGTCGGCGTAACACTGCTTGATCGTGTCTCCCTGAGGGCAATTCGACGTGCCGCAAATTCCTGGGTTGTCGAGCTCGGGTCAAAACTGTCGACCATACGGATCGAGGCGGATCTGCTGGTCGATGCATCAGGACGGTCCGCCACACTGGCCCGGCGCTTGGGGGCTCGGAGACGGTTCCTCGACAATCTGATTGCTGTTGCGGGCCGCTATCGCGGAGAAGATCGAGGCGACGCTCGGCTAATCGTCGAATCTGCCGGCGAGGGCTGGTGGTACGCTGCGCGTCAGACGCAGCATCGGCGCATCGCTGTCTATATCACAGAGCCGGCTGATGTCGCAGGTTCGGACCAGACTGCGCTTTGGCAGAGCAAACATTCAGAAACTGAGCTCGTGAAAACTCTTGGTCCGCCTCAAGAGGCGATGGTAGCCGCATGGGACGCCAGAAGCATGGTTCTCCTGCCACAAGGTGGAGCCGGCTGGATCTCGATCGGTGATGCGGCGATGGCATTCGACCCGCTTTCAGCGGCAGGCATCACCAAGGCGCTGGCCGACGCCTGCGCGGTTGCCGCGCTGGTCTCCGACCGAGGAGCAATCGAGAGTGAAGGGGTTGGTCGATTGTTTGTGGATCGTGGCAGGCGCTGGCGCGGCTATATTGCCGGGCTTCAGGCCAGCTATGGTGGCCTGGCATCGGATCAAGGGCAGTGTTGGGCCAAGCGTCGTCGCTGGGCAACGGAGCTCGATTCGGTCGAGCCCGCCGGATTCAGCGGTCCCGCAGATGGGGGAAACGCGCTCGCAGATACGAGTGGCGCTCGGAGTCACTAGACCATCCTGCCTTTTGGGCCTGCAGATCGGCTTCGCTTGGCGTTCCCTGGAGCTGACGGAGCGCTGCGAACTCGGCACGAAAGCCCGCTCGTGCCGTTTTCTCCGCATGTAGGTGCTCGACATAGATTTCCTTGGGCACCCCAAGCTGCGCGGCATCGTCAGGCCCGGGCAACAGGCACACGATTCCGAGCTTTTGAAGATGATCGATCATGCGCTGAATTGCGTTGGCGAACGATACGTCCGGGCCCAAGGGTGCGTACCAGCTCTTGCGGGTCGTGAAGGCGCCAATTCTTTCTTCTCGCGACTTCGTCTTGTCCATCAGGATCTCGTAATCCTCGCCGGTAAGCACGTGGTTGGGCACGCGGGCCGGCCAGAATGTTGGGAGGTAAGGGTCCAAGTCGGGGAAGTACCCTGAGCGACACCCCAGCGTATCCATCTGCCATGGCAATGCCATCCATCGCGTTAGATCGCCCGGCCCTTGCGCCTGAAGGGGACCGTTGGCGGCGAATATGGCCTCTCGTGTGAGCCCGTTGCCGTAGTCCTGTGGCAGTCCTGCGCCTCGCATCCTGATGCGATATGGAGCTTCGTACAGGCCTGGGTGGCGCAAGAGCCAAGTCAGCTCGCAGCCGGGATGAAATGCGTCGGCGAGGCAAAAATGCATTGCGGCGCGATCGAGCAGTCGCGGCTGTTCGGCGAGCGGTACGTCTTCGAACGACTGCACTGGCGGGGGACCGCTCCAGTCGGGGTCAAAATGACCTGTGACCCATTTATCGACGTTCCTTTTCGCCCGATCCCACAGGCTGAGCAGATTGCCAGGCTGATCCGCTTCTGAACCGCCGATGGTTCCAAACGTGTCACCATAGATCGGCGGCAACCCTTGCCACGACGTGCCGTCCTTGCCCCGGAACAGATTGGCTAGTGAGCGACGGAGCGGCTGGTAGGTATCAGCCTCGCCGTTGTGGATGCGCGCAATCTTGTCGATGAAGTCAGGAGCCGTGAAGTCCGTTACGCCATGTGCGCCGAAGATATTGGCGATGCCCTGGTTAACCCATTGAAGTCGCGCGAGACGCTCGAACAGGGGGTAAATGTCGTGCGAGAAGGAGGGCAGGGCAGGCCTGTCGAGCCAGCGTGCGTTGGTGAACACGTCCTGCATCAAGTCGTCCAGCGTCCGCCAACCCAGAATGTCGGGAGCAAAATTCGGCGGCGCCGAGGCTACCCAGCCGTTTGAGCACGGTATTTTGCGACCATCTACGCGAACCGTGGCCGTAACCGGGCCGTCGGCAATGTCGTCGTACCAGCCGCTGGTGTTGCCGAACCAGTCATCGTCCTCGGTGCTGATAGGCGGCAGCCCCCCTGGCGATCCGCTCACGCCTCTGCCTGCCGCCACGACAAGCCGGCCGGCTTCGTCCGTGGCGAGATCGCCGAGCAGAACCTCCGCCCCAGCGTCCCGATACGCGAAGCGCCCACGGCACTGAGCAGCGCTATTGCGGCCACCGGTCGTCACCGGACCGGGGTCGATACTCAGATCCGAGCGCTTCGAGGGCTCGTAATCCGGATTGCGCCTGCGCAGCACTCGATCCTTCATCTCCGGGCGGTCCATCGCAGCGATGAAGATGTACCAGGCCGCCTTGGCGGCCGCGATGTGAACGGTCCATTCGATTTCGGCGTCGTCGGCGGTGAGTTCCTTCACTACCTTGCCATGTTCGTCATACCCATAGATTCGAAACCGGACGGCCTCGCGCCGGATTGCGCCGGTCTCGTCCCGGCATTGCGCAGCGGTCCGGGGCGCGGGACGCATCACTTCAGGCGCAAGTATCCATTCCTCGCTATTGCCAACGCGTGCGATTCCGATGCCGGGATGGATCTCCGCCCGAACGACTTCTGCTGCCATTGTCCCCCTCCGATCTTTTGGTCCGTCGAACGGCCGCCTTCTGACTTCGCGGTCCGTTAGGCTGCTAGAGCCAGTTGGCAAACCGAGAGACGATGCGGTTTTGAGGCTGCTCTCGCAGTTCCTGCAGGGCCATCGTATCCATTTCGAGCGCTCCGACGCCCCTGAAGATCACGACAATCGCTTTCTTCATCAGCTCCACGTCCATGCCACCGTGACCGTGGTCATGGCCATGATGGCCGCCGTGACCTCCTTCGTCGGCGGGCCCCTCCCAAGGGTCGTCGACATTGACCCACGTGCCGTCGACGACGAACCACTCGACGTTCCTGAGTTGTCTTCGCTTGACCGTTCCGGGCCGTGCGGCTTCCTGCGCCTTGAACCAGTCTTCAATGCGGTCATCGACCCAGCCGTGCAGCCTCCAGAACACCGGGCTGACGTGGGAGGAGAAGGTGGCGCCCAGATGATCGTTCGAGCGATCGAACCAGCCTTGAGCGAAGTCGTCGTCCTGCCGCCCCTCCGGGATAGCCAGTCCGTCGCGCGCGGGATCCCGCTGGATCGAAGTCCAGCGCATATGCATCCAGTTATGGATCGTGAATTCGATCCACGCGCCGAGCTCGCCGAGCGTGACCGTGGCGAGCCAGGCGGGGTTGGCGTATTGAACCTCCCACGATCGAAACCGGCCATTGAAGACCGCTGGGGTGCGCAGCGCCGCCAACCAAGCGGTCGTGCTCGCATCATCCGGCACGATCCAGGCCGGCGGCACCGCATAACCGTCGATGTTGCCAATCACGCGCTTCGCGCGGTCAGGTGCGAAGTCGGCGAGGACGCGGGGCTCGGGCAGCCGCTTCCAACCGGCGGGAGCGTTGGCGCCGGCGATGTCGCGAACCGCCTTGATCATACGCCGGTGCATGAACAGGAAATCTTCGCCGGAATGGTTCGCCAAATTGACGGGGCCGAGACCGGCTGACCGTTCTTTGCTGGGGGTTCCGGGCTGCCAATTATTGTCCCGAAGCCAGGTCTTCTGCTCTTCGGCGAGGTCGTCCCAATTGTCCCGGCTCGCATGCCACAGCTGATGATGCAGGCGCATCTCGGGACTTGCCAGCATCACCACGACGGGCTCGGGCAGGGGTGTCGCGCTCCGGGACTCCACGAAGTCGTGCCTCACGGCATAGAAGGAATAGCTCGCACCGGCCGGCGCGCCGTCATGCTCTACCGTGCGGAGCACAGTCCCGACGAGCGTCGGCTTCTGCTGCGCCGAGGGCTTGAAGTTCGGATGTCGCGGCCAGGTGGGGGCCAGCACACATTGATAATCGTAGATCCATGACTCCCAGGCCGATCCCTTGCGGCCGACAGCGCGGAATGAGACCGACACCGGATCGCCATCCGAATAGGTTCCCTCGACCGAGAGAAACGGGTACGGCTTTCCATTGCCATCGTCGGCAGGCGTCGGATCAACGCGCTCGCCGAGGTGACCGAACACACGTTTCGTGGCCGGATCGATGTCCAGATAGAGTTCAGCTTGCCAAAGCTGAATCCCGCCGCTCGGCTCGGCTCCATCCTCGACATTGAAGAAGCTTCTGTAAGTCCAGATACCGCGAAGTGCTTCCATGACATCCCCCGGGTGCCTCACACTATTATGCAGCCGTCGATTATTTTTGGTGTAGTTATACCGGCGGATGCTTGCGCCACTCTACTACCGGTCACGACAAATGCAACGCACTCGAAAGGAGGAAGCGACCACCTTCTACAGAGAGGGCGTCGCCTTGCAGTTTCGCCAGAACCACCAGGTGGTCGGCTTCCAGTAATCCGACCAGGCTTTTAGGTTTCGTGGCTTTCCGATCCTCTTTTGCCTTGGAACTGCGAGCACGCCCTTCATGATGGCGACCCGCCGCCTGTCCAACGCGCGGCAAGCGGCGCGCCCGAGAAATGACCCTGGGCAGCTCGGACCGAACCACTCATCCGCTATTTCAGGGGTGCGGGATCCAGTGCGGCAACATAGTCCTTCACCGATCCGCGGAGAACATGGTCGGCCATTACTAGGAAGATCTTGAGGCGCTCTCCGTATCGAGCATCCGGGTGACGATTGCCTCCGGCAACGATCGTTCGGATCAAAAGAGCTCGCATGCGTCCCTCAAGCCCCTCACGGGAGAGGGCCGCGATGTCATGGAGGATACAATCATGGAGATAACCCGCAAAGGTGTCGCCGATCCGGTCGGACAGCGCGACCGTGACCATCGCGTTGCCGAGGGCGACGGCAGCATCCGCCGGGATGGCGCCTGACGAAGACCCATGCCTGTCCGAAATCGCGGCATGCGGCGATGAGGGCGCGAGATGCCTTATATTGCGTATCCAATTGCCCATGACGTCGAATGCTTCGTACAGCAGGCGGGCATTGCGGGTGGGGAATTCCGCCATCGTGTCGATGTTCTGACCGGACGTGTCGTAGATTTTTTCCAGCTCGGTAACGAAGAGTGGCAGGTAGAACAGCCACATATGGTAGGGAATACTCTGACGCATGGCCTCATTGACCATGATGTCGAAATACCGAATGCCCACAAACGCGATGTCGCGCCATTTTTCATCGTCGAAATCATCGGCGCGGTCGTTGAGCTGGGCGGCATAACCCCTGTTTGTCCCTCCGCGGATCGTATTGATGACGGCGTCGCCTATGGGCTTCCAGGTGCCCAGCTTATGGGCCGTCTCGGCATCGCCGAAGAGAAATTGCAGCAAGACATTCTCCTCGGGAATTGCGTATCCGCCTTTGTCCGCGAGGTTCTGGTTCTGCTCGCTTTCCTGGTAGAGCCTGCTGCCGCTGTCGGCGATCATGTCACGCAGGGCCTTGTCCGAGAAGTCGAAACGCGGTTGCAGTTTGATCGCCATGAGGTCCGGCAATGCATCCGGCCGCATCGTGACGAGGAACTTTCTGAACTCCTCCGAACGCAACAGCATGCGTACGATTGTCTCGGCGTCGGCTTGGGCCTTACGGCCGGCCGGGACAAATTGCTTCGTCCATCGCATTCGCCGCCGGAACCACTCATAGATACGTGTGTTAGGGGCGACCCCCGACTGCTTCGGCTCGTCCTCTTCTGACCCGACCGGTTTGAAGGTTCGGATTTTCTGGCGTTGAAGCCAGTTCGTGTCGGCCAACCAATCGTGCGCTTTCTGCGGTAGTAGCCGCCGCTCCGCCACGGCCTCTATCAAACCGAGATGCGGCCGTATGAAATCCAATAATTCCGCAAAGCGACGATCATAAAGCAGGGTCTGCACGATCTTGCCAACGGCCACCAGCGAGCGCGGCCCCGGCTTCAGCAGAACGTTGAGGCCCCATGCAAGAATTATCCAGACGAATACCACCAGGAAAGCAGCCTGGGGCGGTGTGAAGGTGCCATCCTTCGGGAAAGTCAGCCAGGCGCAGGCTTCAGCGCTTGGCAATCGGCACCGCTGGCTCATCAAGGGGAAGAATTCGAAGTAGACAACAAGCGTGACTACGATAAGCGCCAACGGAATTTGCACAGCCAGATGCAACTGCGCGCGTAGGCGCGTCACCGGCGATACGATTGCGTAGAATGCGATGAAAAGCGCGAGAAAACTCAGGAAACCGTCCAGCGTCACCGAGCTTCTCCTGTGCAATTCGGATGCAAGCCCAAGCCCGGGAAACCTTGGGAATCATCACTGTCGAACTCGATGTAGTCTTTAAATATCGGGATCAGGGCATCGGCCTCAACCGGGGTGTACCCAGGGGATTGGCAGAGGATCACATAGTCGAACGGTTCGGCGGCCTGATAAGCTTCAACCGGAATCTTATGAAACGGGATGGGCGGCTCAAGGCTGTGCGGCAGGGCAAGGAGCTCTTCCCTTGAACGAGCGTCGCGGAAACGCGGCACATATCGCAATTTCATCACGCCGCATGCCGCATCGCCGTTCCAAATATGATCTGGGTTGACGCAACCCGAAGAGATGAGGTCGTCGAGGAAATGCTCGATAAGCAAGTGCCCCTTCAGAACGACCGGCACGAGCGGATCGACGTCGTCCATCAGCTCGTCAAACTCCACTTCATACCGTTGCCGATCGTCGGTCATTTCAATAGTTCTAGGATGGCTGTGTCGCCACAAACCAGTGCGGCAACCTTGAGGTTGATCGAACGTAGACGGCGCCTCCACGAATAGCAGGCTTTGCTTACGCAAGCGGGGGGGCGGAGACGCGCTGCGCCGTCATTTCGCGAAGATCTGCAATGGATGCCAGTGTACGCTTGGACCAAGTGTCAAACGCTGCCCGATCCCGCGCTCCATGCTCGAAGCTCCGATTGTCTTCGGCCAATCTTGTCAGTTCGCGGACGAGCCCAGTTAGCTTAGCGTCACCCTCGATATTGATCTGCACGTAGGATGCCAGTACTTCGAGACCCTCGACGGCGACAGGCACGCCATCTGGATTGTAGTTTTTGGCCACATCTTCAAGCTCAACTAGGCAGCGGGCCCAACCCTCAAGCGCTATGCGCTCCTTCTCGTTTCGCGCGCCCTTCAGAACGAGCGCATTCGCCAGGGCATGCAACCGCTCAGGTGCCTGGTCGAGCCAGCGATCGACAATTGGCATGGCAACTTGCGTAGGGCTGCGGGAATGCGTTCTTGCGTCGGCAGCAATTGTTGTGATCCGCCCAGGAGCGAAATCCAGATAACGACACACCTCCACCTGCAGCGATCGCAACTCGGCGACGTTGACCGGCCACCATCGTGCGAACTCCTGGGCTCGGTAGAACGCGATTACTTCCACTGAATTCCGCCCGTTTCCGAGACTCCTACGCTTGAATTCGACGAGGCTGAAGGAGGCAAACTCCTCCCCGCTTCCATCAGCGGTAAAGTCGCGGAACGGATCCACCAACACGGCCAGAGCGCGCGTGCTGGCCTTTTGCTTAAGAAGCTTCTTGATGCGCTCAATCTGATCGATCTTGCCACCATAGCGACGCAACCGGCTCCCATGGACAAATGGCATGCGCTGTTCCAGCTTTGACCGGCCGAGCTGCCACCAGCCAACGAGTTCCCTCAACCACTCCTGACGAGCACCGGGTTCAAGCGGCTCAGCCATCGGGTAGTTGTTTGGCAATGGCAACATGTCGGTGTCGAGGGATGGCAGGTCGAGATGGACGATAAGCGTATTTCCCTCGGCCTCCGCCCGCGCCACCTCCACCACGCGCTCATAGACCTCGTCGATATCGCGGCCTTGAATGGTCGTGGGTCCGTCGGGAAGGTTTTCTGACGCCCAAAGACGCTTCCTGATAGCGGGAATGGCTGCCGCATCGACGCCGCCGCGCTGAAGCGGTATCGGCTCGACGCGGATCGATGGCGTATAGGGCAATCCCTCTAATGTTAGCAAACGCACCGCATCGGTTTCGCGCCCGGTGTCGAAAGTGGCGCCGGACACGACGAGGACACGCCGGGCATTATTCCCGGCATGGTCATAGACATGATCGAACTGCGCCGCATGTTCATGCTTGTGGCCGTGAACGACAACGTCGAACTCCCGATCGCGAAGGAAGCTGCGCACCTGTTCGAGGTTGGAGAGGTCGGAGAATGCCTTGAGCTCTTCGCGAAGGCTTGGCGCTCGTAGGTGGTGATGCAAGACAGCGATACGTAGCTGACGCCCATGGTCCGGGCACGGAACTGCGTCGACCAACCGTCTTACCTCTTCCAACTGCTGCTCCGAAACCCTCGCCATGTCATAGCGAGCGAGTGCGTCGAGTTGCTTGCGCAGACTGGCTTCTTTTTCCTTGTCGGTTCCTGCGGCCAGTTGCGGGAGGTGTGACCACACGGTGGCGAGCGGCTCGGGAAGAACTGCGGCCGCGTGGCACCAATTGCTCGAGTTTATCGGAAAGATTGGCCCAGCGGTTGCTGCAATCCACGAGAATATGAGGCACGGCGGAATCTGCTTCTTCGATTCCGTCCAGCCATGGCACCACGCAGCCCCGGTCGCGCCAGGTCGTGCAGAAGTCTTTGTAGCGCCTCGCGGTTCCCGGATCATATTTTCGGTCGACGTCGTGGTTGCCAGGGGTAGCGACGATCCGCTCGGGGGTGATGCCGAATGGTCCAAAGGAGTTGAGGAGCAGGTCAAGAAGCAGCTCGTGGCCGCCTTGCCGACCACGATCCTGAGCGTCCCCCGAAAAGATTATGCCGTCGAGACACCGATCTTCGCGCTTCAGCCGCTCGGCAAGGCGCTCGAACACTTGTCGAAGGGCTAGCTCCCGTGTTTGTGGCGGCAGTCCGGCGACCATGGTTTTGCGATCATCGCGCTCCAGAGTGGTGCCCGCATAGGCAATGTGGGCATCCGTGACGTGTAGGAAGGTTGCCGAGGTCGACTCCATAATAATTCCTTTTCTGCAGTCTACGTCATCGACTTTGCTGAAGGCTAGGCCAGCTGGAAAGAAGTCACCGCGTCATTCACTTGCATCAACGATTCTGTTGAGACAAGATTCTTGCTGCGGGAGGGAATCATTATGTACGTGGATGGCAGATCGCTCCTAAGGAGCCAAGGCTCGCTCTTCGGGATCGGCGACCGGCCAATCGGCCTGGATGAGTATCAGGACTTCACCACCCGGACCGATCGCAATGATAAGGCTGGCGCCGATGGCCTTGGCTTCGTGCTGCTCGGCTTGTTTGGCGAAGTCGGCAGCCTGCTAAGCGCGCTGAAGAAGAAGCAGCGCGACAAAGACGCCTTTGCGGCGTACCACGACGAAGTCATTGAAGAACTGGGCGATGCCCTCTGGTATTTCGCGAACGCCGCACTCCGCGCTGAACTGCCGCTCAGCCAGATAGCCCGCAGTGTGCCAGCCAAGCTGGAGGACTGGGACTATGAGGGGCGTTCCGGAGCCGCCTCGACCTTCGAGGACCTGCAGCAGACCGAGGTGCCATTTGTCGGTCCTTTGGCAGGTGACGAAGTGGAGCACCGCTTGCTTGTCCTTGCCGGCAAAGTCGGCGTGCTGCTGGCCGACTGGAGCGAGGGGCAGATCAGAGAGAACCGCGATCGGCTGTCGGCTGATCTGGTCGAGATTTTCCGCGCGCTGCTGATCGCAGCGGACGACGCTCGCGTCAGCCTAGAACAGGCGGCTCGCAATAACGTCGTCAAGACGCTCGGCCGGTGGCCCGACCACCGGGACTGGGGGCCATTGTTCGACGAAGAGGTTCCTGAATACGAGCAGCTTCCGCGCCTGATGCGGGTTTCATTCGTTGAAAGGACAGTGAATGGACGCACATTCGTCGTGCAGCAATGGAACGGCGTCAACCTGGGCAGCCCGCTGACCGACAACCGTCACCAACCCGACGACTACCGATACCACGATGTCTTTCACCTGGCCTTCGCAGCGATTCTAGGCTGGTCGCCAACATTGCGCGCATTGCTGCGCCTCAAGCGCAAGAGCCGGCCGGAGGTGGACGAGAACGAAGACGGCGCCCGCGCCAACATCATTGAAGAAGGCATCTCGACCTGGATCTTCAATCATGGTCTACGGCACGCTGAGTTTCGGAACGTAACGACCCTTGAGTACGGCCTGCTCAAGGCTGTTCACGAGCTGGTGCGCGGCTATGAGGTCGAGAGCCGCCCCCTGTGGCAATGGGAGCGGGCGATTCTGGAGGGTTTTCGGGTCTTTCGCGAGCTCAAGAAGCATCGCAACGGTGTGGTCGTCATTGATCTCACCAAACGAACAATCGATTTTGAAGAGCTGCCATGACTGAACATCCCCACAACGCTGAAGAGTTTGTCAAACTCGTTGCCGACTTGAGGTTCGAAGACGCTTTCAATCCATACTCGGATCGTTGCTCGGACTTTGATCAACCCGATGCCGCCGATATCCGCCGACACAACCTGATGGCCGTTCTCGACGCAGCAATCGAGCGGGGTGTCGCTTCCATCTGGGTGGCCCGCGATCTCGGATACCGCGGCGGACGTCGTACAGGATTGGCCCTGACCGACGAAGTCCACCTACCCGCACATGCCGATTTGCTGGGGACGGCTCCATTATCCCGATCTACGACCGGCCCCGTCGTTGCTGAGCGCACCGCGACCGTGATTTGGCAGATGCTGAAGGCGATCGGACAGCCAGTTTTCCTTTGGAATGTCTTTCCGCTGCATCCGCATGCCGCCGGAGACCCGCTCTCCAATCGGTGTCACACGCGAAGGGAACGACAAGCGTGCCGGCATGTGATGATTGGGTTAATCCACCTGCTGTCGCCGCGACGAGTGCTCGCGATTGGCCGGGATGCGCAGTTAGCGCTCGAGGATCTCGGTGTCGCCGCGGACAAGGTCAGGCATCCGAGCTACGGCGGGCAGGCCGAGTTCATCGAGGGTGTCAGCACGCACTACGGCCTGCAAAACCTGGGAAAGGAAGCTACCCTTCCGCTGTTCGCCTGAAACGGTCGGCGATGATCGGTTTGCGCGAACGGTATCATGTTCGGTATTCCCGCCGTTCACTATGCCCGGCCACGAGCGCATCCGGGGACTCCGTCAGAAGAGAACGGCCACAAGCACCCATCACGCCGCCTCTCTGACCAGCCGCGCGGTGCAATTGTCGATCAGCGTGGTCACGTCGGCCTTGCCCCAGCCCTCCGTATCGAGCCTAGCCGATGTCGAGTTCACGGTCAGCGTGCCGACCTCGAACCCGCTCTCACGGGCGATGAAGCCAAGCAGGCGCCCCAAACCGAGCAAGTTGCCCAATGTCTTCTGGACGTAATAGTGGTTCCGATAGAGGGCGATCATGTGCAATGAACCGCTCCGCTCGGGTTTGAGCTCGATCATGCTCAGGCACTGACGGTTCAGGGCTTTGCGCAAGTCCCTGGCAGGGTCGGAAATGATGATCTCGTAGCGGTTCTCGTAGAAACGCCCTATCCGGGCGTCGTTGAGCATGCGGATGTTCTCGGCGAGCTGGTCGATACGGCCCCCCTTACGGTCTTTCCAATTGACCATGCGTTCGAAATAACGACCCCATTCGCCTGGCGTGCACATTCTGCGTTTGTAGACGTCCAGGTAGCGTTCGCGCAGTGCGTCGACGCCATCGCCCCGGTCAAGGCTGGACGGGAAGATCGTGTTGGCCACGGTAACGATTGGATATGCCTCATGCTGCCGCAGAAAGCGGTCAACGGTCATGATCACCGCCTCTTCGTCGGCATCGGTGGTAAGAGGGTGCTCGATGTGAAGCATCAGCCCACCAAGCGTGAGGTTAGGTTGGGCGCGCAGGTGAGCGGCGGCCTCAACCCACGCGCGCACGGGCGTCGATGCCGGCGGCATCGGATTGTAGAACATCGCCATCTCCTTCGCTGATGCTGAAGCCGCCGCACAGACGGCGGCTCATATATGTTTCCCGGACCCAGGCGTGCCCAGCGGCACCCCAGGCCGGACCCCAAGAATTCCGAACCAGGATAAGATCCTCGCTATCGAAGCGACCGTGCCCGACGGCAACAACAGCGTGCCCCCGCTGGCGGTCGATCGGTTCGCCGTCTTTGGGCAGGATGATTTCGTTTCCCGTCCGAAGCCACGTTGTTGCCGCGGTGAAAGCGGACGAGACGAAGAGCGCGAGGACGACCGGGCTGCCGCCATCGAGCCGCTCGCGTATCTGCTGGACATTCGTGTCGCAGCAATCCGAGCCGCAACGAAAAAGCGGTGATACGCTCGGGGGTGGCCTCCAGGCTGTTGCTTGCACCGGCAGGCCTTTGTACGGCCAGACAGGCTCGAGCGGCTGTCCGATATCATGCAGGACCTGGCGCGTATCGGGCAGAGTCGTCCCTTCAGCGGGGCCGGTGCCGGCCCGTTGGGCGGCGTGGTAGAAAAGCCACTCGACGCACAGGGAATCAAGGTCGCCGCGGGCCTGTTCGTGTACTGCCGAGGCCGCAAAAGATAGGCAGGTCGGGCGGCGACCCTGATCCCGCACTGGCCCCAGGACTGACCGTAAGTCTGTCAGGATATGCAGCGTCATGAGGCAGCCAGAAGCTCCTCGCGCTGCGGCTCGAACAGACCAGCCTCGTCGCTCGTCGCTGTCTTGCAGTAGAGCGTGAGCAACTGCGGATCGTCGTTTGGTGCCCACGGTCTGACTTCGCGGAGGGTCAACTGCCCAGCGAGTGGCCGCTCCGCCTGCGCGAGCACCCGGCGCACGGTGGAGGAGCCAATCTGCCCTTCCGGGACAGGGTCCCGTCCATCCCGCAGAATTGCAAATCCGGCGTCACGAAGTTCGTCGAAGGTCCAGACATAGCCACCGCCGCTGTCTTCTTTCAAGCGGAGCAGAAAGAGATCATCGCGGCTGGCTTCGATCACGGCGCCTTCGTCGCGCTCGGTCAAATGCCAGACGTCGACGCGCTGGGCATTCTTCAAAGCGTAGTCGCCCAGGAGCCGTCGCTTGAGATCGCGCGGTTCCACATCTCGGAGGTGCTGGCCCAGGGTGCGGCCGATGACATGCTCCCGTTCGAGCGCGAATACAGTCGCGCGGTAACTTGTGCCGAAGCGGAGCGACGCCTGATAGACGGTTTCGGGTTGCTCGAAGTGCCTGGGCTCCCAGTCGCGCAGTTCCATCTGCTCCTTGATCAGATAGGGCGGCAGCAAAAAGTAGGACGCGAACGCATCCGCTTCTCTCTCTTCAGGGGCGACTATCGACCTTCTCGACGCATCGCTGGCCCAAGGCGCGCGTCGCAGAATCCGGTCGTCATCGGCATGTGGATCGTGACCCAGAAAGAGGTGGCCGAGCTCGTGGGCGGCTGTGAACCGCTGCATGCCGAGCGGCCTACGCGTGCTCAGGATGATACCCGCAGCCCCATCCTCGCGGATAAAGGCACCAAGCAGCGGCTCGAGCGGCTGGAACATCAGCATTGCGCCCATCCGGGCAATACACCCAAAGACGTCTACCCGCTGCGCTCGCGATGCGCCTATATCGAGCCGCAAATCCCGCTGTAGGCGCTTAGCGCCGCGGATGCCGCGGAGGATGGATTCGCGCTCATTACGACCGACCATCACCGGTGACCTTCGACCTGGAGCGCAGGAACTCGGCAAATCGCTGAAGCTCCTGGCGGTCATTGTCCGAAAGGGCACTCGCGGTGCGTGCGAGGAATGCCACATCGGGCGGTACGACCGCTTCCGCTTCCTCCCCGGTAAACCAGGTCACCGGACGCTGATACAATCGCGCAAGCCTTTTGAGCTCGATTGCGCTGACCCCTCGACGCCCATTCTCGATTTCCGAAACAGCAGTGCGCGGCAGCTCCATGTGCTGTGCTACCTGCTCCTGCTTAAGCCCGACATATTCTCTTGCCTCGCGCAACTTGGCGCCGAGGACTAGGCTCTCATCCTCATTGACGGTGAAGCCGATCCGTTCAGCGGTCATGACACTTGCTCTCCTTCCGTCTGGTTCTTTGCTTGCTGCTCTTCCAGCAACTCCACAACGCGCTGGGTGAAGACAGCGACGCATGTATTTTCGTCATTGAAGCCGCCCGGCGGCATTGCGGCTTCGGGCAGCTTGACATTGAACTCCTCTTCGATCCGGAGAGCGATCGATATCATGACCAAGGAGTCGACCTGGGGTTCCCACCCTGCCTTGGGGGTTGGTCGATCGGCTTGAGCGCTCCGAATCTCGTCGCGGATAACTTCCTCGATAGTGGCGGTCGACACCGACATCGATAACCTCATGTCTCGAAATCCGACACAGATATAATGCATGTCGGAATTTCAGACAACACGCAACGTCAAAAAATAATCCGCAGCAGGACAGGTAAGGCGTTTCGCAGCGAGGTTCAGTTGTCAGGCATTGTGCTCGGACCGAAGGGCAACAGGGCCAGTCCGAACCCCTATGGGGGGCGTTCCGCTGCCGCTCCCCAAAGAGACTCAGCTGGTCTATTATCTATTCGGTCCCGCCGCGAGGGGGCGCTTCTCCGTCCCGGCTATGCAGAGACGCCGGGGGCGCAGGCAAGGGGATGCCGGAGGCTCGGCTCGCGGCTTGTCCTAGCAGGTTCTCTTCTCTGATTGGGGTCGTTGAGATCAAGCTCCTGCTGATATTGTTCCGGACCATGTCGCCCCGCGGGTCACTCGCTTCTCTTCGCGGTCGACGTTAAGCCGCCGCATGATGGGGTCAGTAGAGCGAGGCCTCTCAATCTGTTGAACGACCTTGGGAGAGTTCGTCCCAGGATCGTGCCTGCTAACGAGATCGCCTTGCCCGTCGTCCCCACGGGAACGATCCGGCTCACGCCCTTTCGGGCGGAATCAACTCCTCCTTCGTTGGTCCGTTATCCCGTATTTCATGCCGGTACGGGGCCGGGTGCCTTGCCGAAGCGGAATTCTGTCGCATCGCTTCCACATGCGATGCAGGATGACAGCGAGCTTGCGAGCAACAGCAACTCGGGCTCGGGCCATACCGCGCCGCTTGGCGACGTTCATACCCCACGCTCTGAGGCTCGACCATTTCTTGCTGAGCACAAGCAGCGAATGAGCCGCCTCATAGAGGGCCGTGCGGGCGAGCTCGTCACCGCATCGGCTTACCTTGCCCTGAATGTCCGTCTCGCCAGATTGATAGCGTGCCGGGGTCAGACCCAAATGCGCTCCGACATCCCTCGATCGGCGAAAGCGGTCCGGCTGATCGACCGTGGCACGAAAGGCGAGCGCGGTGATGGGTCCCACACCGGGCACGGACATGAGGCGCCGGCAGACTTGCTCCTTGCGGGCGATATTGAAGACCTGCTTTGTCAGTCGCCCGAACTCGCGCAACATCGTTGCCACGATCGCCAGAAGCGGCTCGACAAGCGCCATGATGACCGTATCTGCGCCAATCAGTTCGCGCACGCGATGAGCGAAAGTTGCGCGGCCTGGAGTGCCGAGCTTGATGCCGGCCTCCCGCAGAATCGCCCTAACGACATTTTCGATCGTCCGCATTTCATTGAGGACCGTGCGTCGCGCAGCGAAGAGGGATCGCCAGAGCCGACACTGCTGGCTCTTCACATGCACCTGCCGATACCAGCCGGTGCGCATGATCTGCGCCAAGGCGCGGGCGTCGTTGCGATCGGTTTTGTTCGGCATCGTTTTCATCGCCGCGTTGGCCTGCCGGGTCTCGATGCAGATCGCCGGCAATCCTTCGGCGCGAATACCGTCATAAAGCCAGGCTGTCAGCGAACAGGCTTCGAGCCCGATGCGCTCCAGCGGCAGATCGATTTTCCGCAAGGCTTCATAAAGCGCCCTCGGCTCACTCGCCGCCCGCCCTTCCTTCACGATCCGGCCGCTCTCGTCGACGACACAGATCGCGGTCTCTTCCAAAGACACGTCAAGTCCGGCAAAATATTTCATGGCTGCTCCTCCTGATGTTTGTGGCGATTTACATCGACCACGTTCTCACATCTCGACAGGAGCAGCCGCCCTCAATTTGGCTCGGGCGAGACCCCAATCACCCATCTGTTGAAGAAGTCTGACGTATTGCCTTGAGGATGGCCTCGTCGCCGTTGTGGTAGGCGAATGTGATCTCGATCGAGCCGTCGTTGAGCAATTCGGCATGGCCATCGCCTGTGACTTCATCCATCTCGTCACACCCGGCCCATGTGAAGTGAACTATCGAGGGGCTGTAGCTCAGATCGAGACCGGCTTGCAGGGCGCCAAAGGCGATCTCGCCGTTGTCGTCGGGTCCGATGGCGATGGTTGCGGGTCCACCGAGGTTCAGGTAACCGCGATCCCACAGATCGGCTTCGATGATCCGCCAGCGGCCGATCAGTTGGCAGCCTGCGGGCACGGTCATTTCGACGCCGCCAAGAGCTTGGGCAGCCGCACCAGATTGTAGGCGGCGGCCGCGAAGGTGAAGCCCACCCAACGCGGTCGCGGCCGCGCAATTTGGTCTTCTCCTGCCCAGCGACGGTTTTGATCCAGCCGAACGCCTCTTCGATGCGCTTTCTGATGCGCTGGCTGACGGCATAGCCACCGTGGCGCGTGGTGCGGCGATCGATCGCCGAACGACGGCCGTTCGTGTTCTGCGCTACGTGTGGTGTCACCTTCATCGAGCGCAACTCGTTGACGAAGTCCTCTGCGTCATAGGCCTTGTCGGCACCGAGCGTGATCGCCCGCGGCCGGTCGGCACGAGGTTCGATCATGTGCAGGGCCGCACCCACTCGGCATGTCCGTCGGCCAGCGTCAGACAGGCTTCCACCAGCAGGCCGTGGCGGTTCTCCATCAACCCATGTCCCATGAAGCACAACCTGGCCTCCTTGCCCCGCCCTTTGCGGTAGAGCCTGGCGTCGGGGTCCGTAGTCGAGGCGTGCGTCTCGTTCGATCGCCTCTCGCCGCGGAGGTCCGCCGCCTTCTGCCGGCGGTTCGCCATGACCGCCGCTTGGGCCGCCCTTTGGCTTGACGCTCTTCATCGAAGCCCAGGCCTCGATCAGCGTGCCGTCGACCGAGAAGTGATCCGTGGACAGGAGCTTCTTTGGGTTGCGCCAGCACGGCCGCCAGGAACTTCGCCGCGATATCGCCCTCCAGCAGCCGGTCACGGTTTTTGGAGAACACCGAATGGTCCCAGGCTGCGTCGTCGACGCCGATGCCGACGAACCAGCGGAACAGGAGGTCGTATTCCAACCGTTCCATCAAAAGCCGCTCCGAGCGGATCGAATAGAACGCCTGCAAAAGCATCGCCCGCAGCAGCTTCTCCGGCGGGATAGATGGCCGCCCGATCGGCGAATATAGCGCCGCGAACTCACGCTCCAGCCTCGACAGGGCTTCAGTCACGATCGTCCTGATCGCCCGCAATGGATGATTGCGCCGAACCCGGACCTCAAGGTCCACGTAGCTGAAAAGTTCGCCAGTTCGATCGTCGCCGCCGCGCACTCGTCACCTCCGAATCCTTCGGAGCCAGTGAATCATTGCTGCGGTCCGGTGGCGAGGGCCTTTTTCAACAGACCGCAGCGAGTACCGTGGCATAGTCTTATGCCGTCGACGGAATGTCCTTGTAATATTCCATTCATGGGCGATTATATATTTGACAAACCCGCGACCTTTTTCGATATCGGTGCTATATTTCCCGCTCACTCGGTCCATGGGGGTCGACGGTATGCAAGCGGGGCATTCACCTAGGTGGGCGGATAAGTACGGGCATTTGCTTCGATGGATCGCGTTAGTCGCGTCGACCATCGCCGCAACCTTGGCAATAGTGGCGGCCATCGCCCTCTTGTTCCATACTGGTTTTGATTTTTGGAAGGATGAGTTGAAGGCTCATTTCTTGGGAACGATTGGATTCGCAGGTATAGTCATAGCGAGTTTCGGGACAGTCACCTTTTTACGGCAATCCGAAGGACCAATTGAGTTTGAGGCGCTGGGCTTTAAACTGAAGGGCGCCGCAGGACAGGTGGTCCTTTGGGGCTATTGCGTCATTATCCTATCCTTGTGCGCTAAGCTACTTTGGTAGCCGGGCCGTGGGGCGGATTTCACCGGCCTTGTCCCGTTTTCTTGAATGTACTGTCTCGCTACCCAGCGGTAGGGGATTGGCAATCCACTTCATGAGTGGAGATAGAGCACAAAGCCACCTCCCTCTAACGAAATATTGTTAGTGTACGTTTGATTTTTTGAGTCAATTATTTCGGATCACGAAACGAAACATCCGAAAATGCGAGCCGATCCGGTCGGGAAGTGTTTGTGTCCATGTTGCTTCAGCATAGGTGAAGCTGGATGCGCCGAGCACCGCCACGAAGATCTCTGCCTCGCGGATCTTGACCTGCCACGGGTAATTTCCTCCATCTGAGATTAGAGTCCGGCCTCGATTGAAGGACGGACTGATGAAGAGAAATCGGTTTACGGAAGAGCAGATCATCGCGGTTCTGCGTGAGCACGAAGCGGGGGCAAAGGCGGGCGACCTGGCGCGCAAGCATGGGAACGCTTACCTCGATCTCCGGCCGCCGGGTGGCGCGTGAACTGACGGAACTGATCGCCCGGCGCGGCAAGCCGGGCATGATCGTCTCTGACCACGGCACCGAGTTCACCTCGAACGCGATCCTCGCCTGGTCGAAGATCATCAGGTGGAATGGCACTTCATCGCGCCGGGCAAGCCGATGCAGAACGGCTTCTGCGAAAGCTTCAACGGGCGGATGCGGGACGAGTTGCTGAACGAAACCCTGTTCTTCGGCCTTGACCATGCCCGAAACAACCATCGCCGAATGGGCAGACGACTACAACCGATCGCGCCCACATTCGGCGCTCGGATACATCACGCCTGCGGCTTATGCCGCCAATCTCACCGCAACGGACGATCGGCTGCGCAACCCCGACCTGCTCCGCCGATCACCCGTTGCTCAATCCGCGCCATACGGCGTAAAACCCGCCGAGGCTCTAACTGCAGCCGGATGAAAATTCAGTGGCAGGTCAGGTGGAGAAGCCAGACGAGATCATAGCACTTCAGGTCATCACTCGCGGTCGTGTCGGTGAGCGTCGTGGGAAGAAGCTTGATCTCCGAAAGGGCGTTCACGGGAGGGGACGGCAGAGTAGGCGTGCCATCAGCCGAAAACGGTATGTCATAGAAGTGCCACTAGACATGCGCGAGGTGATCAGAAGTACCAGATGTTCTGGCCAGCGTCGGCGTTTCCAACGTCATCGCCTTCCGATTTGTAGCAATCGGGCGTGTGGAGGGTTCTGCAATTCAATCGGTCTTGATGTCGTCGGCCCAGGTCGCCGCCCGAACAAAGGCCTGTTGTGCAATCTCATCGTGGGCAAGCCTAGGCCCTTGGTCCACATGCCGTAGGCAGGATGCAGCTTTATCAGCGCGTCCACCTTGATCTTTGTTGCAGGCTTTAGTCAACCCTAAGCAATTGGGGCCACCTCCATATGACCCATATCCTACCACGCCATCGAGGGAGACATGGGACCGATCAAGATTGCAAAGACCGCAAGGGCAAGACGGAACAACGTCGCCTCCTTCGTTGGCGTACTTTTTCGCGCAGTTTATCGGAAGTTAGAACTGAGCGCACACTACGCGCAAGGGGAATCTATCCCAATATCCTCTGCTTGCTATTCTTTTGCGAGCAGGCATTTAATCAGAGATTTCTTTACGCACCAAGGTGAGAGTTTAATTGTCTCGACGGTCAGGGGACGGGTGCAGGGAGGGTTCAATGGGGCGGCGAGACGTATTGGGTCAGAGGCCGCGACGCTCCATCATTTCCGAGCTGGTTGTGTGCGGCTTCACTGCAGGCCGGTGGACCTCGCCAAGTTCCAATGCACGGGGGAGCTAGACAGCAGCGTGGTCAAGCGCGTCTCCTTCAACGCCGAGCATGTCTATATGCTCATTCGGCTCAAGTAGGTCAGGCATCACGAGATTGACCAGGCACCGTTTTGCAACTTCTTGGCAGTGGGATCTAAGGTGGCCTTCTACAACGCGAGCATCGAGGCATGCGGGGGAGGGTCACTGACGCTTGGATTGGGATCGCGATTTCGCACCTGTTTTTCGATGTCGCAGCCCACAAGAATGCCAACATTGAAACGGTTGTGGTCTCGTGTCCGTCACGAGCCAATGGCGGCAGAAGTCGATCGCGGCATGCACCAAAAACTGCTCAGGCTGCAGTTTCAGCAAGGGTCCTACACGCTCAACAGGGGAAATTGTGGCTGCCGTCTCGTCTGGATTTCAGGGTTGACAGGAACTCACCAAGCAAGGCCTGACTCATCCTGCTGCCGAGCCAGCGCTGATTTATTTGGATACATTCCAAGCCCCTAATTTTCCGATATACTGTTTCGGCGTGTGTGGGCTGGGTCGCTGACATGATTGATTCAGACGTGTTTGATTTTGTCGAACGCTGCAGGAAGCACACGGCAACCGGGCCGTTGCTAAGTGATCTTCTTGAAACGGTCAGAAATCTCGGCTTCGAACATCTCATCCTGAGTGGTGTGCCACTTGGAGGGCAAAAGCTGGCGCCGATGGTTGAACTGAATGGCTGGCCCGCAGGCTGGTTCCAACGTTATGTCGAGGCCGAGCATGCCGCCGTTGACGGCGTCTGCATATACTCGGCGAAAACCCTGAAGCCGTTCCTTTGGGCCGACGTCCCAGCAAAATGGTCCGATACGGAAGGTTCGCGACGGGTTGCGGGCGAAGCGACAGAGTTCGGCATCTGTAGCGGCTTCGCCGTGCCAATGCTCAGCGTCCACCATTGGCAGTCTGTCTTGTCATTCGCCTCCTCTGCCAAGTCCTGCACGCTCTCTCCGCGGCAGCAGGTGCAACTGGTGACGATGGCGGTATACGCCGGCATGTCGATCCAGGCTCTGTCAAATGACGACGGCGATGAGGGTCCGCTGACGGATCGCGAAAAGGAAGTGCTTTTGTGGGCTGCGGCGGGCAAGACTTCGTCGGAAACATCCCAGATCCTCGGCGTGACCGAGCGCACCGTCAAATGGCACGCTACGCGGGCTCGTGAGGCTTTTGGCGTCGCTTCGACCACGCAAGCCGTCGTCGAAGCAGTGCGCAGGCGTCTGATCCATCCCTGAACGTGTCAACTGTCCGATCGGACAGGTGACGTACTTTAGCGCGCCTGCAACTATTCTCCCGAAGAACGATCGGGGGATCGCGCAATGATAGCTGCCCATGTCGTCAACGCGCATAACAAGTATCTCTACGAAAACGAATTCGATGAGTTTTTGCGCCGGCGGCACGACTTTTTCGTGCACCAGAAACATTGGCGCCCTGCGAGTCCGGATGGTCGCGAGCTGGATCAATTCGATACGGAAGCGGCAACCTATCTGCTGGGTATCGAAGACGGTCGCGTGGTGACCTCGGCTCGGTTGATCCCAACGAGCGAGCCGCACATGGTTTCGGAGGTCTTTTCTCACATGTGCGAAAAATCGGGCGTGCCCAGGCGTCCCGATTGGGCCGAATGGACACGCACTTTCGTCGTGCCTGACAAACGCTCGACCGGGCTGCGGGGCACGCTGACGCAGCTGTGCTGCGCGGTGATGGAATACGCACTCGACGAGGGGCTCGGCGCTGTCGGCGGCATCCAGGAAACCTACTTCATGCCCCACCACGGCGCGCTCAAATGGCGGGCCGAGCCGCTGGGGATGGCCAGGGAAGAAAACGGTGAGTGGTACATTGTCGCCTACATAGAAGTGAATGAGGCGGCCCTGGCGAGTGTTCGGAAGATCCTGGGCATCGGCCATTCGCTGCTGGTTCGTCGCGGCATTCAACGGCCGTTCCTCGAAAGCAGCAAGAACCTGCTGCGCGTGCCTGCATAACAACAATCGGCATCGGGAGGAAAGCATGAAAATGGGGGCCATCCTCATCGCTACAACTATCGTCGTCGTTGGGCTTGCATCCGGCACTCAGGCCCAGCAGGTCACAGCCTCCGGATGCGCGGAAGCCGTGTTGAAGCGGGCTGCGTCATGATAAAAGCCGGCCGGGAAACCTGACCACGAGAAATACTGCGCCAACAATAAATAGCATAGACAAAGTTTAAGAATATGTATAGATATTAATACAGATTTTGGCTAGAGAAGACGGCAACGTTAGCAGAATTATTATGCGCTCTGCGCTCTGCGCTCTGGGATCTATGTGATGGTTGATAGATATGCGGATATTGTAGGTATCCTCGAAGAAGCTGTGTCGTCAGGTGACATTGGCGCACATAAGAATTTCTGGCGTACGCTGACGCGCGATGAATTTGTCGCATACAAGGTGTTTGGCAGCGTGGCGCTGATTGCGCCGTCCAAAATGGGCAATGGGTTTGACCCGGTAGAGTCAAACCTTGTCAAGGCGCTCGAAGCGCGCCCGCCTTTCGGGCGCGACGTTGGAATTGCCGGAGCAACGTTCAGGAGAATGCCAGCGGGGCGCCCCGTTGTTTCTCAGGATCAGATCGATCGTGTTCGTGCATGGCTTGAGGCTGGAGCGCCAGCCTGATCCAGGAGGAAAAACGAAAATGAACTTGATTGCACGCATGAGCGGCTGTGCCGCTGCACTTTTAGTCCTCAGCGCAATCTTTCCAGCGTCATTGCAAGGGCAGAGTGGAGCCCCTGTACTACAGCCCAATCCTGCAGATGCAATCAATCAGCCTCACAAGCACGCCTGGGATCTTTTCCTGGCAGTCAATCATCCAGCCGACCTTTCCCATGGGCGTGGAATTGCTGATCCTACGAAGAAGATCGGCGATGCCGGGCAGGTGGTCTGGGAGACGTGGAAATTAGCCCGGACCGAAGTGTTCTTAGACCCAGCCACGAAACCTGAGACATGGGAAACACCGCCCAGCAATACTGCGAAGATTGTTGACCCGCCAAAGTCGTCGGTCTTGGTCGCGGAGCTGTTGAAAGGCAAGAACGGCATCGGCATTCAGCTCGATCCCGGCGAGCCGACCAACGAAACACGCATGAACAAGGCAACATTCGATTTTATGCGTGACAACGGACTTTATTCAGTTGAGGGACAAGAAGAATTCATGCAGGCCAAGTTGGCCGCGGCGCAGAAGATGTCATTTCCACTTGAGTCGGTTGAGGTGAAGGCCTCGTGGAGGAAATTTGCTGTGGCTGAGGAGAAGCCTGAGATTTCTGGTCGTTACTACACGCACCGCGACGAGAACGGTGTGCTCTGGGGTCTCGCCGCGTTGCATATTCTTACTAAAGAGGTTCCAAACTGGTTCTGGACCTCGTTCCGACAAGTTGACGGGCCAACGCCAGCATTTCCACAACCTGATCCTGTTGGTCGACCGGCTGCTCTCAATGGAACGGTTTGGCAGAACTATGAACTCAGCGGTGTCGAAACGGATTTCGTCGATTCAATGGGACGCCCAAATATCCTTTCTGATCCGATAATAGAGGGTGGTTTTGAGCATTCTTCTTGCATTAGCTGTCATGCCCACGCGGCCATTCGGACCAAAGTTGATGACGTACGAGATGAAATGCCGTTCTTCTTTGGTGTAGACGGAGCAGGCCAGGGGCTTACCCCAATAGGGCCTCCTGGACATGACACGTCGCTGCCGGTCGCCGACCAGACAAATATGTTCTTTGATGCCAACGGAGATCTGCAGTTCTTTCAGCAGGATTTCGTTTTCGCCTTACGGCGGGCGAATTCCCGCAAGTAGCGCTGGATTCCGGGGCGGCATCGCCGATTGAAACCAGCTATCACCACGCGACAACAGTTCGGAGGACGTGACCATCATGTCGTTTTCGGTTCGTGGATTGCCAGAATATCACAAAGGTATGCTCATTGTGGGTCTTCAACCGTCAATGGGTCGGTTCTGGCCGGGAGCGGACCCGGGTGTCATTGCTGCCTCGTTTGATACCCCGGCTATTTCGGCGATGGTGGGGCTTTCGCGGCGAGGCATGATCAAGCGCGTTATCCCGTTGTCGTCGGCGAGCCCAGGGGACGGGTTGGTTCCGGTTCTAGCTAGCTCCGCTGCAACCATAGCCGATTCCGAAGCAAGATACGGCGGGGGCGGGGCCCGTGTTGCTGCTGCGCTTGGCGCCACCGCGAGCCAGAAACGCAGCAAGGATGCAAACGCGGGTGTTTGCATTGTCGAGCTGGACTCGGAGGGCGACGAACATCGCTTACGTGACGAGCTTGCTAACGACCCGGATGTCACATTTGCCGCGCGCGTCCCCGTCCGCTACGCCTCAGTTCGTCGCCCTCGCCGGAGCAAGGTTACAGGTGCGACGCCGACGGCAATTCCTCCCGCCGGCGATATGTGGAACCTGGCGCGGATTGGCTGGAGCGAAGCGCGGGGATTGCCTGATTTCAAGGATGCAACGAAAATAAAGGTCGCCGTTCTTGATACTGGAATTGACGAACAGCATCCGGATTTGGTCGGTCGGATAGCTGGTTATGTGCATACCTACGCAGGCGTATCCGCGCCATCCGGTCCAGAAGATGTGATTGGACACGGTACTCATGTCGCTGGAACGATCTGTGCAAATTTCGATAACGTTTTCGGGGTACGCGGTATTGCCTCTTGTGCACTGCTGGCATGGAAGATCTTTGATGACGAGCCGGATCTCCTTCGGGTGCTGCTCGGACCAGACGAGTACGTCTATTATGTGGATCCTGTGATGTATCGTCGTGCGCTGAGCGAGTGCCTGGACGCGAAAGTTGATGTCGTCAATCTAAGCATCGGTGGGCCGGGTGAACCTGACCCGCAGGAAAGGCAGTTATTCGACCTGTTGGTGGCCGACGGTGTTACGGTCGTTGCAGCCATGGGAAATGAACGCAGTTTGGGTAGTCCGATTTCCTACCCTGCAGCAATACCAGGTGTGATCGGCGTTGGTGCGACGACGATTAATGACAGGGTCGCCGATTTTTCGAACAGAGGGGGGCACATCTCAATCGCCGCTCCTGGCGTTGGCATATGGTCAACGCTACCGACCTATCCTGGTCAGACGGGCTTCGTAGCGGCGACAAGACCAGATGGAACATCGATCCCGGGGGCGCCGAAGTCGCGGGACACGAACTACGCCTCCTGGCAGGGTACGTCCATGGCCAGCCCGCACGTTGCGGCAGCGGCGGCGCTAGTGCTCGCGAACAAGGGTAGGATGCCTGGGGGTGACGTGAGAACTGCGTTGATGAACTCGGCTGATCCTGTGCCTGGTATGGGTGGCGCTGCATTCCATCCCGACTATGGCGCCGGCCGGCTGAACTTGGTAAAATTGCTTGGTTAACAACGGTAGGAGCCTGTGTTTTTGCCCCAGCCGGATGTATTGCTGTTCAACTTTAAGTCGGATGTCCCCAGACTCCGTCGGGATGAGTTGCTGGCGACCATCGAAGGGTGGTCCGAAGTAAAGGCGGCGCAATATCTGAATCCTACGGCGAAGCGCGCTGAAACAGCTCGAATGGGTTACGTCGAACTGACGGAAGGCGCCGACACTGAAGCCGTTGGGCGCAAGCTTTCGGAGCTCGTTGAAGTTGAGATGACTCAGGAGCCGGCACGACGCGGGCTTTAGGTGGTGGCCTGAGATTAGCTGGGGCGGTTGTCTCCGATGGCACGGTCAAGGGCGAGCGAATAGTTTGGTGGCGAATCCGGACGACTGCACTTCGCCTCACGCATTAGAGCGACACGCCGGCGTTCTGAAATGGTGGATAGTACGGAAGTTACTAAGACCGAGATTGAACGTTCGGCAGCCGCCCCATTCTGCGTTCCAGTATCGGGGGCCGGCGTCTTTGTGGTGAAAATGGAAGTATTCGCAATGTCTTAGAGGTGGGGTGCACCGCAAACCGATGGCCAGAAAACGCAAATCCTCGGAAACGGCGCCCAAGCCGATCAAGGCGCAAGATGCGATGGTGCTGGACCCTACGGATACGGGGTCGCCGTTCATACCAGTTGGAGTAGGCGAAGGATCGTCGGGTGTAGCCGCAAGTCAGCCGCCCACACCGGAAGAAGACCTCGTCGTCGAAGTTGAATTGGCGCCGAGCGCAACTGCAATTGGCTCTGCGCTCTCGAGCAACACTGCGGGCTATCTCGCAGAAGTTGCCGGTGCCGCGCCGCCGGACGTGGCATTGCGCGGCGTCTTGCGGCGCTATGGGTTGCTTGAGGCGCGATCGGTGTTCACAGAGGGGCAGGTTCAGGCGGAACAGGCGCGCCTCGATGCGCTTCGGGCCGCGACCGCAATCGGATCTGCATCGGTTGAACAGGCAAGTGCACTGGAGCGCCTTCCGCCGCTGTCCAGCTTCATGCGGCTGCGCTTTCCGGGGGGTACGCCTCCGTCCGAGGTGACGACAGCGCTCAAGCAACTGCCGGAGGTCAACAAAGCGGTTATCGTGCCCAAGGCGGCGCCTCCAATGCTCGCCTTGTCGGAGCCCGATCCTACCGATCCACAGATCGGTGACGGACCGCTCACGTCGGACCCCGCGAATGGACTGGAATCGCAGTGGTATCTTCATCGCACCCGCGTGCCGCAGGCTTGGCAGTATTCGCGTGGCGCGAACGTTGTGGTCGCAGATATCGATTGGGGTTGCCGCACATCTCACCAGGAATTTCGGGCTTCCATCGATCGCTGCTACAATGCGGTCGATGGCGGTGCCGATGTGACGCAAGGATCGCACGCGGCCCACGGGACCGCGGTGCTTGGCATCGCCGGAGCGCGTGCAGACGGCGTTGGCATGGCCGGCTATGCGCCGGAGGCTTCGCTTTGGGCGGTCCAAGGGGACAGTGGCCCGAACGCACCCGTCTTCGAAGAGCCGTGGGCCGAGGCGGTCGACTTCGTTCGCCGCACCAATTCAGCGAACCGACGCAAGGTCGTGATCGTAGAGGTTCAGACTGCGCTCGGCGGCAATTTCGAGCAAATCCCATCCGTGCATCGCGCGATCCGTGCTGCGATTGCTGACGGCTGCGTCGTCTGTGTGGCTGCGGGCAACGGCAATCGACCGGCCGACAGGACCGATTCCGACGAGCCGTTCGATCCAACCGGCTCGATTCTGGTCGGAGCGACCGCATACGACGCCAACTTGAACAAACGCGCCTTTTTCAGCAACTACGGCGGCCGTGTCGTGGTTTCGGCACCAGGTGACCTGAACCACGACCTGACCTGCGGTCATGCGTCGGACTCCTCTTACCGCAACGGCTTCGGCGGCACGTCCGGTGCGACCCCTAAGGTCGCAGGCACCGTCGCGTTGATGCTGTCGGTGAACCCGGACCTGACACATGGCGACGTCCGGGACATCCTTTCCGGAACGGGCTCCACGCTGGTTGAAGATCCCGGCAAGCCGATCGGCACGTTCCTGAACGCCGAGGCCGCGGTGGCCGAGGCACTGCGTCGTCGCAGCTTGGGCCAGCCCACAGAGGCACTGCGCACGCCGGCCGGGCTGGAGGTGGCCGAGCCGCCGAAAACGAAGTCGGTCCATGGCATCAATCGTCGCCAGAGCCAATTGGTGCTGCCCAGGAATACCGGCGGGCCGATCAGCTGGGAGACGGTGGCCGAAACTCCGATTGTTGCCGACGCGGCCTCCGGCGAACAGCTTCCGGCTGGCGACAAGACGCTTCGGAGCTTTCGCGAAAGCGTCGAGGGCACTCTTACGCAACAGGATCGTATTCTGATCGTCGGGCAGGCAATCCAGATGCTCGACAATTTCTATGTCCATCGCCCGTTAAAGGAAGCGATCCACGCGGTGCGCCCGATCCAGCGACTTCGCGTGCTCCAGCGCCGGCTGATGCAGGAGAGCAATATTCCTGCCGGTGAACGGGACGAACTGGCGTTTCACAATACGCTAACTCAAGTTTTCAACTCGGTACGCGACCTTCATACGAATTATCAGCTTCCGCAGCCTTATCGCGATTACATCGCCTACCTGCCTTTCGAGGTGGCCCCGTTCTATGAGAACGGAGTTCGGAGGTACGTGGTAACGCGTGTGTTGACCGGCCATCAATTCCCCGTTCCCGAATTTGGGTCGGGCAGCGAACTGTTCTACTGGAACGGGATGGCGATCGAGCGCGCCGTGCGTGCGAATGCCGAGCAGACCGCCGGAAGTAACGACGCGGCGCGCCACGCGCGAGGCGTCAGTTCTCTGACAATCCGGCCCATGAATACAGCTCTGCCGCCGGATGCCGATTTCGTCGACCTGGAATTTCTGCCGCGACACGGCGATCCGAAGGATCTGTCGCAGCGGCGACAGATGCGGCAGCAATGGTTCGTCCGCTATGCGCCGACCACGTCGGGCGGCTCCGACAAGACGGCCGTGTCGGCGCCCCCTGCGCAAATTCAGCCGCAACCTCCGCAGGCGCCTCCGGCGGATATCTCCTTTGCGGCGAATGTGTCGGTGGATTTTAGCCGACACAGCACGGCGCGGTCGGCGAGCGTCATCTTCGATGAACCGGCCAAGATGGTGCCTCCGGCGGAGGCGGCGCCGCCGGCAGCTGCCGTCCCCGCGGCGTTGCTGTCACGAAATCTCGGGCTGGCTGCGGTGCTCGGCCTCGATAACGCGGCGGATGCCGTGCGGGAGGCGCGCCAGCTCATCTTCGATTCCGGCGCCTTGCGGAACCTGCAGAGCGCTAATTTCGGTGAGCAAGTCTCGGGCTTTTTTGCTAGCGCATCGCCTGACTCGCTGGAGGAAAATCCGACCGGCACGGAGATTACCGTCATGGTGCCCTGGAACGCTGCGTTCCGGGCCCGGACCATCGACATTGGTGGCGTGACCTATGGCCACCTCCAGATCAGAACATTTCATGTTGAAGACGCTGACGGCTTCGTTGCGGAATTCGTCCGGCTGCTCAGGAGGACACCACCAAATGGTCTGATCGTAGACGTGCGTGGCAATGGAGGCGGTAGCATCCTGGCAGCCGAGCGGCTGCTCCAGACACTCACCGCGACGAGAATCGAACCAGAACGCATGCAGTTCGTCGTCACGCCGGGCACGCTCGATCTGTCACGTAACAACCCGGTCGGTTCCCAGATTCCCCTTGATCAATGGCGCCCATCGCTTGAGGAGGCAGTCGAGACGGGCTCTCTGTATTCTCATGCCTTCCCGCTGACCGATCCGGTCAGCTGCAACTCGATTGGGCAGCGGTATTATGGCCCTGTTGTGCTGGTGGTTGATGGCAACTGCTACTCTGCAACCGACATGTTTGCCGCAGGTTTCCAGGACCACCGCATCGGCAAGATCCTTGGTGTCGCCAGCAACACTGGCGCCGGTGGAGCGAATGTCTGGGAGCACTGGCTCCTGAACCTTGTCCTGCCGACGGGATGGGGGCTGAAGCCGTTGCCGAACAACGCCAGCATGCGTGTGGCCATACGCCAGTGCCTGAGAGTCGGACCGCGCGCTGGCGCATTGCTTGAAGACTTCGGCGTCGTCCCTGACGAGATACACAGACCCACCCGCGCCGATGTGATGGAAGGTGATCGAGAGTTGCTCGCTCGTGCGGCGGAACTCCTCTCGAAGGAACCTCGTCGCGAGATCAGCGTCACAATAGGCGCCTCCGATCCGGCCAAGCCGGGCTTTCGCCTTGTGAGCATCAATACGGTCGGACTGACGAGGCTGGATTTCTACGTCGAGGGCAAGCCGGAAGGAAACGTCAGTCTCAATCCGGACACCGCGGGCAAGGCCACGCTGACGCTGCCCATGAAAGCCGGGTCGAACATCAATCTGGCCGGATTCATCAAGCCGAACGATCTTGTGGCTGTCGCGGTCCATCGCGGGCACGTGGCGTAGAGGAGGCGGGGGTCATCCGACTCGGACAGCAGGGGCAATTCTCGATGCGGCGCTGACGCCGCCTGACGAATGGAGAGGAGTTGGGCTTGACAATCTCTCGGGAGCAACAGCGTTTCCCGACGCGCAACTATCCCTACCGGAAGGGTGGTGCGCGCTTGGCCGCGCCTGCCGACGCAGTGCCGCCCGAAGCGAATGTGCTCTATCGTCGAGTCGGCGGGATCGATACCGACCCACGGCCGATGGATGCCGAGGAACTCGCTAAACTAGATGACCCTCTTGGCCGACTGCTGCGCTCGGGCAATCCGTTTCCGCTGACGACGCGGAGCCTGATTGCAGCCTTCGACGCACTCGGCGGGACGGCGGATGCGCTGCCGCGACAGCTGGTCTTTTTGGTCGCAGATGGCGGACATATTCCGTGGACACCGCAAACCGATCGGCTCCAGCGCGCATTCCGCTTCGTGATCGTTCGTGGAAAAGCCGACTTCACGTTGCTCGTTTCCTCGAGCACTTTAGCCGATTCCGCCGCGGACGATGCGTTTCTGCAGATCATCGGCTGGGACGATACGCATAAGGTGTTTCATTTCTACGAGCGGCTGACTGGTGCCTACTTCTGGGCTGGGATGTCGTCCCACGCATTACAGGCCGCCACACGCGGCAAAGGCCCTTTCGACAGCCATGTGAACGGTGCGACCGTCATGAAGGAGCTGCGATCGCCCTGGATTCATTGGCACGCGCCGCAGGCAGGCATCAACGAAAACGCGCTGGCGCCTGACGATCCACTGCGGAACGATCCTCTCTTCATTGGCCGCGTGACCGCTGAACGCATGGAGACCGAGGTTGCGCGACCGGGCATTCGGCGCTGGAATGCGGCGCGCATCGCGCGGGCCGTCGACGCCGACGGCAGCTGGAACGACGTTCGCCACTTCCTGCGCCAGGCTGTGACGGACACCACGGTGAACTTAGCCACGTCGGAAACGGCGAGCCATCTGATTGGGGAGGAGACTCCGCTCAAGCCACCGCTGTCGTTCTTCCTCAACCGCGATACGCTGTTCACAACCTTGGGCCTCGAGCCCGACGACCCGGCAGATGCCGACATCATGGTCCCGGGACTGGTCTATCGCAGGTGTCTGGCCGATTACGACGTTCATCTGTCCGACGGCTTGCTGCGCATCGAGGGCGACTCGCATTTTGCCTTTCTGACACCCGAGCCGGCTTTCGAGGATACGCAGCTGATCGATGCCCTCTTGCTGGCCGGCCTGCTGACCAGGCGCTTCGTCGCCGCGCTGACGATGACTGATTTCCCAAATCCGGTCTTTTCGGCGCGCCGGGCGGCCCTGCTTCGCCATGTGCCGACGGTCGCCAAAGGCCCAAACGCCGGAGAGGCAATGGAATGGGAATTTCTAGAGGCGATCCGTGCCGCTACAGGCCAGCAAGGCATTGGCGCCAACAGTCCGGAGCGGGAGTTCCTGTCGAACTTCGAGACGGTCGATTTCGAAGCCGCCTCCAGGGAGCGCATCGCGCAGTACTTCGGGTTGTTGAGGGCGGGCATGACCGATCCCGAGACCGTCGACGGCTGGTTCCGTCTAGCGGAGTATCGGCGACGACGGTTTCGCCGTAGGCCACTCGCCGAATTCGCGCTGACCACCCCGCGGACCAACATACCGCTGACGGCCGCTCCCTTGCGGATGACCGAGTATGGCCGTGTCGAGCCTGTCCGGACTGCCGAAACAGACGAGCCCCAACCACCTCAGGGAGAGACTTAATGCCCCGACTCGATCCGCCTGGATTTCTCGATGACCTCGATGCAGCCGGCAAGGAGGCCTGGAGCCAGCAGGTCTCCGCCTGGCTCGACAACGCCCGCGAAGGAGATCCTGCCCGCAATGACGGGCCGCGCGATCAGTTCTTCAATCCGCTGACCAATCCGCCAGCCGCGGACGCGCAGGTGGCCGTGATCTCGTGGAACGCGTTTCCGCGCCAGGTGCGCCTCAACTCCCTGAGTGATATGCAACGCTGGCGCCGGGCCGACGCGGCGCGCAGTGTCCAGGACGAATATTGCGAGTGGAGCGCGGCGCGCGATCCAGCCAGCGGTAAGATCATGCGTGTCGATTTCACTTGCGAAGGCCCCGAATACTGGCAGTTCTTGGCTGGCCAGGACCCGGAAAAGGTCGTGTCGCTCTATCGGGAACTTGTTTCGCCCTTGGTCCAGCGCGAAGACCTCTTTGTCGGCGGCGTCTACGAGCTCAGGAACCGCTTCAACAACTCGACCAGCAACGGCATCATGCATCTGATCCAGGACGCCAATACGCTGAGGGCGGAGATCTGGCTGGGCGCTGCCGCAACCATTCGCCGCAGGCGGGCCGGACAGGACATCACCGACGCCCAGGCGTTGATACAGTGCTCGCGTTATGGCGAGCCGAACCGCAACAGCGACCCGTTCATCGGCGATCAGGTCAACGCCCTCGCCAGGAGGCTGGCGGATATCACGCTGAACAACCCTGTTGGGCTTTATCTTCACCAGTTTAACCCAGTGGGTTGGGTGACGCCCGACGGCGAGAATGCAATGAACTTCTGGCGGTTCACGCGCGGCAGCAACGATCATTTCGTGCGCGCGACCTACGAAGTCCCACCTGGGCGCGGCTATGTCGTGGGCGACATCAAGATCGACGGCCGTCCTATCCAGTTCGGCGCGCAGATCGCGGACTTCATCACCATCAAGCTGGAGGGCATGGCAACTCGCATCGGGCAGAGTACGGTTGCCGCTTTCGAGGGATGCTGGGGAGAAGCTGGTGCGCCGCCTGCGGTCGTCGCCGCTGAGGCGGCGGATGCGGTTGCTTTGCCGACCCGGCTTCCCGGCCGAAGCGCAGCATACGACGCGCTGTCTGACCAGACGGTCGCCGAACGCACCGTCTTCGAAGCCCTGCCGGAGGTGCTTCGCCAGAACCTCGATCAAGCCGGCGCGGCCGACGACGCTGCCGCGCCGCCAGCATTGCTGCCCTATCCCCGGCTGCCGGATTCGAACTTTGTTCCCCGTTCTGTTGCCGGCAGGATCATGGCCTATGCCTCGCCGGATTCAACCTACGCCGTCACGAAGAAGCTGATCGATAGCTCGACCCGCTCACTCGTGATCGGCATCTACGACTTTAGCGCGGAATACATGAAAGAACATCTGAAGCGCGCGATGCGGCGCGGCGTCTCGCTATCTCTGATGCTAGACACAAATTCCACCGAGGAGCGGAACGTGCTGGATGAACTGGCGGCGCTCGGTGCAAACTGCGTCAAGGCGCCATCCAGCTCGGCCGGAAATCCCGTGGCTTACTTTGGCAACGCACACGAGAAGATAATCGTGGTCGACGGCGAGATTGCGATGATTCAAAGCGGCAATTGGTCGGAAAACAGCATCCCCTTCAACGAGGGCGACGGGGTGGTAATAGGGAGTTTCGAACCCGGCAATCGCGATATGGGTATGGCAGTTGAATCGCGCGAACTGGCAGCCTTCTTCTCCGATCTGGTCGCCCGCGACATGCGGCTGTCGCAAGGGCAGCCGCCGGACGCAGTTCCGCCCGGTGTGCTTGCGGCTGCTTCGCCAGCGAGCGATATCTTCTTCGAAGCAGCGCCGCCAGCGATTCCGACGAGACTGTTTTCCAGCATCACCGTCACGCCGGAGTCACCGATCAGCGTCACTCCGGTCATCACGCCTGAAAATTTTCATCCGACGCTCAGCCTCTTGCTCAGGTCCGCCAGGCGCAGCGTTAGGATTGAGCAGCAATACCTCCGCGGCGGGCAGCCCGCCGTCGAGGCACTCCTGCAAGAGATCGCAGATGCACGCGCAGATCACCCTGATCTTGACGTGCGGATCATCGTCTCGAAAAAATATTTGAATACGGGCCAGAAACAGAAATTCGTAAAGGCGATGGACGATTTCGATTTAGCGTTCGATACAAACTATCGATATCTCTCGACCCATCATTTCGTCCATTGCCACAACAAGCTCGTCGTGGTTGACGATGAGAAGGTGTTGCTTGGCTCGCAAAACTGGTCGACAACCGGGTTGCTTTCCAACCGCGAAGCCAGCCTGCTCGTGGAGCATTCTGGCATCGCCAGCTATTTTGCGAAGCTCTTCGACGCCGACTGGGAACTGAGCGAACCTGGAGCTGCGCCACCCGACTTTATCGATCCCGCCGAGGCGGGTATCCGATCTGCTTCCGATTTCGCCCAAGGTGGTGTGGTGATATCCAGCGTGGCCGACTACAGGGACGTTTGAGCGGCTCAGCTATCGTCAAACGTTGCCGGATCGTTTCAAGGATCTCAGTTGCATCGACAGTCTACGCAGTAACAATGACTGCAGGTGATCATCAGCGGTTACAGCAGAAGTGTTTGAATCGACAATTGGAGGCAACAAAATGCCGCAAGAGCTTTTCACCCTAACCACGTTGGGAACCTTGGCCGGAGCAACCGGAGCAACTGTGATTGTCGGTAATACGATACAATCAGTCGCCAACTACGGCGCCAAGTGGCTCTCACTTGTGATCGCGGAGCTTATCATCGTCGCGGTCGCCTTTTTCGCGGGTGCGACGGATGTCAGTGCATACTTCGTCGCCCTATTGAATGGTTGCCTCGTCTACGCGTCGGCTATTGGACTCAACACGATGACATCGCCCGCGCAGCCACTGGGGTCGCCGATCCCGCGATCGACGAACCAAGTGGGCTTGCCGCCGCAGGACATTAGCGGTTCCCGAGGCCGCGGCTTCTGGAACCGTTGGTGGTAGTGACTTGGATGTGGTCGTCTGGGGTTTCCGACCCTCGCTACCAGGTGCTCTGCGCTTCGGGCAACGACCCAAGAGCGCTTGCTAAGCTCGTCGCTCCTGGCGGGGCTTACAAGAGTTGACGGCACTTCCCGCGTCGGCGTCCGAGATGCCCGCACTTCAATCCGCACTTTACTTTGGCGTGGGAAATGGATCGTTGCTGGGGACGCGGCCTGGACGCTCGACCCATTGTCTTGAGACGGCATCGAACGAGCCGTTGGATCGGGCACCGCGGCGGCGGACGCTATCGTCGAGGCATTCCAATCCAAGTCCTCACATCCATTGCGCCAATATGCGGTAGCAAGTGCGGAAAAATTCCGCCGTCTCCTGGCGGCACGCCACGACGTCTACGGGCGGAAAATGCGGTGGAGGCAAGCGCCGTTCTGGCGCACACGCGCATTGGCGGTGTCGCTTGGTTCATCGTAGATACTTGGATTGCGACGTTTCAGGCAGCTATGGCACGTGGCAAGTTGCCTGTCGCGCATGCTCTGGCGCAAGTGCCGGACCAAAGCTGGCACCACGTTTTCGTCTGGAGGATTACGGCAATGCCAATACTTCCTCTCCGATGGGAAAACAGGAAGATCGCCAGGTGCGGTTACGAGAATGGAAAATTTCGGATAGTGAAGGGCATCGAGGCCGGGAGCCACATGGCTAAAGCGGCTGTTCCGCTATTGAGCCTCGACATGCGTTTTCGGGACCCACCCCGTCGGATTCAATCGCGAATCCCGCATCGATCGCGCTTCGCGCAAGAGATCGCCAAGTTGCCAGTCCGTGAGTTCGCAAAAGGGAAGCATTCTCCTCACGGTGTGGCTAACCTCGGATATCGAAATGCTCGGGCTGCCGATGTTGTCGATCAGGTGGCGGACAATCGCTTGGCGAACGTCCGATAAGGTAGGCCTCTGCGCGAGCGCAGGCATGACCGGCCCTATGAATGGAGCCGTGGTTCTGCGGCCACGGCTGTTTTTAAGTCGAACGCGACTGGCACACCGTGAATAATGGATGCTGCCGCCAAGAGCTCCTCCAGCTCGCGGTCGGTGGCCCTGCATGCGGGCATGAGTGTTCGGATGGCGCGGATTGCCTGTGCTATCGAAAGGAAGTGGGCCTTGCCTCTGGAGAGAACATAGGCTTCGGCGGCTCTTTCAACCGTGACTGTGTCAAAAGTGGTGGTCATCGAGAATTCCTCCCTGAACCCTGACCCACACGATTTATGGCACCAATTCGGCAGCCTGCAAGGGTTTGTCCGATTCCGAACAGTTAGGCGGAGGCTAGGCCGAAGTGACTTTGCTCCTCCTCGCCGTAAGCACCGTGTGTGAGTTTTATCATTCCAACGCGATCGACGATTGCGATCTCGCCGCGTTTGGCGTGAACCAGCCCCCGATATTCAAGCATTTGGAGGGCGGTGGTAACGCCGGGGCGCCGGGCACCAAGCATGGTCGCCAGAAATTCATGCGTCAGGTAGATCTTGTTTCCTTCGGCGCGGTCTTGGACCATCAGCAGCCAGCGGGCCAACCGCTCCTCGATTTTGGAATGGCCGTTGACCAGCGCGGTCCGGGACGACTGCACGAGGAACGCGTGGGCATAGCGAAGCAGCGACTCGCGAAGGGACTGGCTTGCTGCAATCGCAGCGCGAAGGTCTTCAACGGGCAGAATCCAGCCATTGCCGGCGACCTGGATATAGGTTTCATTGGGCGACTTGTCCTGGCCGAGAATAACGGCAACTCCTGTCATGCCGTCGTGGCCGACGATGCCGACCTCGCTTTGCCGCCCTCCGGTCATCGTAGCGACCACCGACGCGATGCCCATCTCTGGAAAATACACACGCTCGATCGGCTGATAAGAGACTTCCAGCTGGTCTTTGATGTTGAGTTCGACGTGATGCAGTGACGGCCTCAAAAGCGCGAAATCCTCCGAGGAGAGGGTTTTCAATACATGGTTGCGAAGAAGGGATTGGGGCATGGCTCTCTCTCCCATGCGGGCAAGAGCACGTACCTCTTACTGTCGGCTGCGTCCGACGCGCTGGCGGCCGACGTGGGAAAGCATAGGCTTCAAATGTGCGGTTGGCAAAGAGTCCGTGCCTGGCGAAAGGCTGGCTTGAGTCCCGTAGGTGGTGGGCGCTTCTTATGACTTATGAGGCCGGTCACGAATGTCCGGAACCGGCCTAAGCAGATCGGCAGGTTTCGAGCATCGAGTTGGCAAAAGCAGTCGTTCAGCTCACGTGATGAGTTTCGGGCGCCGTCGCCTTGCGCTTACCGACATTGTGCTTCACCCGTTCCGGCCCTCTTCTTAAGCGCAGTAACTTTGAAACAAATCCTGCCGGCAGGCGTTCCAGCATGGCGGGCGGCGTTGCCGGAGGACCCAATGCCCGACGAATACAATGACATCGTCATCCCCCAAGACCACGATGCATCGCCAGTTCGGGAGGAGGAGTATTTCGTCGTCTGCCCGGCGTGCGGTCAGGCGTTCGACATCAGGTGTATGGCAGAGGCGCTTCATCACAACGAGCTAGGCCACGAGCCATACGACCTCGACTCGTAGTCGGCAGTGATCGACGACCGTCGATGAGCGTTTGGAGATGTCCCTTCGCGGCCTCTATGCGAACCGGGTCGAAACCAACACCGAGGGTAAGCTCTCGCTCATCTGGCCGGTCGCGTCCCGACCGATCGGCCTAGAACGAATCCCTGTCGCGAGGGCGGACCTTCGCGGGCACGCTATGTCTTGACAGATACCTTGCGGGCTTTCAGCAACGACTCGATGCCGTTGCGGTCGTCGTCGATGCGGCCGCGGCCGTGACCGACCGAAAGCTTCGACACCGCATGCACCGCATGCGACAGTTGTTCTTCATCCAGGGCGACGGCGCCTACTCCACCGCAACCATGTCGCCCAGTTCTGTCACGACGCTCCAAAGCAGACCTGCTCCCGGCATCGGGTGCCGGGACCAACATGTGATCTCCATAATGCGTAAGAGCCGGAGGCCCATCGCCGGCGACAAGGCGCTCATTGCAGAGAAAGGTTAACGATCGATCGGATGCCCGCGTTGCCTTCACGCGCAATGTTGCTGGGCGCCTCCTTCGACAGCGCGCACATGCGACACGTCCTGGCGGCGCGCGCCGCCTGTTGCCGAGAGCGACGATCGCGAATGCGCGAACGGCTGGACGGCAGGTGAAGCGGGGTCCTTGCGTCTTCCCTACGCCGACACCGGCCACTGTATCGCCGTGAGCGTCAACCCGCTGAAGTCCGGCGGTGCTTTCTCAGCCGAGTGATCGCCGACTTGTCGACCGTGATCACCCCGCCGCAGTCAATCCGCACAGAGAGTTTGTTCGCCCCGCGATCGATGCGGGTGACGTCCGCAACAAGAACCACTCGGTCGCCGGCCCGGACTTTGGGTGGCGATCAATCGTATACGGATGGTCATACGAGGGAATGCTCACCCTGGCGCGCCCGCTGGGGAGAATCGTGATGACGGTACCTGCTAGTGAAACCTCATCGCCAACCTCAAATTCGCGAGGCATGTTAACGTGCAGCATGGTCTTCCTCCCGATGCTTTCCAAATTGATGCTTTGCTAATGCCCGGCCAACCAGGTTGGTTGCTTGCAATCGACTTCGTACAGTTCCGCACAATTCCAAGCTTGGCCTCGGATCGGCAATTGTGTGCGTCAAATCTGCAGAAATGGCTTTACATTCAGCGATGACCTTGGCGCGCCCAGGCCCGTGTTAGCGGAGCGGCGGACTTCCTCTCGATCCGGCGATGGCCATTAACGCGGAGTGTGGCGCGGAAATCGATCTTTCGCCTGCAGGTACGTCGTTCCGGTAAATTCGAAGAACGCCGACGCCGGAAGCAGGTATCGAGCGCGCTTTGATGCTACGGCAACGCCTACAAGCAATTTTCGCTATGTTCTCTTTGGCGGCAATGATCGATGGGCACCCTCGATCGTTGCCGTCCGCCGCCGCTCCTATTCAGTTCCAAGCCGGAGCTCGCTCGTCGACATCGGAGCCGGTGTTAACCAGCTTCCGCGCCGATCCCTCACTTCACGATCGCTACGTTCCCACCGATCACCGCTTGGCGCTGTCGCTGTCCGCTTCGGCCCGCGCAAGGAACTGCTCGGTCGTTGAGGCAAGATGGGTTTTCAGCCAATCCGCCATCGCGACTTCCTCTCGCAGGTTCTCTTCGCAAGCCCGAAGAACCTCGGTTTCGCCGAGCGATCGCGCAGCGGCAATCAGGATCGTGTAGGAGGCGATTTCCATGTGCTCGAACGTGTAGCTCGCCAGCGATCCTTTCATCACCTCGTCTCCGGCGAAGACACCGCTCAGCGATTGCGCCATCGCCGTCAGCTTGCCGCCAGCGTCCTTCATCGTGGATGAACCCTCGTCCATCTGATCGAGACAAGTCCTCAGCCGAGCGGCCTGCTGCTTGGTTTCGTCGAGGTGCTGTCGGATCCGGTCGCTCAGTTCGGGATAATTCTCGATACGACGCAACTGCCCGTTCAACATCGTCTCTGCCTGCTCTTCCATGGCATGAGCGTCTCTAAGCCATTGGACAAACCATTCCCGGCTTTCTGACATTTCGAATCTCCTTTGCTACTTAAGGAAAAACTTTCGGAAGAAGACATTGTTCCGGAGTAGAGCCCGCCGAACGGCCCTTGACAGTCCCAGAGGATCAGCGTCGTGGCGGGTTTCAATTCACCTCGCGAAATTCCCGCCGCCCTGGCAGTGTGCGCGGGATTTTTTGCGCTCCAGGTGGAACACCGGGGCGCGGGTAAGGTTCGGTGCACGCAGTACATCCTCCATACGATATTGCTGCAAGATCGGTGGTGCTCCGATCCAGCCCGCGTCTCCTCGATCCAGAGACGCGGGCTTTTGACGAATGTCTGTGGATCAGCGCGCCATCAGGTCTGTTCAGCGCTAGAGTAGAGGCGATCGCGTATCTATCTAACCGAAAGCAAACAGAAGCCAGGCGTGCCCCACTGAAAGCACAAGCAAGCGCAAAGGTTCCTAGACTGATGCTCGGCTGGCGGCAACTTGCTCGCCAGCCGAGTTTGTCTTAGCCGGTGGTCGGGGGAGACCAGCCAGCCACACGCTGGTGATTCCAACCTGTGCCGATGTGCCAATCAGCAACCTTCGTCGGTCTTTTTCACCTGGCCTGGCGCGGCGGTGTTGGCGGTCGTGTCCTGCTGACCTGGCGCAGCCTGCTGAGCGCTGCCAGTCTGCTGGCCGGGCGCGCAGTCTCTGGCCGAGTTCGGATTTGTGGTGCCGCTGGTGGTGGTCGTGTCGGTGCCCTGATCGCCGGACATGTTGGTCCCGCTGCTCGTCGTGCCGGTGCCCTGATCCGTCGTACTGGGCATGGTTGTCGTGGTCGAGGTTCCGCTCGTCGAGGTTCCGCTCGAAGTTCCGCTGGTCGTCTGGGCAAAGGAAAGCCCGGCCGACAGCGCCAGCACGGCCGAAGCCAAAAGGATGCGTTTCATCTTCCTTCTCCTGTCTGAATGCGCGGGATGCGCCTGGCAAATCGAACAGGCAGACAGAAGGAGTGTTCCCCGATGAAGTTCAACTTTTGTAACTCTGGTCCTAGGTCAGCCTCAGGATGACGGGCGTATATTAGAGGCCTCTTGAAGAAGACACTGCCCGCTCCAGACTCAATCCAAGGCTCGCGAAATGGGCATTGGTGACCAGGTGGCGATTGCTGCCACGGTTCGAAGGCGGATAACAGAGGACTGCGTAAGCCGTCTCTATCCCAGGTGGCGACTTCCCACATCCATCATCGACCACACCAAGGTGAACCGAAGCCGGCAAATCGACCTGAAAGGCGAGGTCACGCGCATTGACGAGGACACTGTGACGATCGACCTCGGGCCATTGGTCAGGGTCGACCGTGAGAAGGTCCGGTCTTGGTGCAGAAGTATCGGCCGCCAAAACGACGAAAGGCACTTGCAGATGCCGCGGATTAGAACAGACAACATCGCAACAGGCTATGAGGGCAGGCCGCATGACGGGCCAGTCGAGGACGAGTCGAAGCACTTGGTCTACTGCCCAGTCTGCGGCCAAACGTTCGACGCGCGCGATCTTGGACAGGTCTTCCACCACGCTGAGTCCCAGCACGAGCCGCTTCCGGTCGAGCAATAGTCCAGCTAGTTGAGCTCCGGCGGCAGACCGACGTTGAGACCTTCAGCGCGCCACCGGGTACGTTGGATGAGAAAAGGTGCTGCATGCACCGCGCCTTCCCCGCGCGCCGATGCTCCACCTGGACCGCAAAAAAGTCCCGCCGCACTGCCAGAACGGCGGGACCGATCAAACGCTTTGTACCAGGCGGGGGGATGCCGAGGGGTTGGGCTTGCCAGGTGAGCGCGGACCGTAACCAACCCTAAGCGCCACAGCGGCAACGCGTCTACTAACCGCCGGTTGGAGCGACAGGACCGATTAAGCCGCCGGCAGGTCAGGTCATCCCGGGTCATCGCTCGCAACCAGATGGTAGCGGAAATTTGCTGCGGATATGGTGGTTGAAATAGCGGCCCTTGGCGAACGCGGCCCGGAACGCGGCAAAGGTTTCCGGCGGTACCCCCTCAAACTCGTACCGTTTACCGCTGGCGACGAACCACACCGAGAGGGTCCTTCTATCCAGATCATATTCCATCTTGCGGATCGAAGTAGATGGCATGAGCACCACAGGCCGAGGCCCGCGCCCTTGCGGGGAGCGAGGGCCGATCGGGATACCGATCTGCAGCAATACCTGGAGGGGGAGGATTCGCTGCGTGCACCGAACTTTCGCGGCGGTCCCGTGTTCCCAATCGAGATACACAAAAAGCTGGCTGCACCTTTCGGCATCACGCGGACGTTGGATTTCTGAGAAAGCGCGAGCGTCAATACTAACTTCTGGTGATGGAATTTTCCCGTGAGATAGGCACGCTCCACGGCGAAAGGAGTGCCCCGCCATGACCGTCCTCGCCTACAACCTTGCCAATGACATCGAAGGATTGTGGAGGGTCGTCTTCGTGCCGGACGAACTGCATCTGTATGTGGAATTCAGCCAGCCAGACGCCGACACAAACCCGGCTGATTGGATGAGCGTTGATGATTTCCTTGCATGGCGGCCGAAAGGCGCACTCCACGAGCGAGCGCGCGACAGCTTGGTTTCGCTCATTTGCAAGGCGCTGACAGGGCGATGAGACAAGGGAAACCCGCACCGAGATCCAGTGCGAGCGCCGCGAGTGGGCCTAGGGCCCCACAAGCCAGTGCCACCCCGCCGCCGGCAAACCGCGGCGGGCGAGTGCCTCGGGGACACGATGGTAGATTGCTAATGCGTTCGCGCGTGTGGCCTTAAGTCGCAAACTATTGGCTTCAGAAGCAGGGCGTAGGGCTTCATTGATGGTGCTACCAACACCATATGGTGACCCATAGCCCTCCAAAACGAGAGAAGCTCGTCCCGACGGGTCGCACTGCCGCCGTCAGCTGGTAACTGCTACGAACTAGGAAACCATCATGCCTGAAAATATCAGACCAACTTCGAGAGATGTCCCCCTCATTCAGCTAGGCCTCTATCAGTGCCGCTTCCCGGTGAGCGAAGACGCTTCTGTACCCGGCGGTTATCGTTTTTGTGCTGGGCCAACTTCGCCGGATCGCGTCTACTGCGATCACCACCACCACATTGTGACCGCCGTGGACCCTCGTCGAGCCCGTTCGGGTCTTCACCTCGCTCAACGACCCGCCGCGTAAGCCTGGCTGGCGGCGGCCTCCCGGCCAGGCGCTATGCGCTCCAAGGCCGCCTTGGCTACGACCTTTCCGTCTGGCCCATCCTCCCTGTCTTCGCCGATGTATCCCCCGTCGCCCGATTGAGAACGACGACTTCTCGCCGAGCCCTTCAGCTCGCTACTCGCACAAACGCGTCGGCTCCAAAGGTTTGTCTGTCAGCACATCTTCAATGTGCCCGCGCCTGAAGCCCCAACATCTTCTGCGACCTAACCGCGTACCTGGCACCGCCGATCGGTTGCTGCGGCGGATTTTCGCTGTTCGCAGCTGAATAATGCCTATCAACCTTGTCATCGCACCTAGTCGCACGTAGCGGCCGTTCGAATTCTCATCGCTCGGCGCGATGTTTGGTCCGTCTGGCCAGAAGAGCGGAGCAAGCCATTGACACCCACGAAGTTGCTGATTGGGCAGATCGCTGTCGTATTCGCAATTGTCATTCTTGGCGTGTGGACTGCAACCCAATGGTGCGCCCACATGCTCTCCTATCAGCCGTCACTCGGCGCACCATGGTTTGTGACAGTCGGCTGGCCGATCTACCAGCCGTGGAAGCTGTTCGAATGGTGGTTCCAATTTGACGCCTATGCGCCTGAGGTCTTTGACAAGGCTGGCATACTTGCCGGAGCCAGTGGGTTCCTGGGCTGTGCCGCCGCGATAGCTGGGTCCCTCTGGCGCGCACGGCAGCGGGGGTTGGTCACCACCTATGGGTCCTCACGATGGGCCATGAAGCTGGAAATCGAGAAGGCGGGGCTGTTTCAGCCGGCCGGCGTTTTCCTTGGCGGACTGAATTATCGCTATCTGCGCCATGACGGACCGGAACACGTCATGGCCTTTGCGCCGACACGTTCGGGCAAGGGCGTCGGACTCGTTGTTCCAACCCTTCTTTCCTGGACCGGCTCGGCCGTCATTCACGACATCAAAGGCGAGAACTGGCAGCTGACCTCTGGCTGGAGGTCGAAGTTCTCGCACTGTCTCTTGTTCAATCCGACCGATCCGAGATCGGCGCGGTACAACCCGCTGCTGGAAGTGCGCAAAGGTCCAGATGAGGTCCGCGATGTTCAGAACATCGCCGACATTCTCGTCGATCCGGAAGGCGCGCTGGAGCGGCGGAACCATTGGGAGAAGACCAGTCATTCACTTCTAGTTGGCGCCATCTTGCACGTGCTCTACGCCGAAGAGGAAAAGACACTCGCCCGTGTCGCCACCTTCCTGTCGGACCCGCAACGCTCATTCGCTGCGACACTGCAGCGGATGATGACCACCAACCACCTCGGCACGGTGGACAAGCCCCAGGTCCATCCGGTCGTGGCCTCGGCGGCTCGTGAGGTGCTGAACAAGTCAGAGAACGAGCGCTCAGGCGTTCTCTCGACCGCCATGTCGTTTCTCGGGCTCTATCGTGATCCAACGGTGGCCGCGGCAACATCGGCCTGCGACTGGCGCATTGCCGACCTTGTGGATGCCGAGCGACCGATGTCGCTGTATCTGGTCGTGCCGCCGTCGGATATCTCGCGCACTAAGCCCCTGGTGCGATTGGTGCTCAATCAAATCGGCCGGCGGCTGACCGAGCGCCTGGAGGGCGATCCAAAGAAGAGCCGCAAGCATCAGCTCCTGATGATGCTGGATGAATTTCCGGCGCTCGGTCGGCTCGACTTCTTCGAGACTGCGCTCGCCTTCATGGCAGGCTACGGCATCCGCGCTTATCTGATAGCGCAGTCGTTGAACCAAATCTCCAAGGCCTATGGCGAGAACAACGCCATTCTCGACAATTGCCATGTGCGGATTGCCTTTTCCTCAAATGACGAGCGCACGGCCAAACGCATCTCGGACGCGCTCGGTACCGCGACCGAACTCAGATCGATGCGCAACTATGCCGGCCATCGGTTGGCGCCCTGGTTGTCCCACGTCATGGTAAGCCGCCAAGAGACCGCTCGCCCCCTGCTGACGCCGGGTGAGGTGATGCAGTTGCCGCAGGGTGACGAACTAATCCTGGTTTCGGGATTGCCGCCGATTCGCGCCAAGAAGTTGCGTTATTACCAGGATCCGAATTTCACGGAGCGAGTGCTGCCTTCGCCGGTGCTGCGCGACGGTGCCTACGCGGATCGGCCCACGTCGCGCCCGGACGATTGGAGCGGACAGGTGCGCGGCGTGGATCGGCGTCTTGCTGGCGATGACGACAGTGCCGGCGCGGCAATCGAAGACGGAGGTGTCCAGCAGCAGCGCCATCCGGGCCTGCGCGAAGAACGGACCCTCGTCGTCCAGGAGCCTGATCAGGGCGATCTGTTCACGCCCGCAGACGATGACTGCGAGACGCTCGCCGACAAGCGCGTCATGGATCGGATTTCCACCGCCGCACGTGCGTACGGCCTCAACGAGGGAATGGGCGACGACAAGGACATCGTGCCCGGCTTCTGAACGGCGCGCCTACGCGGGCGCATCCCAGCGTAGATAACGGCCGTAAGCGATTTCGAGGATCTCGACGATGCTCGTTCCCGTCGCCGGTGCATCAGCGCCGGTCAGAGGGAACGAGCAGCATGAAGCCCCACCGCATTCGTCACCAGTTTTTGCTTGAACCCGAGTTGAGCGAGAAGCTGGAGAACCTCAGCCGCAATCCATCGACCACCAAATCGGCCATTGTGGCGCACGCGGTCGAGACCTTTATCGAGCGGCGTGGGGAGAATGAACTCGACCAGCGCTACGGCAAGAGGCTCGACCGTCTTTCCCGCGACCTCGGACATGTCAGGCGCGATGTCGAGATGATCCTGGAGAGCCTGGCGCTCTTCATCCGCTTTTCGATCACGCTTCATGCTCACACGCCGGTGCCGGACAGGGCCACGCAAGCGATTGCCCAGGAGCGCTTCGACAAATTCGTCGAACAGGTCGGCCGCCAAATCGCTTCCGGGAAACGGTCACTTGGCACCGACGATCGCAGGGGAGGGGAAGGATGAGTTCTCATCCGGAAGCCGACCATCGCCGCCGCGTCATGCTGCGCACCGCCATGGGTCCGGCGATCACCGAAGCCCTTGCCGATCCGACCGTCATTGAGGTGATGGTCAATCCCGACGGTGCGCTGCGGCTCGACCGGTTGGGTGAAGGCCGGGTCGACACCGGCGTGCACATGCATCCTTCTGAGGCCGAACGCATCATCCGCCTGGTCGCCTCCCACGTGCGCGCCGAGGCGCATGCTGACAATCCGATTGTCAGCGCCGAATTGCCATCGGGCGAGCGCTTCGAGGGTCTGCTGCCGCCTGTCGTGCTGGGGCCATGCTTCGCCATCCGAAAGCCTGCGGCGAAACTCTACACGTTGGCCGACTATGTCGCCGACCGGGTCATGCTGCCGCTGCAGGCCGATGCGCTGAAGAAGGCGGTCCGCGAGCGGCGCAACATCCTGGTCGCCGGCGGCACGTCGTCGGGCAAGACAACACTTGCCAATGCGCTGCTGGCACAAGCCGCCGATTGCGACGAGCGGGTGATCCTGATCGAGGACACGCGCGAACTGCAATGCGCGGCGAAGGATTGCGTCGCCTTGAGGACGAGGCGGGGGGCGGTCACGCTCGCCGATCTCGTGCGCTCGACCCTGCGGCTCAGACCCGACCGCATCATCGTGGGCGAAGTCAGGGGCGCGGAAGCCCTGGACATGCTGAAGGCATGGAACACCGGGCATCCCGGCGGCATCGCGACGGTTCACGCCAATTCGGCGCGCTCCGCTCTCTACCGTATCGAGCAGCTCGCCCAGGAAGCCGTCGTCACCGTTCCCCGCCGCCTCATCGCTGATGCGGTAGATCTGATCGTCTTTATCGCTGGGCGCGGATCCTCGCGCCGCATTGACGCGATCGCTGAGGTCACCGGTCTCGACAGCAGCGGTGATTACGCCGTCACCCCGCTCACGCTTCCGCAACTCCAGCAGTTTTGAAAGGTCACCTCATGCGCAAGAAGCTTCGCTTCCTTTCGTCCATCGCGCTCGCGTTTCTTCTCACCGTCCCGGCCCAGGCAGCGGGCTCCGGCATGCCTTGGGAACAGCCGCTGCAGCAGATCCTTGAGTCGGTGCAGGGACCGGTCGCCAAGATCGTCGCGGTGATCATCATCATCACCACCGGCCTGACCCTTGCTTTCGGTGACACGGCAGGCGGTTTTCGCCGGCTGATCCAGATTGTCTTCGGCCTGTCGATCGCCTTCGCGGCATCGAGCTTCTTTCTCTCCTTCTTCTCCTTCGGCGGCGGGGCACTCGTCTGATGGCCACCGGAGAGCAGCATATCGAGGGTTTCGAAGTCCCCGTTCACAGGGCATTGACTGAGCCGATCCTGCTGGGCGGCGCGCCGCGAGCGGTGGCGATCCTCAACGGCACGGTGGCCGCGGCAATAGGCCTTGGCCTACAGCAGTGGATCGCCGGACTGGCGCTCTGGATCGCCGGCCACACGCTCGCGGTCTTTGCCGCTCGCCGCGATCCGGACTTCGCCAGCGTGCTTGTCCGTCATCTTCGCCTGAAGGGGTGGCTTGCATGCTGAACCTTTCGGAGTATCGCGGCAAAGCCGATCGGCTTGCCGATCATTTGCCCTGGGCCGCTTTGGTCGCGCCCGGCATCGTGCTCAATAAAGACGGTAGCTTCCAGCGAACCTTCCGGTTCCGTGGCCCCGACCTTGAAAGCGCGACCGAAGCCGAATTGGTCGGCATCTGCGCACGAGCCAACAATGCGCTACGAAGGTTGGGCTCCGGATGGGGGTTGTTTTTCGAGGCCGAGCGCGTTGAAGCGCTAGGCTATCCGAGCTCGGCTTTTCCCGATGCTGCCTCGTGGCTGGTCGATGAGGAACGGCGCGCGGCCTTCGAGGGCAAGGTCGCGCACTTCGAGAGTCGCTATCATCTGACCTTGGTCTTCATGCCGGCGCCAGATGGCCAGGCGCGGGCGGAAAGCGCACTGGTCGACTCGCATTACTCGGGAGGGGCTAGAGACTGGCGCCAGGAGCTGGCGTGGTTTCGCGACGAGACCGACCGCGTCCTGGATTTGCTGTCCGGCTTCATCCCGGAAGTGCGCGCCCTCGATGATGCCGAGACGCTAACCTATCTGCACGGCACAATCTCGACCTACCGCCATCCGGTCGCCATGCCGGAAACGCCAATGTATCTCGACGGTGTTCTGGTTGACGCGCCGCTTACCGGCGGCCTGGAGCCGATGCTGGGTGAGCAGCATCTGTGCACCCTCACCATCCTTGGTTTCCCGAACGTCACCCGGCCAGGGATCCTCGACGCGCTCAACCATCAGGATTTCGCCTATCGCTGGATGACGCGCTTCATCCCGCTCGACAAGACGGAAGCCACCAAGACGATGACACGGTTGCGCCGTCAGTGGTTTGCCAAGCGCAAATCGGTCGCCGCCATCCTGCGCGAGGTCGTGACCAACGAACCCGTCCCTCTCGTCGATAGTGACGCCGACAACAAGGCCCTGGACGCGGATGCCGCCCTTCAGGCATTGGGCGGCGATCACGTCGGCTTCGGCTATCTCACCACAACGGTGACGGTATGGGACAAGCACCGGCAGGCCGCCGCGGAAAAGCTCCGAGCGGTTGAGCGCATAGTCAATGGGCTCGGCTTCACCACGATCCGTGAAAGCATCAATGCGGTCGAGGCGTGGCTCGGCTCGTTGCCCGGTCATGTCTACGCTAACGTTCGCCAGCCGCTCATTCACACGCTGAACCTTGCCCACGTCATGCCGCTGTCGTCGGCGTGGGCCGGTCCGGTGGATAACGAGCATCTCGCCAATGTGACTGGGACCGAATCCCCGCCGCTTCTCTTCGCAGAGACCAGCGGGTCGACACCGTTTCGGCTTTCTACCCACGTCGGCGATGTCGGCCACATGCTGGTCGTTGGGCCGACCGGTGCCGGCAAGTCGGTTCTGCTTGCGCTAGTCGCTCTGCAGTTTCGACGCTATGCCGGGGCGCAGGTCTATGTCTTCGACAAGGGCAATTCGGCTCGTGCGGCAACACTGGCCATGGGCGGAGAACACCACGCTCTGGGCGCGGATGGTGCGCTTGCCTTCCAGCCACTGAGCAATATCGGCGACCAGGCTACTCGCAGCTGGGCGGCGGAATGGATCGCCGGCCTCGTTGCCCATGAGAATGTCACCGTTACGCCGGAGGTAAAGGAGGCGATCTGGTCGGCACTCATCAGCCTTGCCACTGCGCCGGTGCAGGAACGCACGCTGACGGGCCTGTCGGTTCTGCTTCAGTCCAATGGGCTCAAGGCCGCGTTGATGCCCTACACGCTCGACGGTCCCTTCGGCCGGCTGCTCGATGCCGATGAAGATCGGCTGGCTTTGTCGGATGTGCAGTGTTTCGAGACCGAAGAGCTGATGCACAGCCAAGGCGCTGTGCTCCCGGTTCTCACCTATCTGTTCCATCGTCTCGAGGAGCGGTTCGACGGACGGCCGACGCTGCTGATGCTCGACGAGGCGTGGGTCTATCTCGACAACCCTCTCTTTGCCGCCCGCATCCGTGAATGGCTGAAGGTGCTGCGAAAGAAGAACGTCTCCGTCATTTTCGCCACGCAGTCACTTGCAGACATCGCTGGCTCGTCGATCGCGCCGGCGATCATCGAGAGCTGCCCACAGCGCATTTTTCTTCCCAATGACCGTGCCGTGGAGCCGCAGGCGCGGGCAGCCTATGAGCGCTTCGGCCTGAACGAGCGGCAGATCGAATTGGTCGCCGGTGCCACACCGAAGCGCCAGTATTATTTGCAGTCGCGCCGCGGCAACCGCCTCTTCGAGCTCGGGCTCGGCCCGATCGCTCTTGCGCTCTGCGGGGCCTCTGATCCGGCCACGCAAGCTTTGATCGACAGCGTCCTGTCAGAGCACGGGCAGGACAGCTTTGCCTCCCGGTTCCTGAGTGCGCGCGGCCTCGATTGGGCTGCCGAGCTTCTCCAGCAATTCCCTCAACCAGACAAGGAGCAATCGTCATGATGCGGCGCCGCCTTCTCACCAGCCTGATCACCGTTTCCCTGATCGCAAAACCGATGGCCGACTACGTCCAGCCGGCCCACGCCCTAATCGTGTTCGATCCGTCGAATTATGCGCAGAACGTGCTGACAGCGGCACGTTCCCTGGAGCAGATAAACAACCAGATCCAGTCGCTTCAGAACCAGGCGACCATGCTGCAGAACATGGCGCGCAACCTTCAGCGCCTGGATTTTTCTTCCGTCGGCCAGCTCACAGGTTCGCTCCAACGGATCGACGCCCTGATGACCCAGGCCAGCGGCCTGAGCTTCGATCTCGACAAGCTTCAGAACCAGTGGCGTGTGCAATATCCGGAAAGCTACGACGCCACAATCAAGGTCAGCGATGTGGCGAGCGCCGCGCGCGAGCGCTGGCAAAACGCCATGCAGGCGTTCCGCCAAACCATGAGCGCGCAGTCGCAGATCGTGGAGAACGTGCGGGCCGACGGCGACCTGCTTACCGATCTCGTCAACCGCAGTCAGGGCGCGGCAGGTGCCCTTGAGGCAAGCCAGGCCACCAATCAGCTGATCGCGCTTTCGACCAAGCAGCAGATTCAGATCCAGACGCTGCTCGCGACCCAGTTCCGGGCTGAAGCCGAAGATGCTGCCCGCAAGGCGCAGTCCGAGGAAGCCGCCCGCGAGACGACGAAGCGTTTCCTGGGCACCGGAACGGCCTATCCCGGCAACTGATCAGCAGTTCTTCAAGACAACGAGGAAGGCGGCGACATGAACGACCTCGGCGTCATTGATCGCTTCATGGAGACTTTTACCCGCTATATTGATAGCGGGTTCGGTCTGCTTTCGGGCGACGTCGCCTTTCTCACCACCATCCTGATCGGCATCGACATCACGCTGGCAGGCCTGGTCTGGGCGTTCGGCGGCGAGCCCAATGTTCTTGGCCGGCTTGTCCGAAAAGTGCTCTATGTCGGCGCCTTCGCCTTCATCCTGAACAATTTTAAGAACCTCGCCGACATCATCTACCATTCCTTTGCCGGGCTCGGCATCAACGCATCGGCCGGCAATCTGTCGGCCGACAGTCTCCTGCGGCCAGGCCGCATTGCCGCGGCCGGCTTCGAGGGCGCCTGGCCGCTGCTCAATCAAGCGAGCCAGCTAGTCGGCTTCCCCGAGATCTTTGGCAACGCGCTGACCATCTTCGTGCTGCTTCTCGCCTGGTTCCTGGTCCTCATCGCCTTCTTCATTCTTTCAATTCAGCTCTTCATCACCATTCTGGAGTTCAAACTCACCACATTGGCCGGTTTTGTTCTGGTGCCTTTCGCGCTCTGGAACCGCTCGGCGTTTGTGGCCGAGCGCGTTCTCGGGAATGTGATCTCGTCGGGCATTAAGGTGATGGTGCTTGCTGTCATCGTCGGCATCGGCTCCACGCTCTTCGGCGAGTTCGCTTCCGCGCTGCAAGGCAAGGAGCCGGACTTGGCCGCGGCCATGTCACAGGTACTGGGCGCGTTGGCGCTGCTTGGGCTCGGCATTTTCGGGCCGGGAATTGCCTCGGGCCTTGTCTCCGGCGCACCGCAGCTTGGCGCGGGAGCCGCACTCGGAACCACCGCGGCGGCTGCCGGATCAACGCTCGTTGCCGGAGGTGCGGCGCTTGCCGGCGCGCGCATGGCAACCGGCGGCAGTCTCGCCGCAGTCCGCGCCGGCACAACCATGGGATCGGCTGCTTCCACAGCTTGGCAGATGGGGCGTGCAACATCGCCCGAGTCCGGCCTCGCCGGCGTAGCTGCTGGACTGCAGGGCGTTGCCGGCGCAGCTGGCGGCGCCGCGATGCGGGGAATGCGATCTGCAACAGAACCATTCCGGCGCAGCGCCGATGCCGGCCGCGATGCCGCCTGGACCGCGACGGGCGGCACGCCGATCGCATCAATGACCGGAAACCCTGCCGCGTCAGGTGCCAATGCCGCGCCGGCGTGGGCGAGGCGCTTGCGTTCCCAACAGACCGCGCGCGCCCATCGCCACGCCGCCACGCAGGCCGTCCGCGATGGCGATCGGGGTGGAAGCGGCGCCAATCCCTCTCTCAACGATAAGGAAGACTAGATGCTCTTCAAGCGACCTGTTCAGCGTTACGGGAAGACGCCCCACCCGGTCACACCATACCAGAAGGCCGCCCAACTTTGGGACGAGCGCATCGGCACTGCGCGCGTGCAGGCAAGGAACTGGCGCCTGATGGCCTTTGGCTGCCTCGCTCTGGCCATCGGGCTCTCTGGTGGACTCTTGTGGCAGTCGATGCAGGGCCGCGTCGTGCCTTATATTGTCGAGGTCGACCGCTTCGGTGAAACACGGGCTGTCGCGCCGGCAATCCAAACCTACGAGCCCGACGATGCCCAGATTGCCTGGCATCTCGGCCATTTCATCCAGAATGTCCGCTCCGTCTCCACCGATGCGGTGCTGGTGCGGCAGAATTGGCTCTCGGCCTACGACTTCGCCACCGACCGTGCAGCCCTCTTTCTCAATGAGTACGCTAAGGCCAATGACCCGTTCGGCAAGATCGGCACGCGCAGCGTCTCGGTGCAGGTGACGAGCGTGGTTCGAGCGTCCGACAACTCCTTTCAAGTCAAATGGACCGAGCAGGTCTTTGAGCGCGGCAGCCTCGCCAGCACAACGCGTTGGACCGGGATCCTCACCATTGTGATCCGGCCGCCGAACAATACCGATCAGCTGCGCAAAAACCCGCTCGGCGTCTTCATCAACGCAATCGACTGGTCGCGCGAGCTCGACAGTGCCGCGCAAACTTCCGTTCCCCCAAAGGAGCCCGCCAATGATAAATAGACTCTCGTCTCTCCGCACTGCGCTGATCCTGTCGGCGTCGGCTGCGGTCATTTCCGCCTGTGCCTCGAAGCCGGTGCCGCCGCCGCAGATTTCCTATGACCATGCTGACTTCAAGCCGGCCGCGATTGAGAAGGCGCCGGGGAAGCCCGTCAAAGTCGTGGAAGTGCCGAAACCGCTGCCGCTGCCCGGCCAGTTGCAGCCCGAGCCGGGCAAGGCTGCTGAAGACAAGCGCTCGCCTGAAGAACGTGTCGCCGATGCCAACAAGGCGGCGACGCAGCAACCCACCAAATATGGCTATGTGAATGCGGTGCAGGTTTACCCCTTTGCCGAAGGCGCGCTCTACCAGCTCTATGCCGCACCGGAGCGCGTCAGCGATATCGCTCTGCAGTCAGGCGAGAAACTCCAATCCGTGTCGGCCGGCGATACAGTGCGCTGGGTAATTGGCGACACCGTCAGTGGCTCCGGCGATGACCAGCGCACCCATGTGCTGGTGAAGCCCTTCGCGCCAGGACTTGCCACCAATCTGGTGATCACCACGGACCGGCGAAGCTATCACCTGCAGCTTCAAAGCACGGATAAGACCGCCATGGCAGCCATCTCCTGGACTTACAGCGAGGACCAGATCATCGCGCTACGCCGGCGCAATGCGCAGGCCGACGCCGCTATGCCAGTGGCGTCGAATGTGGCTCTCGAAAATATTCGCTTCCGCTATTCGATTACCGGCGACATGCCGCCCTGGAGGCCGACGCGCGCGTTCGATGATGGCAGCAAGGTCTACATCGAGTTTCCGCGCCGCATCGATCAGGGCGAGGCTCCGCCGCTCTTCATCGTCGGTGCTGACGGGGACAACCAGCTCGTCAACTACCGCATACGGGGCAACTATTACATCGTCGATCGCCTCTTCGCCGCAGCCGAACTGCGCCTCGGCGCCAAGCAGCAGCAGGTGGTGCGCATCACGAGGACCGACGGCAGGCAAGCGCCGAGGCGGATATTGCTCTTTTCGCGTTCCAGCAGGTGAGGGACGGCCCATGACGGATACTTCCCGCTCCGATGCTCCACCGAAACTCGATCCAGAACAGCTGCAGCTGCGGGCCTCGCCTCGCCGCGCTGTGCGCTTCAAGCGCAGCATTATTGTCGCCATTGCTGCTGTTGGTTCCGGGACCGTTCTAGGCGTCACCATGATGGCGCTGCAGGGACCGGCGCTGCGCATCAAAGAGCAGGCTGAAGAGCTTTACAACACTGAGCGGAAGCCAACCGCGGAGGCAATTGAAAGGCTGCCTAAGGACTATTCCGGGATCAAGCCCAAGCCTCCGGTGCTTGGACCACCGCTGCCCGGCGACCTCGGCCGCCCCATCCTTGAGCACCAACGCCAGCTGGGCATCGCGCCGGGCCAGGAGGTTTCGGCGGAGGAGCAGCGCCTTGCACAGCAGGCGATCGAGGCGCGCGAATCGCAAGTCTTCTTCCGGATCGAAAATCGACCCCGGCAAGCAGATGCCGCCGGCAACGGGCAGGGCGGGCGTCCACCCTTTGAGGCAACGGCTCCACAATCCGATGCCGCACGCGATTCAGCTTCCGTTGCACCGGCCGAGGGCGACCAAAACAATCAACAGCGCAAGCTCGATTTTGTCAGCCAGCGGAACACAAGTGGAATCTACAATCTGCATGCACTGCAGACGCCGGCTTCGCCCTATCAGCTGATGGCCGGCAGCGTCATCGCGGCGAGCCTGATCACTGGCATCAATTCCGACTTGCCCGGCCTCGTCGTCGCACAGGTCACCGAGAATGTGCACGACACAGTCACCGGCAGCACCTTGCTCATTCCGCAAGGCTCTCGCCTGATTGGCACCTATGACAGCGTTGTTGCCTTTGGACAAAGGCGCGCGCTGCTGGTCTGGCAACGGATACTGCTGCCCGACGGCTCTTCGATCGAAATCGACAATCTGCCGGCGACGGACACCGCCGGCTATGCCGGGCTTGAGGACAAGGTGGATTTCCACACCTGGCAGCTGATCAAAGGCGTTGCGCTGGCCACGTTGCTAGGGGTCGGCACGGAGCTGAGCCTCGGGGAAGAGGAAAGCGACCTGGTCAAAGCAATCCGCGAATCCGCTCAGCAGAACGTCAGTCGAGCTGGCCAGCGCATCACCGAGAAGAACCTCAATATTCAGCCCACGATCACCGTCCGCCCTGGTTGGCCACTGCGCGTCATCGTGCACAAGGATCTTGTGCTACGGCCGTACCCGAATTGACTGGAGTCATCATGACCAATCTGAAACTCGGCAAACTTCCGGATCGGACACCTTCGAAGATCACCATAAGCGTAAGTGCAGACCTGAACCAAGCACTGAAGGACTATGCGGCGCTTTATCGTCAGACCTATGGCGAGTCCGAATCGGTAGCGGAACTGATCCCGTTCATGCTGGCGGAGTTCCTGGAAAGCGATCGAGCGTTTGCCAAGGCCAGAAAGGAAGGGCTCCCTGTCGTCGACATGTCAGAGAAATCGCGGCGGCAGGCAATTTCAGGGTCCGAATAAGTGACAGCGACCAGTGAATCCGAGGGGGCACCTTTCTAGGCGGGCAAATGCATTGAAGCAATTTGCCGGCGGCAAGCCGAAACATAGGGCACAATAGACGAGCTGATCTGCCCCGAACCAATGCCGGCTCTGCGCCCAATCTCGGTCATAGCAGGGTGGCTTTGCCGCCCCCGAAAGCGGACCTCTGTGTGCCCTTGGCTCCGCCCGACCACAGGGAGAACGTTCTGTTTGCCTTTGGAATCTCGTCAGCCGCCCGCGCGCGTGACCCCGAAGATCAGGTAGTTGAGCTCGATCGGACCCGATCCGTTCAGCTTGGGGACGATTGCATTGCTCTGGCGATTGAGGACGAATTCATCCCAGTTCCAGTCAACATCATTGGTCTGGACGACCACGTAGGAACCGAGGCCAAGTTTTGCCGAAGTCGCGGTGCTGGAGAAATCTAGGCCCAGGCTGAACTGCAGGACCTGCTTGTTCTCTCCCTGCTTCTCAATTGTCGAGACCACACCTTTGGCGAGTTGGACGAACGGCACAAGAGCGGGTTGAGCCGTCGTCAGGAGGCCGAGTCCTTCTTTGAAGGCGGAATTGTCGAGGGCTTCCACCAACATGTCCATTCCACCGCTCCGGATGTTTATGGTGCGGCCTTCAAAGCTGAGACCATCCTTGCCGACGTTCACCCCGACGAAGATCGGCAGGCTCATGAGCGGCGCCGCGCTCCTGTCGGTCGCCGAGGTCTTCAACGCGAACCTCATTTCTTCAGACTTGCTACCTGCCTGGTTCTTTCCCATGAATTCGCACAATATCTCGTGCCGGCCGGTGCCCGGGTAGTTATGGACGTAGAAGCGATCGAGAGTGATTTTCAGGCTTGCGTCCTGAAGCGCGTTATCCGGCTGCATCGAAGTGGCGTTGACGATCTGTACTTCGCCGCTGGAGGCAGTTCCCTCCGGGATGAATCCCACCACCGCTCCAGAATAAGCCCAGTGGTCATTCGTAAAGTACGGAATGCGCACGCCTTGGCTTCGCTGTCCCATCTCATAGAAGCGGGCCGCAGCCTCCGTATCGCCTATCAGCTCGAGATAGGCAGCAATTTCCGTCGGATGTTTCGAGCCGATGCTGTTAGACTTGCTGAATTCCATGAGACCTCCTTAGGCGCGAACGCGCGGCCTTGGCCGGATGGCATTCCGAACCGATGCATAGATGTCCTCCTGGACGGTGGGCGCGACTTCGAGCGTGACGGCCAGCGCGTACGGCACCGAACTCTGGTGGAAGTGGGCGTTGAGAGCTCTCGCCTGCACACCGATGAACAGGCCGTTGGAATCGACGAAGGCGGTGCTGTTGTTCCCTTCAAGGATGAAATGGGCGCACGTGCCTCTGCGCATGTCGTCGGGATGAGGCTGCATGATCGTCTTCACTCCGCGCCAGAACTTGCGCTGTCCCGCCTGATCCACCACGTCCAACGTCACTCCGCGATAGGCGATGGAGGTCGGATGCATCGGAGGCATCCAGGAGAGCGTCATCGTGATTCTGCGGATTTCCCGTGACCGGACCATGCTCGTCGGAATCGGTACGCGATACTCGTGAAGCTGTTCATGCCTGATCTCGTCATCGGCAAGTAGCGTGACCCTGTTGCTCGCGCCTTCGATCACTTGATCGTAGCTCGGCCTGCCATATCCCAGGAACTTCGTGATGATACCCCTGCGCCTCCGCCACTGGCCCAATCCCGGGGGTGGATATGCGGCCTCCAGCAAGGTCCCGGCGTCGCCCCACCTCGCGCCGTGCACCAGGAGGGTTCTCGTCGCAAGGGATGCCCGACTGAAATCCCGGAGCGCTGTCCCGTCTTCGGCCAGCACTTCTTCCAGCGCATCGATGATCCGCACGCCGGCTCTGGTAACGAGCGCGGCCGCGTTGCTGGTTCCTGTTGAACGCCTCGTCTTGGAGGAGGATCCGGTGAAGGGATCGGGTGCGGCGGCTTTCAGGCCTATGTGGCCAATCTCGCTGGGCCATATATGATGCCCGGCCGGCTGGTTAGAAGCGTTCGCAACCTGTCTTCCTCCCGCTTCCACGATGTCGGGTTTTAGCGCGCGGTTGATCCCCGGACCGATAGCGGAGCCTATGTTGGTGACGCCAACGGCAGAAAAAGGGTCCATCGCTTCAGACGGGCAGTCTCCTGCTCCGTCCGCGTGGACGGCGCCAACGCTGAGGGCGGTCATGGCTTCAGCCGGACTGAGAAGGCTGCGCATCCCCTTACTGGCTTCGACCGCGCGGAGGAGAGCGATCTGCCGTTCGAGCGGGGCGGCGGAGTTGAACGAGGCGTGGTCGGAATAGCCCGAAGGGAACTGTCCCGTGATGTTCCCGGCGCTGACTACGAAAAGGATCCCATACTTCTCGGAGAGCCAGTCAAGCAGCTTTGCCCATGGGGTGGGCCGCCGGACGAATGGCCCTTCGGCGTCACAAAGCGAATGGTTGATGATCAGGACATCGGGACCGGATGGTCCAAAAAGGCCATCGTCCTCTTTGAGCGCCACTACCGCCCGGTAGATGACGCCGAGGGGAAGCAGATCCTCGCGGGTGCGTTCGTCATTCAGGTGTTGCGGTGCGGCCAAGACAGGGACCACCTTAAGCCTCCGTGTCAGAGGGTCCTCGCCGTTCGCGAGGTCGCCGTGAAGCACGAGCGATGCGATCGCGGTCCCGTGGAAGCGACGCTCGACAGGGACCGAGTCGCCCGTGATGTCCACTTCGACGACGTCGACCCTGCCGGCCAGCAGGGCGTGGTTCTGCATAGGATAACCGTCGAGGATCGCCGCGACCGCGGGGCGGAGTTCTTGCACCGGCCCCTGTGCAGAATTTTGTTCGGACTCTATCGGTTCACTCAGCGGAGCCGCGGAATACAGAGACTGCGGCCGGATCGACATAACTTGGTCGGCATTGGCCAGGGCGCCTGTCCGGGAGCGGACATCCACGGCCTGCTGGGCTGGAACCTCGATCAGCGCGACCTGGTAGCGGATTGGCTCAATGGTGACGAAGTCGACAATCCTGCCGCCAATCGCGGCAAGGATTCCTTCCAGCGACTCCTTGGCGTTCATGCGAACGCTTTCGTCCTCGTGGAACCAGAGGTCGAGTTCAAGCCGGACAGATCCCGCGGCGTCACGGGCCATGCGGCGGTCGATGAACAACTGCGTCGCCGGTTCAATGCGGTCCGTTGCGTTCCAGACGCGGATCTTCGACAGGTAACCGAATATCTTCCACCAATCCTTCTCGTCCTCCCTGGGTGCGAGCTTCGTCTCGAATCTCCGCCACATTGCCAGCAGTTGGCGCATGCCGTTCTCAGTTGGCATGGTGAGGTAAAGACGAGCCATCGCCGGATCGTCCGCCGGAAGGTCGTCCAGCACTGTGTTGTCGTCGCTAACTGTATCAGGCTCCGAGCCAGCGTAGTCTTCCGTCAGCCATTCGAATCCCAGCTGAGATGCGGCGGCGACGAACCTGTCTACGGGACCTATGGTCTCGAAAACCAGGGCGCGTTCGGGCGATGCGAAGACGGGATTCGTCGAAGCCTGGGCCGCAAGCGAATCCCTAATGAGGGCTATGCCCGGGGCAAGGCGCCTCGATTGCTCCTCAGATGAGCGTGCCCTCGGGAAGCGGGCCTTCCGGCGGCCTTTTATCCGCCTTAATACGTCGTCTCTTCGACGGATCCTTATTATCGGTCTGTCTGCTATGATCCGTCTCCCCCGGCGTTGACCGCTTCTGCCGTAGCTTCGCCAACCCTTCAGCCAGTGCTTGATCGGCCGCAAGCTTTCCTCGGGACAGAACGATCTTTCGCCTAACATCCAAGGTAAAGGCTTCGATATCCGAGAAATTCATTCCATTCAACGTGCTGACGAATTCTTTCTCAACTGATGCGATGGCGGCACCGAAGTCCTTGCGTAGTCTGTTAAACCATTGCGAAATTTCCTGCGACCCTGGCAGGGGTACGTCCACCCGGAGTTCGAACCGCCGCCACACAGCGCGGTCGAGAAGTTCGGGGTGGTTCGTGGCACATACGATCACGCAGTTCGTTGGGATCGAGTCCATCTGAAGGAGGAGCGAACTGACGACGCGCTTGATCTCGCCGGTCTCCTGAGTGTCACCCCGTTCCTTGCCGACGGTGTCGAATTCGTCGAAGAACACGACGCATCGCTGGCTGGCCACGAAATCGGTGAGCTTGCGGAGGCGAGTGGCCGTCTCACCAAGGAAGCTGCCGATCAGGCCGTCGTATCTCACGACATAGAACGGCATCCTCAGCTCATGGGCAAAGACTTCGGCCAGACTCGTCTTGCCCGTCCCGGGCGGGCCTACGAGCAGCACTTTGTGTCGCGGCTCGAGGCCATGCGACCTCAGCAACGCCATGTCGGCGTACTCGCTGATGAATTCCTGCACCTCTGTCGAGACCTCGGGAGACAGGATCAGGTCCTTGAGCCTGCGATCTGCCTTGAGCTCAACGAGCATTTCGCTCAGTTCCAGCGGGACATGATAACTTTGCGGGCGGGCCACGCTTCTTCGTTTCCTGCTGTCGGAGGCCATCGCGTCGACGATACGCTCGGCGATCCCGTTCTGCTGCTGGGCACGCGCCTCAGCCACCAGGGCCTGCAGGGAAAACTGCGAGGACGTACGGTCACCGGAATAGCCAGTGTCTTCTGTCCTACGTATCGCTCCGGTTCTTGTCATCTCCAATCTCGCTACTTCCACCAACGACTCGCGCCGCAGGCGTCCTCTCTCTCTCTCACAATGATAAGCCAAAAGGAGGCCGCCGCCAGAGGCTCCGATAAAAATGCCGCAGTCTACTGACTGTGCAATTTTAGGTTGTCTTCCTTAATGCCCAGTTTTCATAAGGGTACTTCCGGTAGCCAAATGCATAACCAGCCCCTCGTTCACACGCAACTTCCTGTGAAAACTCGGAGATCGAGGCCGAGAGCAACCGTCCGCCCCTTCGGTGGCCGCGTCTTCGGCCTACGAGGGCCTCCCAGCAGAACCCGCTTCTATCACTACCACCCCTTTGGGAAAAGGATTGGCGATGGCTGGCTCGATGAGATTGAACTTTCGTTTTCATTCCAACTAGGACAGCCGATTGAAATGGCGGCTATCCGCTGCCGTCGACCCAGAACCGGAAGGTCGGCAAACGGCCCCGCTGCCGACTGGTCCCCTTTCGCTTCCCTTCCGGCCGATAGTGCCCGAAGGAGAAGCACGATGGGACATTTCCAGCACGATCCTGCGATGCCGGAGCGCAAAGCTTGGAATGCTAGCCGGAACGTCGCTCGCGCGATCGAGCGCTCTTTTTCGTCATCCAACGCATCTCTTCGCAACGAACCTCAGGTTCAGGTCCCACAAAAGGTCTTATAGACGCGGCCATCGCGCGGTGGTGGCTCGGCATAGTGTCGATGCCGGCTCAATACTCCCCAGAAGTGCCGTTTGAATCTTCCCCAGTTTAGCGCTGTCGCCGGTCTTCCGGAGCGCGCT